>CAMLMR010000006.1 GCA_946481335.1 uncultured Lactobacillus sp. | reverse complement strand
TTTCCTTAAATAATCTATCAGATCTTGGATAACCAATCATCTTCATTTTATCAAAAGAAACATGGTAACTGTTCTCAAAGACATGTCCCATCGTTTCTGAAGCAACAACGTATTCATCAAAGCTGTTATAAACTTTTTGAAAACGACGTTTATCAGAAGCACTTCTACCCTTGGTAGAAGCATCTTCCCAACCAAATTTTTTGATTGCTCCGTTGGCATGCCATAATTGAACAACTTTTAAATTCTTTGGATGGACAATTCCACCCATGAATGGAAAGTAGTTATCACAAAAGACAACATTACTTCCCATTATCTTAGGAATTAAATCAAAAACTAATTTGAAACCGTCTCTAAACAAAACGGTCTTAATTCCATATGCAGCCAAGTCAGTGGCTGCAGCTTCGCTTGATGATTCATAATATACATAAAGCCGCTTATTTTTGGGCAATCGGCGAGCCATTGATTTAATCAGCCCAAGATTATTATCAAAGCTCATTATGTAAATTACATTCTCTTTTTTTCTGAAATAAAATAGTAAAGATACTATTCTAATTAAAAATATATACATAACCTTCAAAACAGATCCCACCATATTTAAAAACTATCACACAATCCAGTATTATATCACACTTAATGTAGAAAAATTATTACATTTAACTATTCAACCTTGTGTTCATAGAAATGCCCCATGATGGTTGATGCCTCGGTTACACTAGCAAATGCATGCTCATCTGATTCATCCAATGCTTCTTGTAACTCTGATAGTTCATATCTCGAGATTGTGGTAAATAAGATTGTCTTTTCATCATGCTTGTAAGCTCCCTCAGCATCATGAATAATTGTTATACCACGTGGGATATGATTTTGAATGCTATCAATCACCGTCTTTGGATGATCAGTTACAACCAACACCTGCATTCTTTGTTGACGAGTGTAGGCAAAGTCAATTGCTTTAGCATTAACCACAATTCCAATTGCTGAATAGAAAGCATATGGCCATCCATATGTGAATCCAGCAGCGGTGATGATGAATATATTGAAAGCAATATTGATGGTTCCGATACTCCTACCCGTTTTCCGACGAATAACAATTCCTAAAATATCCAATCCACCAGTAGAGATTTCATTTTTCAAACTCATTCCTGTTCCGAAACCATTCACTACCCCACCAAATATTGCGCAAATCATTGGGTCGTTAGTTAAATAAACAGGATGAAGTGACTTAATCATAAAACTGGCAAGAAAAACAGTTAAGATGGTAAAGCATGTAAATTGATGACCAATTTGTTTCCAGGCCAATATAAAAAATGGAATATTTAATACAAATAAACCAATCGAAGGAGAAATGGAAAATGGTAAAAATCTCCCAGATAAAGTATTAATCAACTGTGATAGACCGGTAAAACCAGATGAGTAGATTTTACCTGGCGTCCAGAAAAAATTCATGGCGATTGATACCATGATTCCATACATAAATGCAGTTGATGCTTTCGCTAAGTATTGATGTCGTCTTAAAATCCTTTGAACATCGTCCATAAGTTTCATAACCTCTCATTTAATATGAAAATAGTATAACATAAATACGGATTAAAAAAAGACTTCCACAGTGGAAGTCTTTCTTTATTATTAAGCTTCTGGTTCGTCTTCAGTTTCTAGTCCTAAGTCTTCTAATTGTTTCTTAGAAACAGGAGCTGGAGCGTTAGTCATTGGTTCAGTCGCCTTTGAATTCTTAGGGAATGCAATCACATCTCTAATATTTTCTGTTTGTGCTAATAATCTAGCAAAACGGTCTAATCCAATAGCTAAACCACCATGAGGTGGGAAACCGTAGTCTAATGCATCTAAGAAGTAACCAAATTGTTTTTGGGCACTTTCTCTAGTAAAGCCAAGTGCTTTTAGCATCTTCAATTGTAGTTCCTTAGTGTGGATACGGATTGAACCACCACCAAGTTCTAGACCATTCAAGATAATGTCATAACTTTGAGCGTGAGCCTTGTGAGGATCTTCGCCGTCGTTTAGGTAATGTTCATCACCTTCGTTAGGCATAGTGAATGGATGGTGAGCTGGAACCCATCTGTCGATACCTTCGTCGTAATCGAATAATGGCCAGTCAACAACCCATAAGAAGTCAAAGACGTCTGATGGAATCATGTCTTGTTCTTTAGCAATTGCACATCTTAGGTAACCTAATGTGTCAGCAACAACCTTTTCTCTGTCAGCAGCGAATAGTAATAAGTCACCTGACTTAGCTTCTGTAGCTGCTAACATTTGATCAACGACACTTTGGTCATCAAAGAACTTAGCGATTGGACCAGTTAGGCCTTCGTCTGTAACTTTCATCCAAGCTAATCCCTTGGCACCAAATCTTTCAACGTAAGCTGCGTACTTGTCGATATCTTTTCTTGAGTACTTGTCAGCACCACCTGGAACAGCAATAGCTTTTACCTTACCACCATTTTCGATTGCGCCACTGAATACCTTGAAGTTAACGTCATTAACGATATCTGATAGATCCTTTAGTTCCATACCAAATCTAACGTCTGGTTGATCGGTACCAAAACGATCCATTGATTCTTGCCAAGTAATACGCTTGAATGGAGCCTTAATATCGATGTTTAAAGTATCTTTCATTACCTTAATGATTAAGCCTTCAGTTAAATCTTGGATGTCTTCGGCATTCAAGAATGAGGTTTCCATATCGATTTGAGTAAATTCTGGTTGTCTGTCACCACGTAAATCTTCATCACGGAAACAAC
Source organism: uncultured Lactobacillus sp. (assembly GCA_946481335.1). Taxonomy (GTDB): domain Bacteria; phylum Bacillota; class Bacilli; order Lactobacillales; family Lactobacillaceae; genus Apilactobacillus. Next base: position 33,650 of record CAMLMR010000006.1, on the reverse strand, counting down.
GAGCAATTTGGTAGTAACGGTCAAAACCTGAGCCCATCAATAATTGCTTAAATAGTTGTGGTGATTGTGGTAGTGCGTAGAATGAACCATGGTAAAGTCTTGAAGGAACAAGGTAGTCACGAGCACCTTCAGGAGTTGAAACTGTTAAGTTAGGAGTTTCAATATCAATGAAACCATTTTGGTTAAAGTATTCGTGAACTGCTTGAGTAATCTTACTTCTCAAGATAATTCCACGTTGTACTTCTGGACGTCTTAAGTCTAAGTATCTGTACTTCAACTTAGTTTCTTCTGAAGCTGTGATGTTGTCCTTAATATCAAATGGAGGGTTTTCAGACTTGTTTAAGATTTTTACTTCAGAAACAGCAATTTCAATCTTACCAGTGTTAATGTCTGGGTTAACTTCCTTTTCACTTCTGGCAACAACAGTTCCTTTTACTTCAATTACATATTCATTTCTTAGTTGATCAGCAATTTCCAATGCTTCAGCACTGTTCTTGTCACTAAATACTAATTGGACGATTCCTTTACGGTCTCTTAAGTCAACGAAGATTAATTTACCTAAGTCACGACGTTTGGCAACCCATCCGTCTAAGCATATTTCTTGGTTTAAATAGCTTTCGTCTACTAAACCGCAATAAGTTGTTCGGTTCATAATATCTCTCCTAATCTTGTTTTTTATTTAAAGTTCTTTGAAATCAATTCAGCAAAGTTATCTTTTACTTCATTAATGTCGACAGTAACTTCGTTTCCATCAGCCATATTCTTAACATGGATGGTGTTTGATTCTAGTTCCTTATCACCTAGAGTTAAAGTGAATTTAGCATCTAACTTATCAGCACTCTTGAATTGTGCCTTTGGTTTACGTGCTAGATAATCCTTATCAGCCTTAAAGTCTTGTTTTCTAAGTGCTTGAACAACCTTAAGTGCTTCTACACTAGCATCATCACTAATTCCAACCACATAAGCATCTAAACCAAATGTATCTGGAAATTGGAAATCCTTTGAATCCATAAGTAGAAGTAATCTTTCTACCCCTAAACCAAATCCAACACCTGGCATTTGTGGTCCACCTAGTTCTTCAACTAGACCATCATATCTACCACCGGCACAAATAGTAGTGTAACCTTCACCTAATTCTTTAGCGTTAGCCATGATTTCAAAAATTGTGTGGTTGTAGTAGTCAAGTCCACGAACCATAGTGTGATCAACATCATATTTGATGCCTAAATCATCTAATAATCTTGTTACCTTATCAAAATGCTTTTGCGCATCGTCAGTTAGGTAATCCAAAATTGATGGAGCACCATCAACGATTAGTTGGTCTTCAGGGGCCTTACTATCTAGCACACGAAGTGGATTCTTGTGTAGACGTTCCTTAGAGTCATCACTTAGTTCTTCAAAGTGTGGTTCTAAGTAGTCAATCAATGCTTGACGGTAATCAGCACGTGTTTGCTTATCACCTAAAGTGTTAATAGCAACTCTTAAGTCATCAATACCCAAGTTTTGTAAGTAGTTCACGGCCATTGACATAACTTCTACGTCTAATTCTGGTGATTCACTACCAAATGCTTCAACACCGATTTGGTGGAATTGACGTTGACGACCAGATTGAGGACGTTCGTATCTAAACATTGGTCCCATGTAGTACATTTTAACTGGCTTGGGTGTGTCTGGACCGTATAGTTTATTTTCAACAAACGCTCTAACTACACCAGCAGTTCCTTCTGGTCTTAATGTAATATGACGATCCCCTTTATCGTGAAAGTCATACATTTCTTTTGTAACAATATCTGAAGTTTCACCTGATGTTCTTGAGAAAACATCGAAGCTTTCAAACATTGGTGTTCTTATTTCTTGGTAACGATAAGCCGCAAACAACTTTCTAGCTGTTTCTTCAACAAATTGCCATTTTTCAGAAGTTCCTGGCAAAATATCTGCGGTTCCTTTTGGACGTTGATATCGCATGATAATCCCTCCGCAAACTTTAATAACTGAATAAAAAAAGCCCCTGTCTAAATAAAATCATTTAGACAAGGGCGCAAAAAGCACGGTACCACCTTTTTTTAACTCTTATGTAACGTATAATTACGAATGGCTTAGCCATTAGCCTCAAAAGTGTCTTTCCAGGATTTCTTTCGTCGTTATTTCACCAAACTAACGCTCTCTTATACCTAAGAAAATTCCGTACTCTTCTTTTTTCATCAGCGAGTATTCTATTCATGTTTTAGATTAATGTAATTTACCAAAAAAGTCAAGAACTCACATGTTTTGCATCAACCTAAATCCATTGTAGAATGGAGTCGAGGTGATATATATGAAGCAATTAACACAAGAATGGCTTGAACAATTACCAATTAAAAATGTAAATAAACTAACCCCTGTTTCAGGTGGTGATATCAATGATTCTTATGAAATCATTGCTGATAACCAAAAATACTTTATGAAAGTCCAACCTAATAAAGGAAAAGAATTCTTCGAACATGAGGTTGAAGGAATTAAACTAATTGGCCAATATGCCACCGTACCAACAATTATTGACTATGGTGAAATTGAAGGTGATGGTTTCTTAATTCAAAAGTGGATGAATCTATCACCATTTGGTGATCAATATCAATTAGGTCAAATGTTAGCTAATGTTCATAAACACCACAATGATCGTTTTGGCTTAGATAAAGACTTTAAGTTAGGCCGCGTGCCAAAGACAAACACATGGCAGGATAATTGGACTGACTTCTTTATTAAACAACGTTTGAATCCATTAATGGATATGGCGATTAAAAATCGTGAAATTTCAAAAGAAGATTTAAACCACTTCGATAAGTTAAAGGACGCTTTCAAAAGGGACATGGATAATCATCAAAGTGATGCATCCCTTCTTCATGGTGATTTATGGAGTGGGAACTTCTCATTTCTAGAGGACGGCAATCCTATTCTAATCGACCCGGACGTCTACTATGGTGACCGTGAATTCGATATTGGTGTCACAACCGTATTTGGCGGATTCAATGCCGATTTTTATCAGGGATACAACGATACTTATCCTCTTGACTCTGGATGGAAGAGAAGGATTCAATACTATCAATTCTTCTACTTACTTGCCCACTACGTTATGTTTGGCAGCGGATACGGATTAGAAGTAAAGAGTATCCTTAGTCAATACTAGTCGTTACGATGTAAAAAGTCATAGTAGTTATTGATTGTTATTTCAGGGTTACCCGTTGAATTAATCATTCCATCAGGATCGAACAAACATGCTTTAATTCCAGCATTATGTGCTGCATCAACATCTAATTTTCTATCACCCATGAACATGCAATCATCACGATTAATATCGTTATGCTTAATCAAATAATTAACAGATTCTGGATCAGGCTTTCTTTTGAAGGCCTGATTTTTTGTTACCATTTCTGTAAAGTAATCCTTTAATCCTGCGTCCGCCAACATTGCAATGGCATCATCATCGCGATGAGTTAATAAGAAGTTTCTCCCACCATTATTAACATTTTGTTCCAGTACTTTGTCGACATTCACAAAGATGTTGGCGTCTTTCACGTTTTGTTTTTCATATTCACGATATTTTTCACTAATGGTGTTCGCATCAATATTGAAATGCGCTGCATACTTTTGCACACATGTAGCTAAAGAATGACGACGCATAACTTGATTAATTTCATAGTCATCAATTTCGAATTCGTCAATCCTCATATCAACTAATGCATCAACAAATGCTTCTACCATAATTGGATATGTATCCATAATTGTTCCATCAAAATCCCAAATTAAGTCCATACTATTCTCCCCCAATTAAAAAAGAGCTTTAACAAGCTCTTTTTATTTATTTTCAGTATCAAAAATAATTGTAAACGGACCGTCATTTTGCAAATCAACTTGCATGTCTGCGCCAAAACGACCGGTTTCAACATGATTACCAGCATCCCTTAACGCTTGGTTAAACTGGTCATACATTTCTGATGCAAATTCAGGTTTACCAGCCTTGGTGAATGAAGGACGATTCCCCTTCTTAGTATCAGCATACAAAGTAAATTGCGATACTGATAAGATTTCACCATTGATTGATTGTAAACTTAGGTTAGTCTTACCATCTTCATCAGCAAAAATCCGTAAGTTGCTAATCTTTCTAACTAAGTAATCAATATCGTCTTTGGTGTCACCATCTTTAATACCAACTAATAACAAATATCCTTGGTTAATCTTACCAACTTGTTCATTATCAATTGATACGCTCGCGTGACTGACTCTTTGAAGTACAACTCGCATAATTAACTCCTTACATAAATGGTCTCTTTACTACATATACATCAGGAATATTCTTCAAGTGGTCGATAATCATATCCAATTGTTCTAAGCTTCTTACCCCAACCTTTAATGAGATGGTAGCAGTCTTATCATGATCAACTTTTCCTTCAATTGAATTGATTTGTTTGCAAATAGTGCTAACCTTCTTGATAACATCATTTAACAAGTTATTACGATTGTATCCTTGTACTTCGATGTTAGCACTAAATGAAGAATGATTGTCTGAAGCAATGTTCCAAGTAACACTTACCAAACGTTCATCGTTATCATTAATATTTGGACAGTCCTTACGGTGAACAGATACCCCACGACCTTTGGTGATGTATCCAACCACTTCGTCTCCTGGAACTGGTGAACAACAATGACTCAAACGAACTAATAGATTATCAACACCCTCAATTACAATTCCATCAGAAGGCTTTTTACTTTTACTAGTCTTATTAACCTCATCTGCTGATTTTTCAATTGTTTGATGGTTTTCCAAGATATCTTTTTGTTGTTGTTCAATTCGTTTCTTTTCAGCTTCATCTCTGATACTGGCAGTAAGAATATTAACAATTCCATTTGGTTGTTTATTACCGAAACCAATCTCAGCAAACATATCATTAACTTGGTTATAGTATGTTTCTTTAATTGCATCTTCAAGATGTTCTTTGGTCATGATTTCATTTACATCATAACCAGCATCCCTAACGGCCTTGGTCAATATTTCTCTTCCTGCATTGACGTTCTTTTCACGGTCTCTAGTCTTGAAGTATTGACGAATCTTATGCTTAGCGCGGCTTGTTGAAACTAGACTAATCCAGTCTTGACTAGGACCAGCTGAACTAGATGAGGTCATGATTTCAACGATATCCCCGGTTTGGATTTGATAGTCCAAAGGTTCAATCTTTCCATTCACACGAGAACCAACGGTATGGTTACCAATATCGGTATGAATTAAGTAAGCCATGTCTAGTGGTCCAGCACCCTTTGGAAGTTCCAAAACGTCTCCTTGAGGTGTAAACGCGTAAACGTGATCTCCAAACAAGTCACCTTTAACGCCATCCATGAAATCTGAAGCACTGTCAGTATCTTCTTGTAGTTCAATAATTCGTTTGAACCAGTTCAAACGGTTATTATCAGAAGATTCCTTAACTTCATCAGTAGCGCCTTCCTTGTATGCCCAATGGGCAGCAACCCCATATTCAGCAATTTGGTGCATTTCTTTAGTTCTGATTTGAACTTCTAATGGACGTCCACCAGGACCAACAACAGTTGTATGCAAGGATTGATACATATTAGCTTTAGGCATCGCAATGTAATCCTTGAAGCGGCCAGGCATTGGTGACCATTTAGTATGAATGGCTCCTAAAACCGCATAACAGTCCTTGATAGAATCAACGATGCATCTTACGGCTAATAAGTCATAGATTTGTTCGAATTGTTTCTTCTTGATAACCATCTTGTGGTAAACGGAGTATAAGTGCTTTGGTCTACCGTAGACTTCCACATTCTTAAGCCCCATTTGTTTAACTTGTTGGTTAACCTCTTTAACGGCTTCATTGATGTATGAAACACGTTCGTCTCGCTTGGAGTTCATAAGATGAACAATGCGGTAGTATTGTTGTGGGTTCAAATATCTAAGCGAGATATCTTCTAGTTCCCACTTAATTGTACCAATCCCCAAACGATCCGCTAATGGTGCGTATATTTCCAATGTTTCATTAGAAATACGACGTTGTTTTTCCGGTTTTAAATGTTTTAGTGTTCGCATATTGTGCAAACGGTCAGCCAGTTTAACAATCATGACACGAATGTCCTTACACATTGCTAATAATAGCTTACGATGGTTTTCAGCCAGTTGTTCTTGATTAGATTTATACTTAATCTTACCAAGCTTAGTAACACCATCTACAATTAATTCGATATCGTTGCCAAAAAGTTCAGCGATATCTGATAATTCTGCTCCAGTATCTTCCACAACATCATGCAATAAACCCGCACTAACAGTTTCTGGGTCCATTTTTAGTGTTGCTAGAATACTAGCCACTTGAATTGGATGAACAATATAAGGTTCTCCGGATTGTCTAAATTGGTCTTTATGACAAATTGACGCAAATTCGTATGCTTTTTTAACAATTCCTACATGTTGTTCATTCATGTAACTGGAAATTTCTTTAAATAAGTCTTCCTTAGACCAAATTTTATGTTCAGACATTTCCAAAACCTTCTTCCAATCATTTATTTTCTATATTCTATCATTAATCTAGTGAGTTTAATTCCATATGAACTGATAAAGCAGATAAAAAGTAAAATGGTGCTGTTTCAGTTCTTAAAATTCTAGGACCCAATCCACATGTTAGGTATCCCATTGATTGTAATGTTTCTACTTCTTTAGGTGAGATTCCACCTTCAGGGCCAAAGAACATGGCAACACTTTCACCTGGTTTGGTCTGATCTAGTGTCTTAATCAAATCAGATTTTTCGCCATGCTTGGCTGATTCTTCATAGGCAATTAATCGGTGGTCAAAATCGTAATTGGCAAGTTCCTTAATTGAATTAATGTATTCAACTTCTGGAATTACATTACGATGTGATTGTTCGGCAGCACTTCTGGCAATTTTTCTAAAACGTTGTAGTTTCTTTTCAGCCTTATTGTTCCATTTTGCAATCGCCCAATCAGTAGGAGTAAAGATAATCTTTTTAACCCCTAATTCGGTTGCCTTTTGAACCACTAACTCCGCCTTTTCCTTTTTGGGCAAACCACAAATAATGACCGCATCGGAAGGAAGCTCAACATCTTTATCAGATGCTTCTACAACTTTCGCTAGATTATTTTCGTTATCAGTCAATTCAGCAACAAATAATTGGTGGTTGCCATCAACAATTTCGAAGCGATTACCTTCTGTAGAACGTAGCACTCCCATAAAATGATGCGCGATATCAGCACTAACCTCAAATTCAGTATCATTACTTAATATTTGATCTGCAAAGTAGTGTTGCATCTATTCATCATCCCTTCTTAAGTGAGCTGTAATTCCACACCAATCACCCAACATGGATACTTGGTCAATTACGAAGTCATTATCAGTAAGTGTTTGGTTGGTAATATCTAGTTTTTCCTTAATAATACCGGAAATGATAATTTGTCCGCCAGGATTTAGATTATTAACTGCTTGTGGAATTAATGGCAATACAGCTTCTGGAAGCATGTTCGCAAAAATGATATCCACCTTTTTTGTAATGCCATCTAACAAGCTGTTTTTACTAACTTTAATATCATCAGCAAAGCCATTTAAAGCGACATTTTTTTCAGCAGAAACAACTGCATCGTCATCATAGTCGTATGCTTCAATATCTCCTGCACCTAGTAATTTAGCACCAATACTTAGTACACCTGAACCAGTTCCAATATCTAAGATGCTTTGACCTTCTCTAATGATGTTTTCAATCGCTTGAAGACATAAAACAGTAGTTGGATGAACCCCTGTTCCGAAAGCCTTCTTAGGATCTAACTTGATTACCAATTCGTCATCAGATTCCTTCCTATAATCTTCCCATACTGGTGAGATTGTTAGGAATCTGGTAATTCTTTTGGCATGATAATACTTTTCCCATTCAGTGTTCCACTTATCATCATTTAAGTCTTTTGTAACAACCTTACCCATTCCTGGATTTAAGCCAAATTCTTTTAATTGATCAACTCTTTGTTGAATTGCTGGCACCTTGGATTTAATATCAAAATCTTCTGGGAAGTATGAATTGATACTTAGCACCCCATCATCTTTTGAATCTAGTTCCACACCTAAAGATCCAAATTCCATCAAGATGTTAATAACTGCATCTTGAGATTCATCATTTGTTAATACTGATATTTCAGTCCATTCCATTTCAAACACCCCTGTTAACTTTTACAAAAAAGGTGCATCCTTCTATAGGACACACCCCCGATTAATTGTCGAACTACTTAGACTCAGTTTTTTGTCGTTCTTGAATCTTAAGTTGCTTAAGTTTTTCCTCATGTTGTTGCAAGTGAGATTCCAAATAAAGCATCAATGAATTTTCATCCTTAAAAATTCGTGGATGTTTTTGTTTATGAAGTCTTAAATCAATTTCATTAATTTTTTGTCTACCTGTCCATTTGTGACCGTATCTGATGATTAAACGGTTATCCAAATGTTTCTTTCCGAATCTAAACACGTAAACATTATCTGGAGTAAGCAATGGTCTAATGTAAGTCTTTTTGTAGTAGTATCCATTATCTCTCAAAAACTTTTTTGTTCGATTAAGCATTGTTTGTACACCCCCATTTTTAATATTTTGCAATTGCTTTTTAATAAAGCATAATCTGTCCATAAATCATTCTATATAAATTTTATATTAACTTGGCTCAATTGTCTACCTATATTAGATATAAATAAAAACGCCAAATGACTGTTAATAGCACAGAAATCCGGCGTTAAGATTTATTATTTTACTTCTCCAACATCAAGAGCTTGATGCTTTAGTTTGGTAAAGACATGCTTATCAGCAATTCCTGTAATTCCTCCTTGGAAGAAGAATGCGAATAATGTTCCTAATCCAAAGTTATTAAATTGATGAGTAATTACAATAGCGATAATTGCCATGATAGTAGGTGGAATGTATGAGAACCACATTGCCTTTGAGGCATTTCCATCACAGTATTTAAATCTTAAAATTTGCATTAGATCATCAGCTGGATGTAGTGCAATGTTAACTCTTTGGTAAATTGAAATTGCGATAGCAATAAATGAAACACCGATAAAGTTAAGTAATACATATGCTAATGTCATACCAATTCCGTGTGCATCTGGTAACCAGCTGCTTACAATTCCATTGAAGTAGTTGATTAATAATGAGAATGGTCCTAAGAATGCAGCGTTACCAATAACTCTGCTCCAGCTCCATTTTCCAACTAAAATTGAGTTAAGAACTGTAATTAACATTCCTAGTCCAAAGAATGCCCAGAATAAAACCCATTTACCATTACCTAAAACAGCAAATCCCAAGTTGTTTTCAGCAGCTGTCCAATAAGCTGATCCTAGAAATGATGGATGAATTTTGGCACTAGTTACTAGTGTTAAAACATTCCCCAATGAGTTAATAACTAGTGAAATTAAAAAGTAAATTATAGAGCTTGTCCAAGAAATGGTTCTTTTTGACTTAGTAGCACTTGCACTAATTTGCATGATAGAAATACCCCTTACCTGTAATTTTAATATTGTTTTTTAATTGTGAAAAAATTATCTAGCGTTTGAAAGCTATTCAACTAACAAAGACTTAGTGCAATAAAGCACAAACTTAATTAACAAATAAATAATAACATGAAATATTATAAAATCAAGTTAATTACCTCGATTATCAATTAATTCAATCGGCATCATCAAATGATTTTTGTAATAATCATCACTTGTTTTTTGTTTGTGAACTTTATAACAAAATAAATTATAAACCATTTTAAAAATAAAATAAACCCCTTTCATAAAAAAGCTCAATCTTTTTTATAAAAAAAGAAGCATCGGTGATAAATCACCGACGCTTCAATCTTATTTACTTAATTCTTCTGTATTAATCCAGTAATTATGATCATCTAAAGTAACTAGTGCGTATTTAGCACCTAGGAATTCTTTGAATTGTCTATCACATAATTGGGCTGTCTTAATAACCTTCACTTCTTTATCGCCATCAAGATACTTAACAAAATGATTATCACGATAATTAGCGAAGTCCTTATCTTTTGACCATAGTGTTGCACCGTCTTCAGCAATCATTTGATTACTTAGTTCTTGTGCTGATAAATCATCACTATAGAAAGTTTCAAGACTATGGTTACTTAACATCTTTTCAACAGAGCGCTTAGATGCATTTCCATCCATCCAAGATGAGTACTTCTTGTAGAAGTCCTCATACTTATCATCAGGTTCCCATCCGTTGTTGAATATATCATCAAGACTTTCGATGACTTCATCATTAGTCTTAACGATTGGACCTGGGGCTTCCTTAATGAAATCAAAGTAGAATCCACGAATTGCATTCGCATAATCTTCTAAGTCATAAGTGAAGAAAATCATTGGACGTTTTAATGTTGCGTAATCAAACATTACTGATGAGTAGTCTGTAATCAACACATCACTGATTAGATACAATTCAGCGATATCAGGATAGTCACTCACATTTAGTGCAAATCCTTGATAATCACTTAAGTCTAAGTTGTTAGAAATTAAGTAATGGGTTCTCACTAGTACAACTGCCTTACCTTGATAACGATCTTGTAGCTTTTGTAAGTCAAGGTGTAGCTTAGCGGTAAACTCATCATTTTTAATGTATTCATTATCACGCCAAGTTGGTGCATATAAAATAACCTTCTTGCCGCTTTCAATACCTAAGTCTTCTTTGATTTCAGCAATATCATCAGAAGTATGATTTACTAAAATATCGTTTCTTGGGTATCCATCTAATTGAATTTGACTAGCTTGCATTCTAAAACAACGTTGCATAATTTCTGCTGAGTACATATTAGGTGCAATCAATCTAGTCCATCTTCTGTTATCCTTGAAGACTTCTTCATGGTACTTAGCAACGTTAACACCTGGCATTGTAACCTTCATGACGTCAGCACCAATTGTCTTTAGTGGTGTTCCGTGCCAAGTTTGAAGCACAACAGTGTCCTTACTTGGATGCCATCTAAATGGACGACGTGAATTAGTAACCCAATACTTAGCTCTTGCTTGTTTTAGTATTCCTTTGAAACCAAATCTAGTTACATATGGAATTTGGTTTAGTTCAAAGAATTCACGGTCTTCCTTGTTCACATTCCAATATAGCTTGAAGCCAGGATAGTTTGCCTTCATGTATTCATAAATTGCCTTTGGATTGTCTGAATATTGGGTTCCGAAGAAACTATCGAAAATTACGATATCCTTCTTAGAAAGTCGTTTTGACAATTCATTCAACAACTTAGCTTGGAAGAAGTTAGTATCCCAGAAATGACCAATCTTCTTAAATAATAAGCTCTTGGCTGGTTCTTGATCTAAATCTTCTTTTTGAGTGGCCAAGACTGTTTCAACAACTTGTTGAGTTGCATCCCCATTAAGACCGTATTGAGCAAACTCATCACAGAATGTGTTCATTTGTTCAACGTAGTTATCTGAGACTGAATCAATGTGTTTAATTCGATCGATTAATTCGTCTTCGGTCTTAACAATTGGTCCAGGCATTTGTTTGTAGTAATCCAAGTAGACACCACGGTTAGTTTCATCCAAGTACCAATCCGCATCGTATGCGTAGAAAATCATTGGACGTCTTAAATGAGCGTAATCAAACATTACTGAGGAGTAATCTGTAATCATCGCATCACTGATTAAATACAAATCATTGATGTTTTCGTAATCACTAACGTCGTATACAAAACCAGGATTACTGTAGAAACTATTTGAATGAGCTACAAAGTAATGTAGACGCACAAGAAATACATATTCATCCGATAGTTTCTTTTGTAATTTGTCCAAGTCTAGCTTGAATTCAAATCCACCATCCGCTCTAAATGTTGGTGCATATAAAATGACACGCTTGTTTAGTGGAATTCCTAGTTTGTTCTTAATTGAATTAATGTAATCAGTATTGTTGTTTGCATATAATTCATCATTTCTAGGGAAACCAGATTTAATAATCTTTTGGCTGTAATTAAACGCATGCTTAGCAGTGGTTTCCATATAATCAGATGGTACTACCAAGTAATCCCAACGTCTGTTTCTCATTGCAAAACGGTTTTGCAATTTATTACTACCAAACTTAAAGTGTGGTTCATCAAATCCCATATGCTTTAAGAAAGTACCATGAAGGGTTTCTACTTCAATTTGTCCCTTACGTTTAGCATAACGGTTAGGCATATTGGTATTTTGAATAATGTATCTAGATACAGCTAAGTAGTACCAGTACTTAAATGTATTAACTCTGACCTTTTCACCATTACCGGTAATCTTAGTTTCGATGTTATTAAAGATCCAAACTGGTTTGATTTCCGGATGATTTTCTTCAACGTATTGGTACATTAACTTTTCATTACTGTCAAACTTACTTGACCAGTATGAATCAAAGATCATTACGTTTCTAAGTGGTAGTAATCTCATCAATGGATATAAAACAGAGTAAGAAATGGCACGTAGGCCCTTCTTAGCATCCATCGCTCCAAAGAATGGTTGAACTACCTTGAAGACAAGGTTCATGCTCTTATCCTTTTTAACGGCATAAAAAATCTTAGACTTGCCATTAAATGGTAGTTCAGTTGTATTAATGCGACACTTCTTTGAATACTTAATGCGGTAGGTATGTGCCTTGCCATCAACTTGAAGATAAACCTTAAATTGGTAGTCCCCTTCAAGCAAGTCTAACTGTTCCATATTTTCAGAAGTAAGTGCAAAATCAAAATCGAAATTCTCACCATTAATTTGGAAGTGGTTAATTGTTGGATCCAATACCTTTCTGGTTGCTTTATCTGCACTAATTAACTCAACGTGAGCTTGAGAGACTAAAACACCATTAGGATCAATTGAATTGTTCATTTTTGCTGAAACATGTAGAACATTTTCAGCATCGACTGTTACCTTCTTTGCCACGAATGGTGCTTCTTCTATCATTAGTTGCATGTTCTTGATATCACCATAGAACATGGATAGGGCATCCCCGTGGTCTAGATTAATTTGTTGATTAATCTTGTTAGAAGAGAATGAATAGTTCATTTCAGCATGGGTAAAGTTATCTAAGATAACTAACTTAAGTTCTTGGTTACGGGCTTTTCCATTAATTTCTGTAATGTTGAATGCAAAGCTATTCTTGCTTTGATCAATTGAATGGATAGTAACTCCATTTTCAGCCATTAAGACAGCATTGTAACCAGACACATCCATGTTATCAACATCAAAACTTAACTCTTGCTTATCCTCGCTGACAGTTGGATAACTAACAACAGGACGTCTATCTGTATCTGAATTTAAATCAATCACTTCAAACACAAGTGAATCAACACTATTAAATCTAGTGATTACTTTTACCCCGTTGTATTCAAACGGTATGATGGTTTTTTGTGCTAATTTTTCGATTGGACTGGTTGCAAAATCTTTTACCATGATGTGGTTATCAACGGTATTCTTAATTTGAATCTTCCATGTTCCGACACCAAGGGTATCAATTGCTTTTTTAATGTTGAATAAAATTTCATAGTCAGCATTATTGTACTTAGCATTTGGTTTCAAAGATCTTTTAACAAAAGGACTTTCCACCCTCTTAATTTGAACTTTAACTGTCTTTTTATTTTTAACATTAATCAAACTTGCTTGTAGTGATTCATTTTTATTACCGTCACCGAATGATTTCTTAACTAAATGTAGTTTGGTAATCTTGAATGCACCATCAATTTTAATATCACCATTATCAATGTTTGTGAACTCAACATCTCTAATCTTTTGGTTAAAGTGACTGTTATTGTCGCTTAAATTAACGTTATCAACTAAGCGTTTTTCATCACCCAATTCAGGAGCAATCAATCTGTAGTTTGTCCCACCAATTGAATGCTTGAATTCACCAATTCGTTTACGATAAGAAATATCATTAATAACATCGACATCGTTATTTCTGATGGCCGTGTATAAAATTTGTTGCTTTACAGGCAAGCGATAGAAGATTTCTGAATCCCATAGTTGCCAGTCTCTTAGGAACTTATAAACCATTTCTTGAGCTTGGTAAATATAGTCACTACTATTGTCACCTAAACTTTGTGTGAAGATGAATAGGTCTAAGAATAGTGCCTTATACTTAAAGTCTTGAACAAACGAATCGTCTTCACTAAATCCATTATCCAAAATAATTTGTAATGTTCTTCTAAGTGAACTTAGTCGACTTTCGAAGTTAGAAAGTGCACTTCTTGTTTGCGTAATTGAATCGGCACTTTCACGCCATCTCCATTCGTAGACATCGTCTTCTACAACTGAAGTCTTATGTGATTTTAGATGGGCTTCCATTGAAAATGGAATATCTTCATAGATAATGCCTTCGACAAACTTGATACTGTTATCCAGCAAGAAAGAACGCTTGTATAATTTGTTCCAACTGGTTGTGTCATAAATCAAGTCGTGATTGGTTGTAATGTGTGTATTATCGTAATCATCATGCACAGCAAAAGAATGTAGGTATGAGTTTTGGTAACGATCCTTATCAAATCGTTTAACGAAACCTACAACTAAGTCTGAGTCATTTTGACGTGCCTTAAACGCCATTGAAGGATAAGCATTAGATGGAACAATGTCATCACCATCAACAAAGGCAATGTATTTTCCTCTAGCATGCTTCATTCCGTAGTTTCTGGTGTTACTTAAACCACCATTTTCTTTATGTAGTGCTCTAAAGCTATCATATTTATTTGCAAAGTCATCAATAATTTTGCTTGTATTATCAGTTGATCCATCATCAATCATCAATACTTCAAGGCTTTCCATAGGGAAATTAGTATTAGCAATGGATGACAGACATTTCTCAATGTAATCTTGTACGTTATAGCAGGCCACTATCACGGATAGATATGGTTCATTCATATTTAAGTGCCTCTCTTGTTATATTTTCCAATAAAAAAATACCAATTAAAACTTGGCATATAGTCTTAATAATGCGGCAAACTCTCTCTAATTTACCTATCTGCATTATATCACTAAAAGCACCGTTTTTAATTGGTATTTAATAATCTTTACTATTTCTTAGGTAATATAATATTCAATAAAATTCCTAAAATTACAGACACTGCTAAACCGTTTAGTGGCAATGTTCCAATCTTAATCATGAAACCACCAACCCCAATAACTAAAATTGTCGAAACAATCATCAAATTACGCTTATTTGCTAAGTCAATTTGGTTTTCAATCATAATTTTAATTCCGCTAGAAGCAATTGTTCCAAACAATAAGAAACTGATTCCACCAATTACTGGGAGTGGCATTTGCATAATTAACACATTTAACTTGTTCACAAATGAGAATAAGATGGCAAATACTGCTGCACCAATCAATACGTACACACTGTGAATCTTAGTGATTGCCATTACTCCAATGTTTTCGCCATAACTGGTTACGGCTGGTCCACCAACCAATCCAGCGAACATTGAGGCTAATCCATCCCCTGTTAGTGTTCTGTTTAAACCAGGATCCTTAAAGTAATTTCTACCTGTCAATTCGTCTAGCACCATCAAGTGGCCTAAATGTTCTGTGATGGTAACAAAGGCGATTGGTGCAATCGCAATAATTGCACCCCATTCAAATTTCACATTATATGAAACGAATGGAATTTCAAATTTTGGCATTGAGAACCATGGTGCATTAGCAATTGTACTTAAGTTAACTAATCCCATCGCAATTGATAATACATATCCACACACAATCGCTAATAAGATTGGCATAAAACCAAGGAAGCCCTTCAAGTACATATTGAAGAAAATAGCTAACAATAATGTCACCAAAGCCACAAAAACATATTTGTAGTCATAATTACCATTGTTTAACATGGCATCATTGGCAGCACTAGATGCTAGTGATAAACCAATTACGATTACAACCGGTCCAACCACAACAGCTGGAAGTAGATTATCAATCCAATCTGAACCAATCATGGTAATTACCAACGCAACAATTAGATAAATAACCCCAACTGCAATTACCCCTTGAGCAATCCCAGGATATCCGGTTACTTGCATCAAGTATTTCATCGGTACAATAAATGCGAAACTAGATCCCATATATGCTGGAATCTTCTTTTGTGTTACTAGAATGTGAATTAAAGTCCCCACTCCTGAAGTAAACAAGGCGATGCTTGGGCTAAGTCCTACCAATAAAGGTACGATTACTGTACTACCAAACATTGAAAACATGTGTTGAAGAGATAAACCTATCCAAAGCCAAAAGCCTGGCTTATCGTGAACATCTAAAATGGTGTCTGAATTTTTATTATTCATAACCAATCCTCCTAAATGATTTCAGAGCTTTAACCTAGCAAAAAAAAGGTCCATTCATCCCTAGAACGAATAGACCTTCACAAATTTTTTATTAAATTCGCTAATCTTATCAGCCTCACGGGACTAAATTAAAGACTCTATATTTTTAATATATCATACTGATAATTTCTTATGAAGTCAATTACTTTTTATCGCTTTCTTCTTCATCAGTTTGTAGAACAGCCATAAATGCGGCTTGTGGAATTTCCACTTTACCAACAGCTTTCATACGCTTCTTACCAGCTTTTTGCTTTTCTAGTAGCTTCATTCTTCTAGTTCTGTCACCACCATATAGGTGAGCAGTAACATCCTTACGGTATGCCTTGATATTAGTTCTAGCAATTACCTTGGCACCAATTGCAGCTTGAACTGGAATTTCAAAGTTTTGACGTGGAATAATCTTCTTAAGTTTTTCAACGATTACTCGAGCACGACTAGCTGAGAATTGACGGTGAGAAATAAAGCTTAACGCATCGACCTTTTCACCGTTCAATAGGATATCAATCTTAACTAAGTCAGATGGCTTGTAGTCACCCAATTCATAATCAAGTGAAGCATATCCTCTAGTGGTTGATTTCAACTTATCAAAGAAATCAAAGATGATTTCTGATAATGGAATTGAGTACATGATGTTAACACGGTAATCATCAATATATTCCATTGTCTCAAATTGACCACGACGTGATTGGCAAAGTTCCATCACGGCACCAACATAATCGTTAGGTACCATTACGGTTGCCTTTACGTATGGTTCTTCCACTGCCTTAATTTCTGAAGCATCTGGCATTTCTGATGGGTTTTCAACATCTTTTCTTTGCCCATCGGTGGTAAAGACGTGGTAAGTAACGGATGGTGCAGTGGTGATTAGATCAAGATTGAATTCCCTTTCTAGTCGTTCTTGCACAACATCCATGTGTAGCATCCCTAAGAATCCACATCTAAAACCAAATCCAAGTGCTTGTGATGATTCAGGTTCGAATTCTAAAGCAGCATCATTTAGCTTAAGTTTTTCAAGTGATTCTCTTAAGTCACCAAATTTAGCATTGTCAGTTGGGTATAAACCAGAGTAAACCATTGGTTCCATTTCACGGTAACCTGGTAATGGTTCATCAGCAGGATGATCGGCATTAGTAACAGTATCACCAACACGAGTTTGGTTAATATCCTTGATACTTGCAGTGATGTAACCAACGTCTCCTGCCATTAAGTAATCTCTTTGAACAGGATGTGGTGAGTTCACACCGACTTCGGTAACTTCGTATTCACTACCACTGTTCATTAGTCGAATCTTGTCACCTGGTTTAACGACACCGTCACGTAAACGAACACTTAGAACAACTCCACGATAATCATCGTAAACAGAATCGAATACAAGTGCCTTTAATGGTGCATCTAAATCACCTTGAGGCGAAGGTACTTCTTCTACGATTCGTTCCAATAAGTCTTCAATTCCGATTCCCTTTTTAGCACTAGCTAAAACAGCATTTTCGGCATCAATACCAATAATATCTTCAACTTCTTTTTTAACCATATCTGGTTGTGCAGAAGGTAAATCAATCTTATTAATAACAGGAACAATTTCCAAATCATCATCAATTGCCAAGTAAACGTTGGCTAAAGTTTGCGCTTCAACACCTTGAGCGGCATCGACAACTAAAACGGCACCTTCACAAGCAGCCAAACTTCTTGATACTTCATATGAGAAATCGACATGTCCCGGTGTATCGATAAGATGAAATTCATAGTCATGACCATCCTTAGAATGGTACTTTAGCTCCACTGCATTCAACTTAATTGTGATTCCACGTTCTCTTTCTAATTCCATGTCATCCAATAATTGGTTTTGCATATCTCTTTTTGCGACAGTATCTGTCATTTCTAAGATTCGATCGGCTAAAGTAGATTTACCATGATCAATATGAGCAACAATCGAAAAGTTACGAATGTATTTTTGATGTTCCTTCATTTTTGCTATGTCCATGTTTATTCCTACTTTCAACGTAATGTATTAATACAATTATAACAACCAAAAAGACAATGCACAAACTAAATAATGCCGTAAAAATTCTTTTTAGTCACAAAAAAAGAGCCGCGAATGCGACCCTTTAATTTATTTTTTGCCGTTCATGGCATCCTTCATTTTTTCGAAGAATCCACCATTTTTGTATTCTTCTTCACCAGATGCTTCAGCAAAAGCCTTTAGAGCTTGTTTTTGTTGTTTGTTTAAACTCTTAGGAGTGACAATCTTAACAGTAACTAGTTCATCACCCTTTGAACTACTGTTAATCTTAGGCATTCCCTTTCCTCTTAATCTAAAGGTAGTGTTTGATTGAGTTCCAGCTGGAACCTTCATTTCAACATCACCATAGACGGTCTTAACCTTAATGGTGCTACCTAAAGTTGCTTGAGTAAATGAGATGTCTTGAGAGTAATGCAAGTCAGCACCATCACGTTCGAAGTCACGACTTGGTTTTACTCTAAATACGATAAACAAGTCACCGTAAGGTCCACCGTTTTCACCGGCTTCACCTTGGCCTTGTAGTCTCATTTGTTGTCCGTCGTCAACACCGGCAGGAATGTTTACTTCTACCTTGTGACTTTCTTGCATATGACCTGATCCACCGCACTTTGGACACTTTTCTTTGATTTCTTTACCAGTTCCACCACAAGTAGGACATGGGTGTTGAGTTTGCATTTGGCCTAATGGAGTATTTTGAACTGATGT
The DNA here is from genome assembly GCA_946481335.1 of uncultured Lactobacillus sp. Taxonomy (GTDB): domain Bacteria; phylum Bacillota; class Bacilli; order Lactobacillales; family Lactobacillaceae; genus Apilactobacillus. The sequence continues at coordinate 14,574 of CAMLMR010000006.1, read as the reverse complement.
GACGTAACCACTACCGTTACATTGGTGACAAGTTTCTGGATGAGTTCCTGGTTTTGCACCTGAACCTTCACAGGTATCACACTTAGCTTCTCTATCATATCTGATAGTAGTCTTCTTACCGAAAACGGCATCTTCAAAATTGATTGTCATTTGGTATTGAAGATCTCTACCCTTAACCGGAGCATTAGGATCTCTTTGAGCTCCTCTTGCTCCACCACCAAAGAATTGGCTAAAGATGTCGTCGAAACCGCCGCCACCGAAACCGGAGAATCCTCCAGCTCCGCCACCGAAGCCTCCGGCACCTCCGCCGAAACCACCGGCTGGGCCATCAGCTGAACCAAATTGGTCGTAGTTACGACGCTTTTGTTCATCACTTAGCACTTCGTATGCTTCATTAATTTCTTTAAACTTCTTTTCAGCACCGGGTTCTTTGTTGATATCAGGATGATACTTCTTAGACATTCTGCGATAAGCATGCTTAATGTCATCTTGACTGGCGTCTTTTGATATTCCCAGAATTGAATAGTAATCCTTATCTGCCATTTTTATCCCCCATAACCTTCATTTTGAAATAAAAGGCCAAAGCCCAACAAGTCAGACTTTGACCCTTTTTAAAGTAATCTAATTACTTATTGTTTTTGTCATCATCATGAACTTCATGGAAATCGCCGTCAACAGTGTTGTCGTCTTTACCCTTGTTGTCTGATGAATCGTTTGCGTTACCTTGTTGATCTGAACCTTGTTCTTGTTGTTGTTGGTATAACTTAACAGCAAGTGCTTGAACTTGTTGACTCAAATCATCCTTCTTAGCCTTCATTTCGTCTAAGTTGTTGTCTTCTTTAGCCTTCTTCAATGCATCTTCAGCTTCTTTAGCCTTCTTGATTTCATCTTCAGAAACCTTACCTTCAACATCCTTTAGAGTCTTGTCAGTTTGGAAGATTAATTGATCTACTTCGTTCTTCAAATCAACTTCTTCTTTACGCTTCTTATCTTGTTCTTCGTTCTTCTTAGCTTCATCCATCATACGGTTGATTTCATCATCTGATAGACCGTTTGAATCCTTGATGGTAATCTTTTGTTCCTTACCAGTACCCTTGTCCTTAGCAGAAACGTTTACGATACCATTCTTATCGATATCAAACTTAACTTCGATTTGAGGAACACCACGAGGTGCAGCTGGAATGTCAGTTAATTGGAATTGACCTAAAGTCTTGTTATCAGCTGCCATTGGACGTTCACCTTGTAGTACGTGAATATCTACGGCTGGTTGGTTATCAGCGGCAGTTGAGAATACTTGTGACTTAGAAGTTGGGATAGTTGTGTTTCTATCGATTAACTTAGTGAACACACCACCCATAGTTTCGATACCTAATGATAGTGGAGTAACATCAAGTAATACAACGTCCTTAACATCACCAGTTAGAACACCACCTTGAACAGCGGCACCTAAAGCAACGGCTTCGTCAGGGTTGATTGAGTGGTTTGGTTCTTTACCAGTCCAGCTCTTAACAGCTTCTTGAACAGCTGGAATACGAGTTGAACCACCATTTAGGATAACTTCATCAATATCTGAAGTGCTTAGACCAGCATCCTTTAGAGCGTTGTCAAAAGCAACCTTAGTCTTGTCAACTAAGTCAGAAGTTAATTCGTTAAACTTAGCACGTGATAGTGTAGTTTGTAAGTGAAGTGGACCATTTTCACCTGATGAGATGAATGGAAGACTGATTTCAGTTTCAGAAACACCTGATAGATCCTTCTTAGCCTTTTCAGCAGCATCCTTTAGTCTTTGTAATGCCATCTTGTCTTGTGATAAATCGATGCCATTTTCGTTCTTAAATTGTTCTACTAGGTAGTCCATAACTCTCTTATCAAAATCATCCCCACCTAAGTGAGTATCACCATTAGTTGATAGTACTTGGAATACACCGTCACCTAATTCAAGAACGGAAACATCAAAAGTACCACCACCAAGGTCATATACAAGAACCTTTTCATCTTTGTCTTGCTTGTCTAGACCGTAAGCTAATGATGCAGCAGTTGGTTCGTTGATGATACGTTTTACATCTAAACCAGCAATCTTACCAGCATCCTTAGTTGCTTGTCTTTGTGAGTCATTGAAGTATGCAGGAACAGTGATAACAGCTTCGCTAACAGTGTCACCTAAATAGTCTTCAGCGAATCCCTTGATGTATTGTAGGATCATTGCTGAAATTTGTTGTGGAGTGTACTTCTTACCATCAACATCTACAGTGTAACCTTCTTCACCCATGTGACTCTTAATTGAAGCAATGGTGTTTGGGTTAGTAATCATTTGACGCTTAGCAACTTCACCAACTTGTGGTTCACCATCTTTAAATGCAACAACAGATGGAGTTGTACGTGAACCTTCTGGGTTAGTGATGATTTTTGGTTCTTTACCTTCAAGAACAGCAACAGCTGAGTTAGTAGTACCTAAATCGATACCGATAATTTTATTACTTGCCATAATTTATTATCTCCTTGATTATTTTTTATTGAGCAACTACAACCATGCATGGTCGAATAACACGATCAGCTAGTTTGTAGCCTTTTTGTAAAATTTCAACAACAGTGTCTGCCGGATGATCATCATCTGCAGAAACTGTTTGAACCGCTTGACACTCGCTTGGGTCAAATGGCTTGTTTAAGACATCAATTTCTTCAATGCCATTTTCAGATAATGCTTTGTTGAAATGCTTTAGAACAAGTTCAACACCTTGTTTTAATTGCTTTCCACTATCATCTGAAACTTCAACACCCAAAGCACGTTCCAAGTTATCCATTGCAGGTAAGATACTAGTTGCTAGTTTTTGACCATCATACTTGTAGATATCTGCACGTTCACGCTTGAATCGTGTTTGCATGTTTTGCATTTCTGCTTCAGCACGAAGATACTTGTCGGAGAAGTCCTCAACTTGTTGTTGAAGTTCTTCAACTTGTTTTTCTAATGAATCCTTTTTATCTTTCTTGGCGTCCTTCTTTTTGTCGGCGCCTTTGTCCTTAGCAGCTTCTTTCTTTGAAGTTGCCTTTTCTAGGTCTTTTTCATCATCCTTCTTGCTAGCCAAATGAATGCCTCCTTTTACTGATTATATTTATCATAATAATTTCTCAGTTTCTTTGATAATTCATTTCTAAATCCATCAACGATTCCAATTACTCTTGAATATGGCATCCTAGTAGGACCTAGCACGGCAATAACACCTTTTCCATGTGGTCCAACATCATAGGAACCAGTGATAATACTGTAATCCTTTAGTAGATCATTGCTCAATTCCGGTCCAATTTGAACCGAAATAGAATTATCAGAACTCTTGATGAACTTCGCAGCATCATCAGTATCATTTAACAATGAGTAAATTGGCTTTAGATAACTGATGTCATTATTATCAGTAAAACTCAATAGATTCAATTCACCACCGATATAAAACTGATTAGTAGAAGCTTGCATCAAAACATCATCAAGAGTTTGAACTAAGCTATCAGGGTTATTAACGTACTTCAGAATTTCAGGTACGATTTCTGTCTTTAACTTAGTAATAACTTCGTCTAAAGGCTTCCCTGCTAACTTATCGTTTATCATTCTGACAACGGCATCTAACTTATCACCGCCCAAGTCTCCATCAATGTGGAAAACTTGGTTAACGACCTCATCATTATCGGTAATTAAAATTGCCATTACCTTATGATTGCCAAGTGGAACTAGACGAAAGCTCCCTAAAATGGGAGTTGTTTCTTGTTCCGGCTTTAGAGTCAACGCAGTGTAATTTGTTAAGTTAGATAAAATGTCAGCTGATTGTTGAACGATTTCATCAATTTGTCTAAATCTTCCTGATAATGAATTTTGAATAATCATCATATCACTATTATCAATTGGATTTGGATTCAACAAGTTATCAACATAGTAACGATAACCTTCAATTGATGGAACACGTCCCGATGAAGAATGATTCTTGGTAATTAAACCAATCTCTTCTAGAAATGCCATTTCATTTCTTACGGTTGCTGAACTGACATGTATTGGTAATTGACTGGATAATGCCTTTGAACCAACAGGAACACCTGATTTTGTATAATCATTAACGATGATTTTCAAAATCATTTTTTCTCTTTCAGTAAGCATACCCGATCACTCCTTATCGATTAGCACCTTTAGCAGTCTTCTGTATTAAGTGCTAACCACAATTATTAATTTACCAAAGCCATCTATATAAGTCAAGAAAAAGACTAGTTATTTTCGAAATATTGACGAGTGAAATCTTCATCTGATTGAAGCTGTTTAATTAGTTTATCGATTCCTTCAAACTTAACCTCACCACGAATGCGATATAGCCAATCTACCTTTAAAACTTCACCGTAAATATTGTCATTAAAGTCTAAAATATTAATTTCAACCGTGATTGGATTCTTATCACCAAAGGTGACGTTTCTTCCAATTGAGGCCATCCCATGGTACTTCTTGTCACCGATAAATACGTCAACAACGTAAACACCGATAGTGGGTAGCCATTGTAATTCATCATGTTGGATATTAGCAGTTGGATAACCTAATTCACGCCCTCGTGCAAAACCGTGGACAACTGTTCCTCCAGTTTGAAAAGGTCTGCCCATCAAATGGTTAACAGTTTGAATATGGCCTTCATCTAGATTCTTTCTAATTCTAGTTGAACTGATTTTTTCTAATTCATAATCAGCTAAATCAACTGCGACTACGTCAAATCTACCCTTTGCATAATTAGGTAGTAAGTCCATTGTTGCATCCTTAGCACCATAAGTATGATCAGTACCTGCCACAACAGTGTCAGCATTGAACCTTACTAAATAGTTGTCCACGAATTCTTGAGGTGTTTGATTTTGAAAACTAAAACTATAGTTAACAACAAATACCTTATTAACACCCATTGATTCAAACATCTCATTCTTGCTATCTGGCATGATGATGTTTCTTCTATCATGTGGTGATAACTGTTTATAAACTACGGATGGCTTGTGGTCATAGGTCAACACGGCCAAAGATAGATTCTTTTGCATGGCAATTTCACGTGCTTTTTCCAAAACCTTTTGATGACCTAAATGAACTCCATCAAAGTATCCCATTGCTAGGACAATCTTCTCTTGTTGGTTAAAATCAACGCTCAATGGATGATGTAATTTAATGATTTCCATAATTTCATGCCTTTCGATTATTGATTGCTAAACATTTTTTCTGGTTTGTAAATTTGTTTATTTTCATCAAAGAAGTACAAAGCCTTAACTTCGTTGTTAAACGTTAACACACATTTATCGTCATTTATACCTAAAGCCCCTGAATCTAAAAAGCCACCATTTTGGACAATCTTCCATTGGCTTTCGTTTAGTTCAACGTGCTTAAAATCAGTCAATGCATAATCAATTGATTTGACGATATCACCGATAGTACCATTTTCTACAGCAGATTTTACTTCGCTAATCTTAAAAGTATCTTCAAGTGTAAATCCACCACTCTTAATTCTAGTCAAACTAGACATAACAGCTGGCATGTTAATCTTTTTACCGAAGTCCACAGCAAGTGTTCTTACATATGTTCCTTTACCGCATCCAACTTCAAAGAAAATAGTTTGTTGCTTTTTGTCTTCATCATAGATGCTATCTTTAATTTGTTTGAAGTAGTGAATTTGAACGTGTCTTTCTGGACGTTCTACTTCTTCACCATTTCTAGCATATTCATAAAGTCTTTTACCATTTACTTTCACCGCTGAATACATTGGTGGAATTTGAATCAAATCTTCCGAAACAAAACTGTTCAATAGCTCATCAATTTCATCGTTTGATAGTGGTTTTTCTAGCGGCTTAGTACTTACCACTTCACCGTCTAAGTCTTCGGTAGTGGTGTCAAATCCCAAGGTGATACTACCTTGGTAAATTTTTCCAGAGTTCATCAAGTATTCCACTAACTTGGTACCCTTACCAAGACAAATTGGTAATACTCCTTCAACATTTGGATCTAAGGTTCCACTATGACCAATTCTTTTCATTTTTAAAATGCCTCGTAATTGGCTAACGCAGGCAAAACTAGTCATACCCTTTTCTTTATATAATGGGATAATTCCGTCCATATTACACGACTCCTCAGATGTTATTTATATATTAAATTATATCATAGACGTTTTTATTCACTAAATTAGAGCAAACAAAAAAGAACCCATAACACTAGTTACGGATTCTTTTTATATTAACGATCTTCTCGTTTTAATTTGTTAATTAATTGATCAATCTTACTTCCATATTGAATTGATTCATCCAATTTGAATGTTAATTCAGGTGTACGGTAGATGCTCAAACGAGAACCTAATTCACCTCTGATTAATGATGTTGCCTTATCCAAACCTTTTTGGGTAGTTTCTTCATCATTATCGTTATCAGATAAGATGCTGTAGTAAATAGTAGCTTGTTGTAAGTCACCAGTTACGTCAACACCTGTGATAGTTACACCTTGAACTCGTGGATCTCTCACACGTTTTAATAAGATATCATTAACTTCTTTTTGAATTTCTTGTTCTAGTCTTCCAACTCTGTATTGAGCCATATCAATTCACTCCTTTACTTAGCAGGAACTTCTTTCATTTCGTAGGCTTCTACAACGTCACCTTCCTTGATGTCGTTGTAGTTTTCAATAGTAAGTCCACATTCAAATCCTTGCTTAACTTCCTTAGCATCATCTTTGAAACGCTTCAAACTATTTAGTTCACCATTGTAGATAACAACGTTATCACGAATTAAACGAATCTTACTATCACGTTTAATTACACCATCGGTAACCATTCCACCTGCAATTGTACCAATCTTAGAAGCTTTGTAAAGTTGTCTTACTTCAACTTCACCAGTAACTTCTTCTTTGTACTTAGGTGCTAACATACCCTTCATAGCTGATTCGACTTCATCAATAGCATCGTAGATAACTTGGTGTAGACGAATGTCAACGTTGTCAGTTTCAGCTTGAGCCTTAGCTTGTGGAGTAGCACGAACGTTAAATCCAACGATAATGGCGTTACTTGCTTCAGCTAATGCAATATCACTTTCGTTGATTGCACCTACGGAACTGTGAACGATGTTAACCTTAACACCTTCAACATCAATCTTTTGTAGACTTGATGCAAGTGCTTCAACAGAACCTTGAACGTCAGCCTTGATAATTACGGCAACTTCCTTCATTTCTCCTTCTTTTAGAGATTCGAATAAGTTGTCCAAAGTAACACTGTTGTTCTTCTTACGTTCTTCCATTTGAGCTTCTTTAGCTCTTTCTTCACCGGCAGCACGAGCAGTCTTTTCATCATCGAATACAACGAAACGGTCACCAGCTTCTGGAACATCGTTTAGACCAGTAATTTCGATTGGAGTTGATGGAGTAGCGTCATCTAAGTCCTTACCCTTTTCATTAGTCATAGTTCTAACACGACCGAATGTGTCACCAACTACGATTGGGTCACCGACATGCATAGTACCTTGTTGAACAAGTAATGTTGCAACTGGACCTCTACCACGATCTAGACGAGCTTCAATTACTGAACCAGCAGCATGTTGCTTAGGGTTAGCCTTTAATTCCATCACGTCTGATTGTAGAAGAATCATATCTAGTAATTCATCAACATTAGTACCCATCTTAGCAGATAGTTCAACGAAGATAGTGTCACCACCCCAGTCTTCTGGGATTAATTCATAACTAGCTAGTTGTTCGATTACGTGGTTAGGGTTTGCACCTGGTTTATCAATCTTGTTAATTGCAACGATAATTGGAGTCTTAGCGGCCTTAGCATGGTCGATAGCTTCAATTGTTTGAGGCATAACACCATCGTCTGCGGCAACAACTAGGATTGTAATATCGGTGATATCAGCACCACGTGCACGCATTGCAGTAAAGGCAGCATGTCCTGGAGTATCCAAGAATGTGATAACTTTACCATTTCTTTCAAGTTGGTAAGCACCAATTGCTTGAGTAATTCCACCAGCTTCACCAGCAGTGATGTGTGAGTTTCTCAAGTAATCCAATAATGTTGTCTTACCATGGTCAACGTGTCCCATGATAGTAACAACTGGTGCACGGTCTTCTAGGTAATCAGTGTTTTCTGCTTCTTCTTCGAAAATCTTATCAATATCAGAAACGTTTACTTCTACCTTTTCTTCTGCCTTAATACCATAGTCAGCAGCTAGAAGTTCGATTGTATCCTTATCCAATGAAACGTTTTGGTTAACCATTACTCCTAATAGGAATAACTTCTTAACGATTTCAGCTGGTTCTCTATGGATAATCTTACCAATTTCTTGAGCGTTCATACCAACTGTGTATACCAATGTTTCTGGCAATGGACGTTCTTTTCTTTCCGGTGCCTTGTTGTTCTTGTGGTTTTGTCTGATACGTTGGTTCTTAGTGTACATACCAGCAAACTTGTTGTTACCACGGTTATTTTTCTTGTTGAATTTCTTCTTGTTCTTCTTACCACCCTTTTTGAAGTTTGAAGAACCATTGTTGTTTGGTTTGTTTGTGTTGTTGCTGTTATTACTATTGTTATTGTTGTTATTGTTCATAGATTGCTTTGCCTTATTGTTAGAATTTTTATTTAAAGTCTTGTGTGGCTTTTCGGCAGGTTTCTTAGAATTATTGTTAGCTGGTTTGGTAGCACTAACCGGCTTTTTCTTAGGAGCAAAGTGATCACGAATTGCTTTTTCTTCGTTCGCATCTAACCCAGACATATGATTTTTAACGTCATATCCCTTCTTCTTTGCTTCATCAATAATTGTCTTACTAGCTACATTTATCTCTTTAGATAACTCATAAATTCTTTTCTTACCCATACCATCACGTTCCTTTACAATTAATTTGTCATTTCTTTCAAACGTTTGGCAAATCCATTGTCTGCGATCCCAATAATGGTTCGCGGCATCCCAATTGCATCACTTATCTCTACCTTAGTAAACATTTGATTAGTAGGAATGTTATATGAATTTGCCTTATCTGTAAATTTCTTCAAGCTGGCTTTTCCAGAGTCAGTAGCGATAATCAGAAATTTAATTTTATTCTTCTTGATTGCGTTAAGCAGTATATCTTCACCAGTAGTTATCTTTCCGGCTCGCTTTGCTAAACCAATAAAGTTTAATATTTGTTCTTTATTTGTCATTTTCGAAAAGTTCTTTTCTGGCTTGTTTGTGGTCTACGTAAGCAATTAAATCGTCGTAAAATTCGTCACTTAAGTCAACAGAAAATACTTCGTTTAGTTTCTTTTCATCCTTGGCTTTTTGTGCAACTTTTACATCAATTGAAACGTATGCCCCTCTACCTGATTTTTTTCCAGTTTCATCGATAGTAACGTTATTTTCTTTGTCCTTAACGATTCTAACTAAATCTTTCTTGGGAGCCATTTCACCAGTAACAATATCTTTTCTCATTGGAATTTTTCTTGTTCTCATTGAATTAACACTCCTTAAACTTGTTATTATTCGTTATCGATTGCGTCGTCACTATCTTCTTGGACGTCTTCAGTTAGACCATCAGCTTCTGATTCAGATTTGATATCAATCTTGTAACCAGTCAACTTAGCAGCTAGACGTGCGTTTTGTCCACGCTTACCAATTGCTAATGATAGTTGGTAGTCAGGTACGATAACTGTGCATGCACGTTCATTTTCTTCATCAAAGATAACATCAACTACTTCTGATGGGTTTAATGAATTTGCAATGAATTCAGCAGGATCTTCAGTCCATTGAACGATGTCCATGTTTTCGCCACCTAATTCGTTAACGATAGTTTGAACACGTTGACCTCTTGGTCCAACCGTTGTACCAACTGGGTCGATATCTTCATTGTTAGATCTAACAGCTACCTTAGCACGGTCTCCGGCTTCTCTAGCAATTGATACTACTTCAACAGTTCCGTCATAGATTTCAGGAACTTCTTCTTCAAATAGTCGTTTTAATAAACCAGGAGCGGTACGACTAACGAAGATTTGAGGACCCTTAGTAGCATCTTCTACACGGTTAACGTATACCTTGATTCTATCTTGTGGTCTGTATGTTTCATTTGGCATTTGGTCATTCTTAGGCATAACTGCTTCAACCTTACCTAAATCAACATATACAAAACGATCGTCTTGGCGTTCGATTTCACCAGTGATTAATTCATCTTGGTACTTGCTGTACTTGTTGTACACAATTGTTCTTTCAGCTTCTCTAACTCTTTGCATGATAACTTGCTTTGCAGTTTGAGCAGCAATTCTACCAAAGTTCTTAGGAGTAACTTCAAACTTAATTTCGTCACCTAATTCATAACCACGGTTTAATTGTAATGCATCTGATAAGCTGCATTCTAATCTAGGATCTACTACATCTTCTACAACTGTCTTAACAGCATAAACGTGAATGTTACCCTTCTTTTCATCGAAAGAAACTTCAACGTTTTGTGCTTGGTTATAGTTTCTCTTGTATGCTGAAGTTAATGCAGCTTCTAAAGCATCAATAACTGTTTCTTTAGAAATCCCTTTGTCGTTTTCTAGGGCATCTAGTGCACCTAAAAGTTCTTTACTCATTTTTGATTGTCTCCCTTAGCTAAAATTTAATTGCTAATCTTGCTTTGGCAATTGATTTTCTTGGTATTGTTAAATCCTTAATTCGACCCTTTAAATTAACAGTCAAAACTAATTCATCATCACTTAATTCTTTTAAAGTCCCTTCATAGACTTTTTCGCCATTAATTGGTGCATACAATGATACATGAATGTAATCATTAACAGCATTTTCATAATCTTCTGGTTTCTTTAGAGGTCTTTCAGCTCCTGGAGATGAGACTTCTAGAAAGTAAGCTTGTGGAATTGGATCAGGATCCATTGAATCTAATTTTTCACTTAGTTCATCAGATACTAACGCACAGTCTTCAATGTTAATACCGCCGTCCTTATCGACATAAACCCTTAAATACCAATTCTTGCTTTCTTTTACAAATTCGATGTCATAAAGATAAAAATCATGACTATCTAGAATTGGAGTTACTACTTCTTTTACCACTTCTGTAACTTCGCTCAATGATACGCCTCCTAAAAAAATCCAATAAAAAGAGCGAGCATTTCTGCTCACTCCTTTCTCTCAGATATAAATCATAATGTATCATACCATACTATCTAAGATTGTTCAATACATACTACATCATATCGAATAAACTTAGTTGGTTTTCGTCAGGTAAGTTATCAATAATATGATTTTCTGTCATAAATTCGATTAACTTCTTAGAAACCTTTCCACGTTTGGACAAGTCTTCTTTAGAAATAAATTCTTTATCTTCACGTGCAGCAACGATTTGCTTAGCAACGTTTAAACCAAGTCCTGGAATAGCTCTGAATGGTGCGATTAACTTGTTACCGTCAATTAACCATTGTTCGGCATCGGAACGATTCAAATCAACCATTTCGAATTCGAATCCTCTTTCAATCATTTCGTTTGCTAATTCAAGCACAGTTAATAGGTTCTTATCCTTGGCAGAAGCGTCGTTTCCAAGATCATTAATTTCTTTCATCTTTGCCTTAACAGCTTCCTTACCGTGACACATTGAAACAATATCAAAGTCATCGGCACGTACTGAGAAGTATGCACAGTAGTAAACCAATGGGAAGTATACCTTGAAGTAAGCAACACGTAATGCCATTAAAACGTAGGCAGCCGCATGGGCACGTGGGAACATGTACTTAATCTTCAAACATGAATCAATATACCATTGTGGAATGTTTGCTTCGTGCATCTTCTTTTGCCATTCGTCTTTAATTCCACGACCCTTACGAACATATTCCATGATTTGGAATGATGTTTCAGAGTCTAGTCCCCAGTTAATCAAGTCGGTCATGATGTTATCACGACAACCAATAACGTTGGCGATGGTTGCTTTACCTTCCTTAATTAGTTCATCGGCGTTTCCTAACCAAACATCAGTACCGTGGGATAGCCCTGAAATTTGTAGTAATTGTGAGAAGTTAGCTGGATTAGTTTGTTCTAGCATCCCTCTAACGAACTTAGTACCAAATTCAGGAATCCCTAAAGTCCCTGTCTTTGATTGAATTTGGTCTTGGGTAACACCAATTGTGTCTGTTCCTGAGAATAATCCCATAACTCCAGGGTCATCCATTGGAATTGATTGAGGATCAATTCCTGATAAATCTTGAAGCATTCTGATCATGGTTGGGTCATCATGTCCCAAAACATCCATCTTCAAGATGTTGTCATGGATAGAATGGAAATCAAAGTGGGTAGTTTCCCAAGCAGCATTTTGATCATCAGCCGGGTATTGGATTGGTGTGAAATCAAAGATGTCCATATCATCTGGAACGATGATAATTCCGGCCGGATGTTGTCCAGTCGTTCTCTTAACACCAGTGTCACCCTTGGATAGTCGATCAATTTCAGCGGAACGAATGGTTTGTTGAGTATCTCTTTCGTATGCCTTTACATATCCATACGCAGTCTTATCGGCCACAGTACCAATAGTTCCGGCACGATATACGTTACCTTCACCGAATAATACCTTTAGGTAGTTATGGGCGATTGGTTGGTAATCTCCAGAGAAGTTCAAATCAATATCTGGAACCTTGTTACCACTGAATCCAAGGAACGTTTCGAACGGAATATTATGTCCGTCACCAATCATTAAGGTTCCACATTCTGGACAGTTTTCATGTGGTAAATCATATCCGGAACCATATTCACCCTTAGTAAAGAACTTAGAGTACTTACAGTTTGGACAACGATAATGTGGTGGCAATGGATTAACTTCAGTAATTCCAGCCATTGTAGCTACCAAACTGGAACCAACGGAACCACGGGAACCTACCAAATATCCATCCTTGTTACTCTTGGCTACCAGACGCTTAGCGATTAAGTAAATAACGGAGAACCCGTTACCAATGATACTCTTCAACTCACGGTCCAAACGCGCCTGGATTAATTCAGGTAGTGGATCACCATAAAGTTCATGGGCCTTATCCATTGTTGAGTTTCTGATTTCATCCTCTGCACCCTGCATGTGTGGAGTGTATAGTCGGTCTAAGACCGGATGAATTCCATCATCAACCATGTTGGCAATCTTTTGTGTATTATCAACAACGATTTCCTTACTAACGTCTTCACCTAAGTATTCAAAATCACTCAACATTTCATCTGTAGTCAAGAATGGAACCTTAGGTAATTCTTGTCTATTTAATGGGTTAGCCCCACCTTGTGAATGAATTAAAATCTTACGGTAGATATAGTCTTGTGGATCCATATAATGAACATCCCCAGTTGCGACAACTGGTTTATCCATCTCATGTCCCATATCAACCATGTTTTGAACTAATTCTTGTAAATGTTTCTTACCATGAATCAATTCTGAATCAATCATTGGTTGGTATGCTGCACTTGGTTGAACCTCTAGATAATCGTAGAATTCTGCCTTCTTCTTGGACTCTTCTTTACCTTTTTGTAGCATTGCGGTGAATACTTCACCGTTTGCACAGGCAGAACCGATTAAGATTCCTTCGCGATATTTTTCTAGAACACTTCGTGGAATTCTAGGGACTCTGTAGAAGTATTCAACGTTAGATAAGGAAACTAACTTGAACATGTTCTTCAAACCAGCTTGTGTTTGAGCCATTAAGATGGCGTGGAATGGACGAGCATGTTTGTATGCATCGTTATCAGACATGTGTTCATTTAGTTGATTTACCTTAGTAATGTTGTAACGTTCTTCAGCATCCTTGATGAATAAATAGTTTAAATGTCCTGTTGTTTCAGCATCATACACGGCACGGTGATGATGTTCCAAAGCGACATCAAACTTCTTAGCCAATGTATTCAAACGGTAACTCTTATAGTTTGGATATAAGAATCTAGCTAGTGGCAACGTATCAATGATTGGGTTTTGGATTTCTTCCATCCCATATCTTTGGTATCCAACATTCATAAAACCAACGTCAAAAGTAACGTTGTGTCCTACAACGATTGAGTCGCCACAGAACTCTCTAAATAGTTTAAAGACTTCTTCTTCGGACTTTGAACCTCTAACCATATCATCTGTGATAGATGTTAGTTCAGTGGTAAAGTCTGATAAATGGAACCCGGGATCAATGAATTCTTCGAACTGATCTAAGACGTTATTATGTTGCATTCTAACGGCAGAAACTTCGATTACCTTATCGTAAATTGCTGACAAACCGGTAGTTTCAATATCGAAAACAACGTAAGTAGCATCGGCTAAATCACGATCATCTTCGTTAAATGTAATTGGTACTCCATCGTCAACAACGTTTGCTTCAACACCGTATAGCATTTTAATGTCGTTCTTTTGAGCAGCAGTGTAAGCAAATGGGAAACCTTGAACAGCAGCATGGTCAGTTATCGCTAATGCTGGGTGGCCCCATTCCTTAGCTCTGGCCACATATTCTTCAATACTGTTAGTAGCATCCATTTGACTCATCTTAGTGTGTAAATGTAATTCAACACGTTTTTCTTCTGCATCGTCATGACGACCTTCATGATGTAATGGATTAATGTCATAAGCATTCAATGTTA
>CAMLMR010000005.1 GCA_946481335.1 uncultured Lactobacillus sp. | reverse complement strand
GCATTCAGTAATCAAAAACTACAAACCATTTACGAATCACAAGTAAGAGAAGCTCTTAGAAACGACAAAAAAGTTATTTTTCAAGTTACTCCAATCTTTAGAGGTAATGAGTTGATGGCACGTGGTGTTCATATGCAAGCTATTTCAACGGATGGAAAATTGAATTTTAATGTTTACATTTTCAACGTTCAACCTGGTGTAGAATTTAACTATTCCAATGGTAGATCAAAAGTAAATAATGATATTAAAATTCCTACACCTGAAAATGCACCTAACTTTAATAACCATCGCAGCTCATACAGAAAGCATCACTATGTAAGAGATGCTGTTATTGCTGGTGTCGTTCACCATGAACTAAAGAAACATTATCAAAGAAAGTATCGAAAAGAATATAAGAAAACATACGAACATCAACAATACCATTCACGTCGTCACTATTTTAGACATAAGTATTAAAAAAAGGCTCCTAGCGTTTGCTAGGAACCTTTTCAATTTGGTTAACTATTTAGCCCACTTTGTATCCTTGAATTGTTGACGGCCACCTAATTCTTCAATTTGAGCTCTTAATGGGTTCTTCTTGTAGAAATCTTGGTGATAGTCTTCAGCTGGATAGAATGGTTTAGCATCTTCGATTGATGTAACGATTGGTTCATCAAACATGCCACTTTCAGCTAGTTGCTTCTTTGATTCTTCGGCAACTTTTCTTTGTTCTTCACTGTTAACGAAGATAACAGGACGGTAACTGTCACCTCTGTCTTGGAATTGACCAGAAGCATCAGTTGGATCTGTTTGTCTCCAGTAAATTTCGACTAAATCCTTGTATGAAATCACTTCAGGATCAAATGTAATTTCAACTGCTTCGGTATGACCAGTTGTATGACTACATACTTGTTCGTATGTTGGGTTAGCAACATGTCCCCCTGTGTAACCTGAAATAACACTGTCAATTCCTGGTTGTTGGTCGAATGGTTCTACCATGCACCAGAAACATCCTCCTGCGAAAATAGCTGTATCTTTACTCATAAAACAAATCTCCCTTCCTATTTGAATTCTGCAACGTATTGGCCGTAGCCTTCTTCTTCTAGCTTATCAACTGGAATGAATTTTAATGATGCTGAGTTAATGCAGTATCTTAATCCACCCTTGTCTTTAGGTCCATCTGGAAAAACGTGTCCTAAGTGTGAGTTAGCTTCGCTACTTCTTACTTCGTTTCTAACCATACCATGTGAGGTATCTAAATTACTCTTAATGCTGCTTTGTTCAATTGGCTTTGTAAATGCAGGCCAACCACATCCAGAGTTGTATTTATCTTTTGAAGTGAATAAAGGTTCACCTGATACAATATCAACGTATAAACCATCTTCAAAAAAGTTATCATATTCATTTGAGAATGGCATTTCTGTACCGGCATTTTGAGTAACTTCGTATTGTTCGTCAGTTAATCTACTTCTCAATTCTTCTTCACTGTATTTTTTCATAATCGTCACAGCTCCTTTTGCTTGATCTGACATATCTGGCAGAGATATATCGTACACGACATAACTATAATGATAACGATTATAGAAAATAATGCAAATCATTAGCACATAAAATACAGAAGTTATTCCTTCCAGTATGCGTTTCCAGCAAGTGCCATTAGAATGTAATAAATGTACTTACCGACGTTTGCAAAGTTAAACTGGCTAATTGCCTTAGCTAACTGAATAAAGTCATATAATAGCCAAAATTTCCACTGTGTAGATATCTTCATTGCATTCATAATGTTTGCGATTAGTGAAATACCAAATACAAAACTAGTTAATACGTATAAAACGGAATCAGATGAATTTAGACTGCCGTATCCAATGTAATTAATACCAAAACTAAATGCTAATGATAATAATGACAATAGCACAAAGACTAATTGTCCCTTTTTGGTATTCATAAAATCGGATTGCTTAAACTTATCAGAACTTGTCCATGTTCTAATGGCCCAAATTTGAATTATAAAACTAATTGGATAAGTTAGGATCGCACCATGGTTTCCTAACAAGTAATCAATTGCGCATCCAAGAATAATTTCTGGAATACCAATCCAATTACCTAGGTTACTAAAACGACCTACCAATCTAGTAGACATAATTGACATGCATGCATCAAACGCACTAATTAAACCGAACGGGATAAACATGGCCCAATGTCCCCAATGAGTAACATCGTCTAGTGATTCGAATAAATAACCTGAAAGAAACGCAGACAAAAAAATAATTGCGATTCCTAATAAATCCATTGTTTTTGAAGTAGCTAAATTTCTAAATACCTTTACCATTTTGAAGATCTCCTATTGTTTTTATTTGAGACAGCCGTAATCCGGAAGCAACGCTGTCAGATATTTTTATATAAAGAAAGAACACACCCATTAGGATGTGTTCTTTTAGTACGTCCTAGTATTAGTCTAAAACATCAGTTAATTGAGGAACAACTTGTTTCTTTCTTGATACAACACCAGGAAGTGCGATTGTATCTTCTGAAACTTTTTGGTTGAATGCTTTTTCTACAGCATCCTTTGGTTCACCATAAATGATGGCTTCAGAGTTACTGTCTAATACGTTGGTAGCAATAACTAAGAATAAGTCATAGCCTTCAGCTTTGGCTTCTTCTTCCATTGCCTTTAATAAGTCAGCTTTACGCTTTAAAACGTCGTTTAAGTCAACAGTGTTGATTTGGTCGATACGTACTGCCTTGCCACCCATAGTGAATGACTTAGCATCACCGTCAATTAGATCTTTGTCAGATCTAGCATCAACGTTAGTACCAGCTTTTAGCATCTTGATACCGTATTCTTCAGCATCAACCTTAGCGATTTTTGCTAATTCAGCAACGGCTTTTTTATCAACATCAGTAGTTGTTGGTGATTTTAGTAATAAAGTATCTGAAATGATTGCTGAAAGCATTAGGCCAGCTAACTTTTCAGGAATTTCAACGTTCTTTTCGTTGAACATTTCAAATAATACAGTACTTACACAACCAACTGGTTCAGCACGGTAGAATACAGGCTTTTCAGTGTTGAAATCTGCAATTCTGTGGTGATCAACTACGTGAGTAACTGTTAATTTATCAATATCTGAAACACTTTGTTGAGGTTCATTATGATCTACTAGCATAACTGAGTCTACTTCTGATGATGCTTCAGTGATTACGCGAGGTGCTTCTTGACCGAAGTAATCTAAAACAAATTTAGTTTCTTCGTTTGGAGTACCTAGAGCAACGGCTTCAACGTCGTATCCTAGTTTATTTTGTAAATATGCATATTCGATAGCTGCACAAATTGCATCAGTATCTGGACTTTGGTGTCCGAAAACCAATTCTTTAGCCATAATAAAACTTCCTTCGTATTTTTAGTAGTTGTCCTTTAATCTTGATAGATAGTCTTCTTCATCCAAGAAGGCATCGAATTCGTCTAGGAATGAACCAACACGAGGAATCATCTTCTTGTTAGATCTGTAAACGAACGCTAAATCAAAATTGATGTTTGGATTCAAACGGGCAACCCATGTATTATTATCTTCCAATGTTTTAACATCTTTGTCAATCATAAATGAACTTGGAAGTGCAGTATTTAATCCAGTATTAACCGCAAAACGCAAAATTTGGTCTGGAGTTGAGAAACATGCACCACTCTTAGGGTTGTCTAGAAGTTGATCTTTGTATTCAGTCTTTAAGATTGAATCTAAGAAGTAATCTTCTGGGTAAGTAACCCAAGGACGATCCAATGTATCCTTGAACTTAATCTTATCCTTACCAGCTAACTTTTCGTTGTGGTGGATGTACATTAAGTCATCACTCATAATCTTTTGAGCTTCGTATGGCTTCCAGTTCTTAATTGATGAATCTGGTAAGTACATAATTGCTAAATCAATACGGTTGTTTTCCAAACTTTCCCAAATTTCCTTACGAGTTAACATTCTTAGGTTAACTTTTAGTTCAGGATTCTTCATGTAAAGTTCTGAAATGAATTTTTCAAATACTTTAACTTGGATTGATGAAAGAACACCAATGTTAATGTCACCAGTTGATGCACTATTTGATTGTTCAATTTCATCAGCAGTTTGGTTTAGGATTTCATAAATATCCTTAGTTGATTTAAGCATAATGTTACCTGCAGATGATAATTTTAGCTTTTTACCAATTGAATAAAACAATGGAGCGCCAACTGTTTTTTCTAGTTTTTTAATTTGTTGCGTTAATGCAGGTTGCGTA
This sequence comes from uncultured Lactobacillus sp., assembly GCA_946481335.1. Classification (GTDB taxonomy): domain Bacteria; phylum Bacillota; class Bacilli; order Lactobacillales; family Lactobacillaceae; genus Apilactobacillus. The sequence continues at coordinate 41,733 of CAMLMR010000005.1, read as the reverse complement.
ATTCCCAAAATTTGAGCAGCCTGAGTGTAATTCATAGTTTCTGCTAATTGCAAAAAGTATGAAAGTGTTTTTGATGAGAAAATGTTTTCTTGTTTAGTTTTTTTCATGCTTTACATACCCCTATATCATTTATTACATATTATTATCTATTAATAGTTCATTAAGATATAATAACCTATCCATCATAAAATAACAATATATTTTATGATAATAATAATAAATTTCTATTGGAGTTATTTAATATTTGCAATTACTTCTGGATGAAGTACCGCCATGCTTGTAGGCAAGCCTTCTGCATCCACGTCCATTACAGCAGAACCGTTTGATTGACGATCATTTACTGGATGGTCACCAGGCATAATATCATGAACGCGACGTCTATTAGTAAATACTCTAATTGGGTTAAAACTATCAGATGCTTTTTCTAGTTTTACAAAATCAACTAATTCATGTGGGTTCTTCTTCAATGATTTTAGAACTTGAACCCCTCTTCTTGCACGACTAGCAAGTGGGACTTCGTCTACCTTCATGTTCTTGTAGAATCCACGTTGGGTAATCATCCCTACCTTATCGTCTTGTTCTACTAGTTGTACATCAACAACGTGTTCTTCATCCCTAATGTCCATTGAACGAACACCAGTAGATCTTGCACCAGAATAAGATACTTCATCTAATTCGAAACAAGTTGCTAAACCGACGTTGGATGCTATAAATACATTTGGATTAGCGTTAGCATCTGTTAAGTAATCAACGTTAACTACATCTGCACTATCGTCTTTTAGTTTTTCAAATACTGCTGGTCTTGAACGGTAATTTCTACCAGGAGTTAACTTATCAAACTCAGTTTGTTTGATGTATCCGTCACTAGTAGAGATTACAAACTTACCAGTTTCCTTCAATGTCTTAAATGACATTACCTTCATAATCTCTTCGTCATCGGCTAAACCAATGGTTTGAGAAATATGTTCACCGGTTTCTTTCCAACGAGCATCAGTAATTTCATGAACTGGACGGTAAATTAGATTACCTTTATTAGTAAACATGAATAGATGTTGTAGCGTTGTCATTTGTTCTAAGAAGATTGGATAATCGTCTTCCTTTAAACCATTTTCCTCAACTTCAGAGGCCTTGTATGAACGAACACTACTACGCTTTAGGTATCCATCATGACTGACTAAGACAACAACGTCTTCTTCTGGAACTGTAATTGTCTTACTAATCTTAAGTTCTTCAACTTCAGCTTCAATCTTAGTAAGACGATCGTTGCCATAAGCCTTCTTGATGTCTTTGAACTCTTTAGTTAATACCTTATTTAGTTCATTCTTGTCATTTAGGATAGTGTTGTATTCTAAAATATCAGCACTTAACTTATCTTTTTCTGCTTGTAGTTCAACCACATCGGTATTAGTTAAACGGTATAGTTGTAACTTAACAATCGCATCTGCTTGTTTTTCAGAGAAATCAAACTCAGCAATCAAGTTATTACATGCATCTTTTCTGTTATCACTTGCTCTAATGGTTTTAATTACTTGGTCTAAAATTGATAAGGCCTTGATTAAACCATCTACAATGTGTTGTCTAGCCATTGCCTTGTCTAAGTCGTACTTAGTACGTTTAGCAACAATTAGGCGTTGGTAATCTAGATAAGATTCTAGAATTTCCTTAAGTGATAAACGTTCTGGACGCATCTTATTAATTGCAACCACGTTAAAGTGATAGTTGATTTGTAGGTCGGTATTCTTAAATAGGTAGTTAAGAATACCGGTAGCATCAACGTCTCGTTTTAACTCAATCGCAATAGATAGCCCATTTCTATCACTTTCATCCCTAACTTCAGCAATTCCATCAATCTTCTTATTAATTCTGATTTCATCGATTTGCTTAACTAGTTGTAGCTTATTAACTTCGTATGGTAATTCACTTACACGAATAAGTGTTTTGTTACCACGTAATTCTTCAACATCTGTCTTAGAACGAATGATAATCTTACCGCGACCAGTTTCATAAGCCTTTTTAATGCCATCTAGTCCTTGTACAATTCCACCAGTTGGAAAGTCTGGTCCCTTAATGAATTGCATCAAATCATCCAAAGTAGCATCTACATGCTTTTGTAGGTAAATCAAAGCATCTAGTACTTCAGACAAGTTGTGAGGAGGAATTTCAGTTGCATAACCTGATGAAATCCCAGTTGCACCATTAACTAGTAGATTAGGGAAACGAGATGGTAATACTGTTGGTTCGTTTTCCGTATCATCAAAGTTAGGTACCCAATCAACAGTATCCTTATCAATATCTCTAAGCATTTCAGAAGCAATCTTACTTAAACGTGCTTCTGTATAACGCATTGCCGCAGCTGGGTCTCCGTCCATTGAACCATTGTTACCGTGCATTTCGATTAATGGTTCTCTGATTTTCCATTCTTGACTCATACGTACTAATGCTTCATAGATTGAACTATCACCATGGGGATGGAAGTTACCCATAACATTACCAACGGACTTAGCAGACTTTCTAAAGCCTTTGTCATAAGTATTTCCGTCTTTATTCATGGCATATAGAATACGACGTTGAACCGGTTTTAATCCGTCACGAACGTCTGGTAACGCTCTTTCTTGAATAATTGATTTAGAATAACGACTAAATCTTTCACTCATGATTTGTTCAAGCGTTAGTTTTTCAATAACTGAATGATTAACCACTATAGTTCCTCCTATCTACTCGTTTTCTGTTTCTTTGGTGGTATCTAAGATACTGCCGTCTTCTTCAAGTGTGAACTTAACGTTTTCTTCAATCCATTCACGTCTTGGTTCAACTTTGTCACCCATTAAAGTAGTAACTCGTTTTTCAGCTAATGCAGCATCATCGATTTGAACTTGGATTAGTGTTCTGTTTTCAGGATCCATAGTAGTTTCCCATAATTGATCGGCATTCATTTCACCTAGCCCCTTAAATCTTTGTAGTGCTGGATGTTGACCAAATTCCTTTAACTTTTCAGTTAGTTCGTCATTAGTCCATGCGTAATCAACATGGTTCTTCTTACCGGCCTTTTGTTGAATCTTATATAAAGGAGGTAACGCAATGTATACGCGACCTTGTTCAACCATTGGGCGCATATATTTGTAGAAGAATGTTAATAGAAGAATTTGAATATGAGCACCATCATCATCGGCATCGGTCATGATAATAACTTTATCGTAGTTAGCATCAGAAATGTTAAATTCTGGTCCTACCCCGGCACCAATTGTGTAGATCATGGTACTGATTTCTTCATTTTTAAGGATATCGTCTAACTTAGCTCTCTCGGTATTTAAGACTTTACCTCTAAGTGGCAAGATAGCTTGATGCTTTCTGTCACGGCCTTGCTTTGCAGAACCACCGGCAGAATCCCCTTCGACTAAGAATAATTCGTTCTTAGAAACATCTTTGGATTGGGCAGGTGTTAACTTACCAGATAGTAGACGTTCCTTTTTATGTTTCTTCTTACCATTTCTACTTTCATCCCTAGCTTTACGCGCAGCTTCTCTCGCCTTACGCGCACGAAGTGACTTATGAACCAATTCATGAGCGAATTCTCCGTTTTCCATTAGATAGTAACCCAATTGTTCGGAAACAATGTTATCAACGATAGAACGCACTTCTGGGCTTCCTAGTTTTTCCTTGGTTTGTCCTTCGAATTGAAGCATTTCTTCGGGCACCTTAATAGAGATGATTGCAGATAATCCTTCACGAACATCGCTACCATCTAGGTTCTTTTCTTTATCTTTAAGTAACTTTACTCTTCTAGCAAAGTCATTGAATGACTTAGTCCAGGCACTTCTGAATCCAGATTCATGAGTACCACCATCTTTAGTACGCACATTATTAACGAATGATAAGGTGTTTTCTGTATAACCATCGTTGTATTGTGCAGCAACTTCAACTTCAACACCATCTTTTGATCCGTCAAAGTACATGATGTTACCCAATGTATGTTTGTCTTCATTTAAGTATTGAACAAATTCCTTAATTCCATCTTTAAAGTAGAATTCATCGCTTCGTTCTTGACCTTCACGTTCGTCAGTCAATGTGATTTTAATTCCGTTTAATAAGAAGGCAGATTCTCTTAAACGTTGTTTTAGTATTTCATAGTTATAAATTGTAGTAGTAAAGATTGCTGAATCTGGTTTAAATGTTACAGTTGTTCCACTGTGTTCACTTGTCTTACCAATTTTTTTCAATGTTCCAATTGGTTGACCACCATTTTCAAAATCTTCTTCATATTTGTAGCCATCTCTTACGATTGTCACGCTTAAGTGAGTTGAAAGTGCATTAACAACACTTGATCCAACCCCGTGCAATCCCCCTGAAGTCTTGTAACCACCGTTTTCGGTGAACTTACCACCGGCATGTAGCACAGTTAAGATAACTTCGGGAGTTGGCTTACCTGATGAATGCATTCCCACTGGCATCCCACGTCCGTGGTCCACCACAGTTATACTATTGTCGTTATGGATAGTGACGTCAATTTCATCACCATATCCCGCTAATGCTTCATCAACTGCATTATCTACAATTTCGTATACCAAATGATGAAGACCCTTGCTATCGGTAGAACCGATATACATACCAGGGCGCTTTCTAACTGCCTCCAGACCCTTTAGGACCTGAATGGAGTCATCATTATAATTTTCTGACTTCTTAGCCATCGTAACGCACTCCCTTTCATACAATATAATATATTACCTTATTTAAAAGCCTTTTAAAAGGGAATATTAAAGGACCTCTTAATAGAAGATGTTGCCATAATGCTTAAAAATGGTAAAATTAATAGATAGTTAATTTTTGGGAGGAACCATTTTTGCAAATTACAATTTTATTAATTGTCGCCTACTTGCTCGGGGCAATTCCTAATGGAATCTGGATTGGTAAAGTCTTCTTTGATAAAGATATTACCAAATTAGGCTCTGGAAATATGGGAACCACCAATACATTTAGAGAACTTGGTAAGACGGCCGGTGCTGTTGTTATGGTTTTAGATATTCTAAAGGGTACCATTGCAACATTGCTACCAACTTTCTTTCATATTTCTAACGTATCACCAATCGTATTTGGTTTATTCGCTGTATTGGGACATACATTATCAATCTTTGCTAAGTTTAAGGGTGGTAAGGCCGTTGCTACTAGTGCCGGAATGCTGCTAGCAATTCACCCTATTTTGTTCTTATGTGCTTTTGTATTTGAAATTTCATTTACTTACCTAACTAGTATGGTTAGTGTAGCCAGTATGATTTCATTTCCTTTAATCACAATCTTGATTTTATTGGATCATGATTATGTACTTGGAGTTATTGGTATTATTCTAACAATCTTTATTTTCATTAAGCACAGAAGCAACATTAAACGTATTAAAGAAGGTAACGAAAACTTAGTACCATTTGGTTTGGTATACAAACATCAAAACAATAAATAAACATAAAAAAGAGATGCTTAATGGCATCTCTTTTTTATTAGCATTTTATTGCTTATTGTTCATATCTAATTGTTTCAAATGTTCAATTTTATCCTTAGAAAGAATTGGGAATGAAATTGTAAAGATTGATCCATATCCCGATGAACTTTCAACATTAATTTTACCGTTATAGGCTTCTACCAATCGTTTAGCAATTGATAGACCTAAGCCATTACCACCTTGGTTACGGCTTCTAGCCTTATCAACACGATAGAATCTATTGAAGATTTTATCGATACTTTCTTGACTTAGCCCTTCACCAAAATCTTGAACTGCAATATCAACATAGCGATATTTACGTGAAAGTGAAATATGAATTTCCTTTCTTTGTTTAGAATACTTAACAGCATTATCTAACAAGATAATCAAGATTTGTTCTAAGTGATTACGATAAATTTGAATGATTGTTTCTTCACCAATATCATCATCTAAGATGAACTTGTAATCAGGGTGAATCATTTGGAAATCATTGTATTGTTGATGAACAACATCTTGAACATCAGTAGTCTTGTTTCCATAGTTGATTTCAACTTGTTCAGCACGAGAAAGATCTAACATTTCTTGAACTAAACTCTTCATACGATTAATTTCGTAAATTGAAGACTTAATTGATTCATCTAGGACTTCAGGGTCATCCTTTCCCCAACGAGAAAGCATGTCTAAGTGTCCCTGAATAACGGCCACTGGAGTTCTCAATTCATGAGAGACATCTTCAACGAATTGTTGTTGTTGATCAATGTATCTTTGCATTGTATCAATCATATCGTTAAACAAGTCCCCTAAGTCAGTTAACTCATCATTTTGAGTCAACTTAGGCACACGACTGTCCGTTTCAGGAGATTCTTTAACACTATGAATAGTGTTAGAGATAATCTTGATTGGACGAAGCATGTATGATGATAGGAAGTACGACAATGCAGCGGAGAAGAAGATACCAATAATTAAAATTACAAATAAAATTCCGGCTAATTTGTTTATATACAAATTGTAGTCAGACATTGAATCAACTACTCTTAGATACCCAATTAACTCGTGCGTTTTAGCAGAATAAATTGGCGAATCTAAAACTAAGATTGTCTTACCTGAGTTCTTGGTAATAACCGTTTTACGGCTATTTACCGGTTTGAAATTGTAAATCTTTTTTGGCGACTTCTTCGATGAGAAGATTTGGTCTGAGTTCTTATTGTAAACACTAACCACAATATCCTTACTAAATAAGTTAGTATAAATAGAATCAGAATAAACTTCTGTCGACATTTCATTGTTAGGGTTGCCGTCCCTAAAACCACTATTTGGGTTTAAGGCAGAACTAACTGTCTTTTCATCCAATGATCGATTAAATGTTCTTAATCGATTTGATATCGTTACATCCGATTCAATAGTACGTGAGTTTTCCTGGTGTAATAAAACATCAGAAAAGCGATTGTAAATCAAAAAAGAAAAAATTGATAGAATCACAAAAATTATAATTGCTGATCCAATTGACCATTTCCATTTAAGAGAAAACCATCTTCGATTGCTGCTTACTGTCTTTGAAACTTTATCATCATGGTTGGAAATCATGATCTCATCACGTAACCGGTTCCTCTAACAGTTTGGATGTAGCTCTTTTGATCAGGTCTATCAATTTTGTTTCTTAGGTAACGGATGTATACATCAACAACGTTTGTTTCAGCACTTGAATCGTATCCCCAAACTTTAGTTAAAAGAACGTCTCTGGCTAATACAACGTTTACGTTTTCCATTAAAGTAAGAAGTAGTTCGTATTCACGCTTAGTCAAGTCGATAATATCGTCTCCACGTTTTACGATTCTACTTTCTTTTTCGACAGTAATGTCCTTAAAGTAAACAACCTTTTGGTCTTCTGCGTTTTCGTCACCTTCGATATCAATACGACGAAGTAATGCTCTAACACGAGCTAATAGTTCTTCGATAGCAAATGGCTTAACGATGTAGTCATCTGCACCATGATCGAATCCTGAAACTCTATCAATAACAGAATCTCTAGCTGTCATCATAATGATTGGAGTTGTCTTCTTTTCACGAAGTCTTCTAGCAACTTCCATTCCGTTAAGCTTTGGTAACATAAGATCTAAAAGAATAACATCATAGTCGTTGTTAAGTGCTTCTTCTAGTCCATCACGACCATCTAAGGCTACTTCAGTTTCGTAACCTTCATGCTTCAACTCTAACTCTACAAATCTAGCTAAGCTTTTTTCATCTTCAATTATCAAAATACGGCTCATTAAATTACACCTCTCCATTTATTTTAGAAAATCTTAACTTACTTTGTACATTTTATCACGTTTTTTCTCATAATAGAAGAGCTTAATCCGAATATTATTATTAAAATCTTAAATTTTTTCACCAATTTACTATTTTAAATTAGAAAACGAACCATTCTCTCGATTTAAGTTTAATATAAATGGTTAAATAAATAAAATAATTATACTTACATAACAAAAAAAGCTACCAGGACCCATGGTGTTCTGGTAGCTTTTTTATTTAATTAGTTGTTTTCATTAACAACTTGTTTTCCATCATAGTATCCACAACTAGGACATACCATGTGAGGTTTACGTAATTCACCACAGTTTGGGCAAGCACTCAAACCTGGGTTAGCCAACTTAATGTGACCACGACGCATACCCTTCTTAGCTTTTGAAGTTCTTCTTGCTGGTACAGCCAATGCAAAAACCCCCTTTATATTAAAATATCCACTAGTGAAAAATTTTTAAGTCTTGCTTAATTATCACTATCGTCAAAGAAGTTCTTTAACTTAGCAAGACGTGGATCTACTTTTTTATCATTTGCCTCTTTTTCAGCTAAATCATCTTCGGAAATAACTTCCCAGTCGTTTCCTTCTGGCATTTTACCAGTTTCGATTTCCTCAGGAGACAAAATGTGCATTGGAATTTGTAGAATGATGTTATCAGCAACTGACTTATCAAAATCAATTTCACCTTCATCATCTACTAGGAAAGCAATTTCACCTTCATCTTCACGTTCTTTCAAACGTAAATTAGTTTCAACATAAACTTCATTAATTGAGAAATCCAATGGTAACTCAACTGGAGTTAATGATCTGGATGAAGGAACCACAATCTTACCTGTAACGCGAGCTGTCACGATTGCATCACCATTTTCAGAGAAAACGTTAGCATCAACGTGAATGTCGTTGTCTGCAGATATAACATACTTGCTATATCTGCTCATAATATCGTCAGATAAATTCATATCTTCTGATACTGAAAGTGGCTTGTTTTTATATTCAGATAGTTCTTTTAAGAACCATTTCATGTCCATTCCTCCTAATGCAACAGCGTTAATTATACATATTAAGAAGTTAGTTTGTCAAGGTCATATCCTTGATACCCGGGCGAAAAATTAATAAATTAATGGAATTTTTCCAGCATCTTGTGGAAGATGATTTATATTTTCATAAATTCTTCCAGATACTACATCAAAATTTAATTCATTTTCAGATAATTCCTTATTAATCTTCGTAATTATAGGAATATTGACGTCCTTCTTAATGTCATTCAAATATGCTCTACCGCTTTTATTAAAGCCAAGCACTCTTACATATTCTTGATTTAATTCGTCAGTTTTACGCCAATTTAGCAGTGTGTATACGAATAAACGTTTAATTCTAGAATATGTATACCTCTTGGATTTTACCAAGCGGAGAAATTCATCAAATGATTGTGATTGATAGATATACTTTTTCAACCTATATTCCAATCCTTCATTCATTTGATAGATTTGATTTAAATCATCAATACTTGATGTCTCAATCTTATACTTTAATAGTGGCCAAAAATCTTCCCAGCTTACGTGATTCTCTAAAGCATCAATATTTGAACTACTAGGGATAAATTTATCTAACGAATCACTATTATCCATAATTGCCTTCCTAATCGAAGAGGCACTAGCGATATTTCCACTATCATTTAAACCAAGATCATGATGATTAGCACCGTTTCGTTTAACCGGAACTAACTTCATCTTATGATTATTATTTAGATTCGCAATTGCGTAATTTAACGCTAATACATCATTGGGTGCATTGACATCTTCACCTGTGGCATTAGATATAGCAATCCTGATTAGTTCTGCATAACTCTTTGTATAATCCTGGTCAATTACCGTTCTTCTTAAATCAATATTGGCCAATCGATTAAAGTCAAGTTCTGGATGTTCGCTACCAAATGATAACCATTCGCATTGCAAGTTCGCTAATATGTTTACTGCGTGTTTGGCAAATATATCAGCGGGCTGCACAGAACATTGAGCCGGTAATTCAATTACCATATCAGCACCATTTTCAAGCGCCATTTGAGTCCTAGTCCATTTATCTATGATTGCAGGTTGTCCTCTTTGCACCCAATTACCAGACATGATAACGATAACTGTATCGGCATTAGTTGCTTGTTTAGCCTGTTCAATTTGGTACTTATGTCCATTATGAAACGGATTGTACTCAGCAATTATACCAACAGCTTTCATCGAATCATCCCTTCTTACATACAAAGAACCATCTAGTTGTATCTTCAGTAATTTCGTCATTACCAAAGTTAGCACTAACCTTGATATCTTTAAATCCTGCTTCCTTTAATAAATCAATATAGGTATCTACATCATAAGTTCTTTCAAGATGAGTTTCACTAAATTGATCATATGCATCAATTGATTCGTTGTATTTAAAAAATACTAAATCATGTTCTACTGAATGTTCTTCATCACCCAAGTATGACTGCCACATAAATGCATTGCTATCGTCGTGATAGTTATACATGTAGCCTGGATAAACTACATCAGTTTGATATGGTGTAATAACATCGAATAAGAATTGCCCATCATCATTTAAGTGTTCATGTACCTTTTCAAAAGCATTCTTCAATACATCTTGATTTGGCAAGTAACATAATGAATCATCAAAACAAGTAATCACATTGAAATTCGGAATTCCTTCCATTTCTGTCATATCACCTTGTATCAATGGCATATCTGGCTTAATTGCTCTTAGATGTTCTTCTGCTAGTGTCAACATGTCTTCTGACAAATCCATACCGCAAACGTTATAGTTTTCTGCTGCAAGCAAAGCTAGTAAACGTCCAGTTCCACAAGCCATATCCATAATTGAATCATTCTTGGATACATTTGCTTTTACAAAAGAAAGCCACTGATCATACATTGTTTCATCAAACAATTCATCATAGAACTTTGCAAATTCTTGATAAATCATTTGACTAGTCCTTAACCCATTCAGAAACATCTACTGAATCAGCATCTGACCATAGTTTTTCTAAGTTGTAGTATTCTCTTTCGTCTTCTTGGAATACGTGGACGATAACATCACCTAAATCCAATAGAATCCACTTAGCAGTGTCCTTACCTTCTACTTCTTTAACACTGATTCCAGCTTCTTCAGCTTGGTCAGCAACTTCATCAGCAATAGACTTAACTTGTCTGTTTGATGCTGCATCCATGATTACGAAGTAGTCAGCCATTAAACTAACTTCGTGTACATTTAAAGCAACGATGTTGTGAGCTCTCTTGCTATCTGCTGCTTTAACAATTACTTCTAATTTTTCTTTACTGTTCATTTGAAATCTCCTCGTTATTTGATATTTGATCCATTTACCCATTCATTATAGGTATCAATGGTCTTTGGATAAACGGGTTTATTTGAGCTAATTAAATATTGTAGAGTGTGCTTAGTTTGATATGCGACCCCGTCAGCTAGATTGTTAAATGTTATATCACGTGCTTCATCAACACCTGGGAAATCACGTCCCATTTCAATATAATCAGCCATGTAAACAATTTGTTCTAACTTGGACATATACTTAGCACCTGTTGTATGGTGCTTAATTGAGTTCAAAATATCGATATCGGTAACCCCTAATTCATTTTGAACCATTAAGTATCCAACTTCACCATGCCAAATCGCATTTCCGTATTGCAATAACAAATCATCCAAACGATACTTTTTAATCAATTGAATGAAGTCTTCATCCGATCTTTGTTTAGCATAATCATGACAAAGTCCGGCAACACTTGCTTTTTCAACATCTACATCATTTTTCTTTGCTAGTTCAATCGCCATTTGTTCAACACGTAAAACATGTTCAAATCTCGATTGAGTTAAAGCCTTATTAAGTTTTTCGATTAGTTCTTCTCTAGATAAAGGGATGTACTTATTTGTATATGTTAATTCAACATTATTCATAAAGATGATGCTCCTTTATATATTTTAAAACTGCATCTGGAACCAAGTATCGAATTGATTGATGGTTAGATACCAGTTTACGAATTAAGGTTGAAGAAATATCCAACTTAGCAACATCAACCCAGATAACTGGATAGTTTGTCGACATTGGATAGTTTTCTCTTCTAACACCTACGAAATGGGTAATTTTAAATAAATCATCTACTCGGTACCATTTAGGTAGGTATTCAACCATGTCACCACCAATTATAAAGTAGTATTCATAGTCGGGATGTCTTCTCTTTAATTCTACCATAGTGTTATAAGTGTAACTTTTACCACGATTTATAATTTCTAGCATCTCAATATCAAACTTATCGTTATCATTAATTGCTAAGCTAACCATATTAACGCGATCATCAGCATCAATTGCATCCTTATGGTCTACGTGAGGAGGAATAAAGTCGGGCATAAAGTATACCTTTTCAAGACCTAATTGACTCCTTACTTGATCTGCAATAAATAAGTGACCATTATGAATCGGATTAAAGGTTCCACCAATAATGCCGATTTTTTTGCGTTTTTTTAAAGATTTTAACTTGGGTAAAGTTTGCACCTTTTCACTATGCATCGATAAGAACTCCTCTAAATATTTCTAACTTCTACAGAGTAAATTTGGAATTTTTCCTTACTTGCTGGTAAGAATAATAGCAATGTCTTTCCAATAGTTTGAACTACATTGATGTCACTGTTTTCTTCAATGTATTCTTGAACATCGCTTACCTCTAAATCAGAGTTTTGTTGAATGTTTACCTTGATTAGTTCACGTCTATGCAGTGCGTCTAACACTTGTTCTAACCAGGTTTCATTTAAACCATTCTTTCCCACTGAGAATAAAGGTTTCATTCTGTTAGCTTGTGATCTTAAATATCTTTTTTGTTTTCCGCGTAATTTCAATTTTGTACCTCGCTTTTTATATCATTGCTCTTCTAACTAATACGTCTACACCCTTAGGTGCCCATCCAGCTACCACTACACCAGCTGGAACTGTAATCCAACCAAGTCCTTCGAATACCAAGTCGCTCTTTTGATTGGTCTTAAATTCAAAACGGACCAATTCTGGAAAATCATCAATTGATTCACTACTTGGTGGTGTTAATAGTTCGCCGAAATGTTTGTCGTAAAAACTATCAGCATTTGCCAATTTAGTACGGTGAATTAATAAGTTGTTTTCAACGTAAACAGTAAATCCATGTTTTTTGTCACCTTGAACGTAATCAAAACGTGCCACACCGCCAAAGAATAGTGTTTGTTCTGGGTTTAATTGATAAACCTTAGGCTTAATTGGCTTTTGTGGTTGAACAATCTTTAGGTCTTTACCATTTAAGTAGTGAGCCATTTGTTCCTTATGAATAATACCTGGTGTATCAACTAATTCATGACCATCTTCTAAGTCAATTGAGATTCTATCTAAAGTTGTACCTGGGAATCTTGAAGTAGTAATTAATTCCTTAATTCCAGTGTTTTGTCTAATGATTTGATTAATCAATGTTGACTTACCAACGTTAGTAACACCTACAACGTAAACATCGCGATCATTTCTGTATTTATCAATGTTCTTCAATAAATCATCAACAGATTCATTAGTCTTAGCAGAAACTAGTTCAACGTCAATTGGACGAATTCCAGCTTCGTTAGAACGTTGTCTAATCCAGTCCTTTAACTTAGAACGTTTAAGTGAGTTTGGTAATAAGTCAGACTTGTTACCGACTAACATAATTGGATTATCACCTACGAAACGATGTAATCCAGGAATTAAACTCCCATTAAAGTCAAAAACATCAACCAAGTAAACGATTAGAGCATTAGCATCTCTGATTTGGTTCAATAGTTTCAAGAAGTCGTCATCAGTTAGGCTAACTGGTGAAATTTCATTGTAGTGACGTAATCTAAAACAACGTTGGCAGTAAATTTCGCCACTTTCCTTACCCTTTTCAAGAGCAGAATTAGGAGTGTATCCAAGTTCATCGGGGTTGGTGGTTTGAATTAACGCACCACAACCTATACATCTTAATTCTTCGTCTTGTAATTGATTATTTTCTGTCATTTATATCCTCCTGCCAGTTTAAATCACTATATTTGTTTCTTAATTTCTTCCAAATTATCTTTTCTAAGAAGCGATTTGGCTTGGTTGTCCAAGAATCTGATTCAATTAATGGCTTAACTAGCACACTTCTGACTTTAGCATTATTAGAAGCCCACACGTCAGTTAATAATTGATCTCCACACATAATAACTTCTTTATGGTGTAAATGGTAGTCTCTTAAAGCCTTCTTGATTCCTCGAGGAAGTGGCTTTAAGGAGCGTGAGATAAAGTTTAATTTCAAACTTTTCAAAGCTCTTTGAACTCGTCTATGTGTATTATTTGAAATAACAATCAATTCAATATTGTTTTTCTTGAGTTCAGACATCCATTCTCTTAATTGAGGAGTTCCATCAGGATTATTCCAAGGAATTAGGGTATTATCCAAATCACTAAATACTGCCTTAATCCCCATATCTTTCAATTTAGCTGGTGAGATATTATATACGACTGGAACCATCCATGTTGGTTTAAACTTAGAAATCATTTTAATTCTCCTCAATAATATTATGTATTTATGAACACCATTATTGATGGTGCTCATAATAAGAAAAAAACTCCCACCTACTTACCTTAAGTGGTGAAAGTTTTTATAGACTATTTAATAGCTTTCTTTGCAGTTTCTGCTAATGAAGCAAATGCTTTTTCATCGTTAACTGCTAAGTCAGCTAGCATCTTACGGTTCATTTCAATGTTTGAAAGTTTCAAACCGTGCATTAACTTGCTGTAGCTTAAGCCGTTCATACGAGCAGCAGCATTGATACGAGCAATCCATAATCTTCTGAAGTTTCCTTTGTTTGCTCGACGATCACGGAATGCGTATTCACGTGACTTCATAACTTGATCTTTAGCAGTCTTGAATAGACTGTGCTTACCTTCACGGTAACCTTTAGCTTCTTTTAAAACACGCTTACGACGTGCATGAGTAACTGTTCCACCCTTAACTCTTGGCATATTTAAATCCTCCTAAATTATGTCTTACTTAAAAGTATTAATTAAAACATCTTTGTGTATTTGCTTGCTAATGTATCGTTTACCATGCTTGTACCACGTAGGTTACGACGTTGTTTCTTTGTCTTACCGTGGAAACGGTGACTTGTGAATGCGTTAGCACTCTTTAAACCACCCTTAGCAGTTTTCTTGAAACGCTTTGCAATTGCACGATTTGATTTAGTCTTTGGCATTGAAAAAATCCTCCCTTAATTTAACTTAAGTATTATAAAAATACTATCTAATTTTTATCGCTTGATTTAGGTGCGAGCATTAGGAACATACTTCTTCCATCCATTTTTGCTCGTTGAGTAACGCTAGCAACATCTGATGTAGAATCTGCCATTCTGTTTAAAACATCACGACCAATTTCCTTATGTGTGATGGCACGTCCCTTAAAGCGAATTGAAACTCGAACTTTTTCACCTTTTTCGATGAATGTCTTAGCTCTCTTCAACTTAGTATTAAAATCATTAGTATCAATAGTTGGACTTAATCTAATTTCCTTAACACTAACTACCTTTTGCTTCTTACGAGATAGACGAGCTTTCTTTTGTTGTTCGAAACGGTATTTTCCGTAATCAATAACTTTAGCAACCATTGGCTTAGCCTTTGGAGCAACAACTACAAGATCTAATCCAGCAGCTTCAGCAATTTGCATTGCTTCGTCCTTTGACTTAATACCTAATTGATCACCATCGGCACCAATTAAACGAACTTCGCGAGCTCGAATTCCATCATTAACCATCATATCGTTTGCTATGGTAATTCACCTCCAAGTATATTAAAAAGCAGAAAAAAACGGATGCTCACAATTGGGCACCCGCTTTTCGTCCTTTGAATATAAAAATCAAAGGTTAATCCGATATCATGCCTAGCCATCTCTTTCGATCACTCAGGCGAGAAGCGGGATGCTTCTGCTTTTTCGTTACTTATATAATACCACATGAGTGATACTTGTCAATAACATTTATTATTTTTCTCTTGAGTAGTTACTAATGTCTTCTTGAATTTCTTTGATGAAGTCATCAAGACTTAGACTTTCACTATCTTGTTCACCGTACTTACGTACTGAAACTTGTTTTGAGTTCATTTCGCTTTCACCAACAACGATTGTGTATGGAATCTTGTTAGTTTGAGCATCACGAATTAAGTAACCCATCTTTTCGTTTCTGTCATCAACACTTGTACGGATACCTAAAGCAGCAAGTTTGCTGTTAACTTCCTTAGCGTAGTCACCGTATTTTTCCATACTTACTGGAATAACCTTAACTTGCTTTGGAGCTAACCAAGTTGGGAATGCACCCTTGTATACTTCAATTAGGTAAGCAATGAATCTTTCCATAGTTGAAACTAAACCACGGTGCATCATAACTGGACGGTGTTCTTCACCATCTTCACCAACATAGTGTAGGTCAAATCTTTCAGGTAACATGAAGTCTAATTGAATAGTTGATAATGTTTCTTCATTACCCATAGCAGTGTAAGTTTGAACATCAAGCTTAGGACCGTAGAATGCAGCTTCACCTTCGGCTTCAACGTAGTCTAGACCAAGATCATCCATGGCACCCTTAAGCATTGATTGTGACTTGCTCCACATTTCTTCATCATCAAAGTACTTTTCAGTGTTCTTAGGATCTCTGTAACTTAATCTGAAATGGTAGTTCTTAATATCGAAGTCTTTGTATACTTCAACCATCAAACCAAGAACCTTCTTAAATTCATCTTGGATTTGGTCTAGTCTTAAGAATGTGTGACCATCATTTAGAGTCATTTCACGAACACGTTGTAAACCTGATAAAGCACCTGATTTTTCGTATCTGTGCATCATACCAAGTTCAGCAATTCTCATTGGTAGTTCACGGTATGAACGAATGTGGTGCTTGAAGATTTGAATGTGACTAGGACAGTTCATAGGACGTAGTTCTAGTTCTTCACCATCACCCATGTCCATTGGTGGGAACATGTCTTCACGGTAGTGTTGCCAGTGACCAGATGTCTTGTAAGCATCTAAGTTCATTAGAACTGGTGTGATAACGTGTTGGTAACCATTAGCTAATTCCTTATCGATAATGTATCTTTCAACAACACGACGGATAGTAGCACCATTTGGCATCCAGTAAGCTAGACCAGCACCAACTTTAGGGTCAACGAAGAATAAGTCTAACTTGTTTCCGATAACTCTGTGGTCTCTTTCTTTAGCTTCTTGTCTTCTCTTCAAGTCATCTTCTAGATCAGCTTTCTTGAAGAATGCTGTAGCAAAGATTCTTTGTAGCATTGGGTTTGATGATTTACCTTCCCAGTATGCACCGGCAACTGAAAGTAGCTTGTATTCCTTAACAGCCTTAGCTTCTGGTAATACAACACCTTCACCTAAGCCTAAGTAGTCGCCGATTTGGTAGAAGATAACTTGGCCGTCTTCAGCTAATTCATTAACTAACTTAGCTTGGTATGGGTCACCATCAACTTGTTTTAAAGCATCATCTAATGATAATACCTTTCTTTCAATTTTTACATTGTCTGAAACCATCTTGTTAATACGTTCTTCAACTTGTGGTAGTTCATCGGCACTAACTTGTGAGTCACTTTTGTCAGTATCAACGAAGAAACCATCTTCGTCAGAAGTACTTTCACCAAATTGGATGTTGTTAAATTGGTCAGCAAGGGCAGCTTTTAGTAATTGAGAAGCTGTTTGGCGTAGAACCTTTAGACCATCTTCTGTATCTTTTGTAACGATTTCAATCTTGCCACCTTTTTCAAGTGGTAAATCAATTTCAACCATTTTTCCGTCAATCTTACCAGCTACTGATTTCTTAGCTAAACTAATAGAAATTGATTTAGCGATATCTTCAGTAGTTACTCCCTGATCGAATTCTTTAATACTACCGTCAGGAAATTCAAATGAAATCTTTGCCATAATAGAGCACTCCCTTGTTTAATTTTCGAATAGAAACAAAAAAGTCCCTAGCATCTAACTAAATAGACACTAGGGACGTTAATAACGTGGTTCCACCCGAATTCTACCTATTTGCACGAACAAATAGGCCTCATAATAGTCTATAACGAAACAACCCGATTCAGAATTTTCCTCTGATTTAAAATAAAAGTGGTAATTTCAAACCTGAACATGAAGATACTTCCAGCAAATGTATCCTCTCCCTGTAAGTCGAGATTAAAAATCATGTCTTTTATCAACTGTCTTTATTATCGACAGTCACGCTAAAATTGTCAAGCATAAATTATTGTGGTCGACGATTTTGACCAAACATCCCTACTTCTTTTGCTAAGTAGTGAACACGTTGCATAATTCTTTTAGCTTTTAGCGGTTCTAAGTCACCCTTATTATTAACAGCCAAATGTTCTTCTTCAAATTGTTGCATTGAGAAGTTGGAAGTAAAGAATGTACTTAGTGAATTTTGCATTCTGTATTCCAGGATAACACCTAAGATATCATCCCTTACCCAAGATGACATAGAATCAGCACCAATATCATCCAAGATTAAAATTGGTGTTTTCTTAATTGCATCCAGTTTATCAGCAACTAAATTACTTGAAATTGCACTCTTCATTTCAACTGCAAAGCTTGGAAAATGAACCAGTGTTACTTCAAAACCATTCTTGGCTAATTCATTGGCCATTGCTGCCATTAAAAAGGTCTTTCCTACACCAAATTCACCATATAAATACATCCCTTGATGCCACTTCTTAGGTGTATTGGTATATTCTTCAATGAAATCAGTAACTAATCCCATCGCATTCATACGATAGTCGTTTTCACTTAAATCAAATTGATCTAAAGTAACATTTTTAATGTTCTTAGGCATTGCAACCGCATGGATTCGTTTAAGTACCTTAGCCTTCTTCATATTATCCTTTGTTTCTTGAGTTGGAACGTATGAAATATCAACCAAACCTTTATTAACGACTAACACCGGAGTATATCCAGGAATGGTTGTAGGTTGATTATTTTTTAGCTTGTTATTTTCTTGCACAAATTCATAAAGTTTAGACATAGAGCGTTTAACAACATCGTCTTCTAACTCATCCTTATGCTTATTCAAAAATGATTTAACATCATCATTGTTCAAAACAGCATTTACAGATTGTTGGTAACGTTCATTGTATTTAGGCTTGCTTAAAGTTTTCGCAAATTCATCACTTAAGTTTTTCATTCTCTACCCTCTTTTCTGCTGCTACGAAGCTTTTGAATTCTAGCTTCTAATTCCTTCTTCTTATCTTCGTCTACTTTACCATATTCCTTAGGCTTTTCATTATCTTTTGCCCAGTCAGGAAGGGTTTCTTTGACGATCGTCTTACGATTATTATATGAACGAGTATTTCTTGGCTTGCTTTGTTCTTTTTGTCTGTTCTTGATAAAAGCAATCGCCTTGCTTGCATCAGTAACATTATTTTGTGACCAATTATCAGCAATCGCTTCAAATAGGTTCTTGTTTAAGCTCGATTTTTCTTGATCGATTAATAGATGATAAACAATCATATTAATTACTTCCGGTTTTAGAATCTGTCTAGATACTAAATCAGAAATCATGCGTTCCTCATTGCTGTGAACGTATCCACCCTTGGCAGTCTTTAAATAATTCAAGAACTCAATTGGAGCGTATTGTCCAGCAGACTTAATTAATTGATTTTCTTGGGCATTCAAGTCGTTACCACTTGTTTCAGTCGCATTATCAACTTTAGCAGTCTGTCTTCTTGGTACATTAACGGCATTTGATTTAAATTGCCTAGAAACCAAAATCTTAAAGTTATTAGGATCAAAGACATTGTTGGTAACGTTGGTGGCCTTTTCAATCAACTTAGCCATTTCAATCTCATCAATACCATATAATTGGTGTTCAGAATTAATCAAATCGATGTTTTTCTTAACATCTGAAGTATTAACGTATGATTGGTTCAACATATCCAAAAGCAAATTGAAGTCAAAATCATTACTTTTATCGATAACTGGACCGGATTTTACATCATCATTATTAGCATTAATACTATTTTTTACTTTTTCAACTGCCTTAGGCGTATTGGTAACTTCGCTATCACGAATATTAAACACTTGTAAGAAGTTCTTAGATACGTCTTCATAGCCTGATAAATCAAAACCAGGTTTGATGAACTCATTATACAGATCAACGTATCTATCTTCACCAATCACCTGTAGTAAAGAAACGCTTAGCAAATCATCCATGAAGAAATCATTAACAGATAAAGGACTCACCAAACGATAAACGTATTGCTTTTCATCGTTACTGGTTGTCTTTATATATGTCTTCATTAATCCAGCTGCTTCTAATCTTAAGCGTGCTTCATAGAACGCCTTCATGTCGACACTCAAATAAGACAAGGTTTCAAAATGACTATGTGCTTGATGAGTCTTCTTCTCATGACTCATGCGCCAAAAGTTATTAATCAAAGCATATGGCAAGACGCCGATAATTGGTTGATATAAAACATCCAAAGAAGTTCTTTGCAAGTCAGATAAATCATCATCTGCTAACAATATAAACTTAGATAAAGGATTCACCTCGCGCCATTCATCTGTCATATTAATTCCCCGCTATTTCTTATTTTTTTGGTCCTTATCTAATACTTCCTTCAATTCATTATAAAAGACCGTCATATCCTTGAATTGACGATAAACACTAGCAAAACGAATATAAGCAATTTCATCAACGTTTACTAGTTCTTTCATCACGTATTCACCAATTAGTTGACTTGATACTTCGTTTTCGCCCAAAGAACGAATACGGTTTTCAACCTTATCCGCAATTGATGTCATTGCATCCATTGGAACCGGACGTTTTTCAGCAGAACGAATAATCCCACGAAGAATTTTTTCGTGATCAAATTCTTCTCGGTTTCCGTTGTTCTTAATAACTAATAATGGTGTTTGTTCAATTCTTTCAAATGTTGTATATCTGTAATTACAATTTTCACATTCACGTCGACGTCTGATTACCTGGCCATTTTCGGCAGGACGGCTGTCAACTACTCTCGAAGAGTTTTTATGGCAATGAGGACATTGCATATGTTTCACCTCAATTAATCTATGTTATTAAACAATTTTACCACTTGATTGCGCGTTTGCATAATGCTACCGCTACTATCAATCACATAAGTGGATAATTCCGCCTTAATTTTTAAAGGCCATTGACTATTAATTCTTGCATCTGCTTCTTCTTTTGATAGAGAATCACGTTCCATTAAACGTTTTTCTTGTTCGTTTACATCACAGACAACGCTTACGATATCGTCACACATGAAGTGATAACCATTTTCAAACAGGGTCGGAGCATCTAAAATGACAACTTCATTTTTTGATTCAGCAATCCTTCTTATTACTTCTCTACGGATGTACGGATCAATAATTCTAGTTAATTCAATTAGCTTAGCCTTGTCATTAAAGACAATCGATCCTAATTTTTGTCGATTTAACTCACCATCGTCTTTGATAATATCTTTACCAAAAAAGGCAGCAATAGCCTCTAGACCCTTGCTGCCTTTTGATTGAACCTGGTGAGTAATTTTATCAGCATCAATAATTTCGTATCCAACTTTTGATAGATACTCTGATACAGTTGATTTTCCAGTAGCAATGCCACCGGTTAAACCAATTACTCTTGTCATGTTATTCAACCACTTTTCTTTGACAGTTAGGACAGAATGTAGTTCCTCGTTGTGCCACCTTAATCTTTTCTAGCAAGGTATCACATCGTTCACATGGTTCACCTTTTCTACCATAAACATGTAGGTGATTTTGGAATGATCCAGCTTCCCCATATGCATTTGAATAAGAGTGAACGGTAGTTCCATGTCCTTTAATTGCCATTTTTATTTCTGCAATAATGTTCTTTCTTAACTCTTCAATTTCTTCGTCGGTAATTAAGTTAGTTTGAGTTTCAGGATGAATCTTAGTCAACCATAAAACTTCGTCACAGTAAATATTACCTAAACCGGCAATATTACTTTGGTTAAGTAAAAATGGTTTAATCTTTCCTCTCGCCTTGTTCATAATTGACTTCATGTAATCGAATGTAAGAGTTTCATCAGTTGGTTCAGGACCAATTGTACCTAAACCAGAAAGAGTCTTTTCGTCACCATTTTTCACTAAGTACATACGACCAAATTTTCGACTGTCTTTGTATCTTAACTCACGGTTGTCATCCATATGGAAGATAATATGAGTGTGCTTAGTTGGTTCAGTGCCATCTGGTTCCACATCATACTTACCTTCCATTCTTAGATGAGATACTAATGTCATTTCGTTATCAAATCTGAATAATAGGTATTTACCGCGACGATCAATACGATTAATAGTGTGGCCTTCTAGAGTATCCTTGAATTCCTTTGCACTAACATTAATCATTTTTGGATATAATACATCAATTGTCTTAACCTTAGCACTTTCCACTAAGTTAGTAAGACCTCTTCTAACAGTTTCTACTTCAGGTAATTCAGGCATATCATTAAACCTCACTTAATTTATTTCAAACTGTACCAGTTTTTACCGTAATGGCTCTTAACATTTAGCGGAACGTTAAGTTCAACAGCTGAGTCCATTACCTTTGGTACTAATTCGCTTAATACTTCAATTTCTTCATCAGGTGCTTCAAAAATTAATTCATCATGCACTTGTAATAACATCTTGGCTTTCATTCCACGTTTCTTTAATTCTTTTTCCATCTTAATCATTGCTATCTTAATAATATCAGCAGCACTTCCTTGGATTGGAGAGTTCATTGCTGTTCTTTCCGCAAATGATCTTAGATTAAAGTTCTTAGAATTAATATCTGGAAGATAACGACGACGGTGAAGAATAGTTTCTACATAACCATTTTCCTTCGCGCTTTTAACACTATCATCCATGTATTGTTTTACTCCAGGATATTCAGCAAAGTATTTTTCAATGAATTCCTTTGCGTCTTTTCTGCTAATACCGGTATTCTTTGCTAAACCAAAATCGGAAATTCCATAAACAATTCCAAAATTAACGGCCTTAGCTTGACGACGAAGTTCAGGAGTAACCTCACTATTATCCTTTAAACCGAATATTCTTCTGGCAGTTGATGCATGAATATCATCGTTATGGATGAATTCATCTTGCATATTCTTATCACCAGAGATTGAGGCTAAAACTCTCAATTCAATTTGTGAATAGTCGGATGAGAAGATTTGGTAGTTATCATGACTAGGCACGAATGCTTGTCTAATTTTACGTCCTTCTTCAGTTCTTACTGGGATGTTTTGTAAGTTAGGATCTACAGAGGACAATCTACCCGTTTGTGTAAGTGTTTGAAGGTATCTGGTATGAACCTTTCCATCGCCATGAATATCGGATAGTAGTCCTTCAACATAGGTTGATAGAATCTTGGATAGTTGACGATATTCTAGAATAGCTTCGACAATTGGATAGTCAGGAGCTAATTGTTCCAACACACCTACTGCAGTTGAGTAACCAGTCTTAGTCTTCTTGATTACAGGTAATTGTAATTTTTCGAATAGAATGACACCCAGTTGTTTAGGGGATGCAATATTAAATTCTTCCCCAGCATCATTATAGATAGTTTGTTTGATTTCTTCTAAACGTTCTGAAAGCTTGCTTTGCATTTCGTTTAGGACATCTTTATCAACTACTACTCCGGCGATTTCCATTCTGGCCAGTACAAATGTTAAAGGCAATTCAACATCATTATATAAATCAGATTGATTGTTTTCCTTTAAACCATCAAATAATTTATCTCTTAATGCATCAATAGCGTTTAACTTTCTAGCAAAATGGTTAAATAGCTTATCGTCTTCAGGAATTTCACGCTTAGCACCCTTACCATAAACATCATCATCAGATTGAACATCAAAATAGTCATGGCGATTGGCAACCTTGCCTAAATCATTACTATTGTCATTTGTATCCAATAAGTATGATGATAACAATAAATCAAAGTCAACGTTGTTTAAAGTAATACCTAAACGGTTTAAACCAACATAGGTTCTTTTGGCATCAAACACATCTTTTTTAATATCATTGCTTTCAATGATTTGTTGAATTTGATTGCTCTTTAAATATTCAACATCTTTTGATACATAAATCTTATCATTGATTTTTAGGGCAAATCCGATGAATGGAGCGTCATGATAGTTATCACCATCCATACCAAGGTAAAATGTTACTTTTTGACTGTCTTGCTTAGCAATTTCAGACAAAGTATCATCGTTAACCTCTGTATACTCAATGTCTTTCATGTTGGCATTTTGAGTAGTGTTCATTTCGCTAAGAAATTTTCTAAAGTTCATTTGACGATAAAATGCGATCAAATCATCTAAATGATCTCCCTCGTATTCTGTGTCATCAATTGATATTTCAATTGGCGCTTCACGATTAATTCTAGCTAACTTTTTAGCTAAGAATGCCTCTTCTTTATCTTCGATTAGATGTTCTTTTAGTTTCTTTCCTGAAACTTCATCTACATGTTCATATAAGTTTTCAACGCTACCAAATTGTTTAACTAGCTTTAGGGATGTC
Source organism: uncultured Lactobacillus sp. (assembly GCA_946481335.1). Taxonomy (GTDB): domain Bacteria; phylum Bacillota; class Bacilli; order Lactobacillales; family Lactobacillaceae; genus Apilactobacillus. The sequence goes on along the minus strand of CAMLMR010000005.1, from coordinate 17,366 downwards.
TTGTCGCCGACACCTGTTACTCCGGAATAATTATCAGATGAATCTCCCTTTAAGGCTTTCCAGTCAATAATTTGTTCAGGAGTGATGCCCATTGTTTCTTTTACGTAATCAGTATCGTATCTAACGACACCAGATACTCCACGATTTGAAATCGAAACAGTTGTTTTATCTGAACACAATTGAGTTAAGTCATTGTCTCCAGTCACAATGGTTGTATCAAAACCTAAACCATCAGCTTGTTTGGAAAGTGTTCCAATAATGTCATCTGCTTCATAATTCTTTAATTGATAGTATTTAATACCACGATTTTTTAATAGTTCTTTTACATAATCAAATTGTTCAACTAATTCCTCAGGAGTCTTATCTCTACCAGCCTTATAATTAGCGTACATTTCTGTTCTAAATGTAGTTTTTCCAGCATCAAAGGCAACCAGAACGTGAGTTGGTTTCACTTTATCTAACATGATGTTTAGCATGTTATTGAAACCATAAATTGCGTTAGTATGTACCCCTTCATTATTAGTAAAACGATCTACTAATTTAATTAAAGCAAAGAAGGCTTTATAAGTAATACTATTTCCATCGATTAATAATAATCTCTTATCAGACATATAATTCTCCTTACCGTTTCTTCGATAATTTAATTTTAACATGCACGCATATTATATTATATAAAAAATAAAAAAGATGGTGTTGTATAAACACCATCTTTTTTTAATTATCTGTCGTTGTCACCAATTCCAAAAATACTTAGTAAGTTTAAGAATAGGTTAATGAAGTCTAGGTATAAAACCATTGCTCCACTAATTGCTAATCCATTTTCAGATACTTCAGAACCATATTCATTGAATGATTCCTTAATCTTTTGACTGTCATAAGCAGTAAAAGCTGTAAAGATAATAACAGCAATGAATGAAATGAATAGGTCAAATAGTGGATTTTGTAAGAACATGTTAATGATACTTACGATAATTAAAGCAATCAACGCAGCCATTGCTTGTGTCCCAATCTTATCTAAGCTCTTCTTAGTGGTAAGACCAATGAATGCCATTACCGCAAAATCAATGGTAGTAGTGAAGAATGCTTCAGCAATTGCAGTTGAACTGTACATCATAAAAATATATGAGAATAATCCACCTGTTAATGCTGAGAAGACCACTAACATAATAAATCCAGCAAAGGCATTACGCATCGCCATTGATTGAGTAGCAAAAGCTAGTACAAACCATAGAATCATACCAATTATTGCTGGGAAACCGCTAAAAGCAATGTGTAAAGTTCCACCAACAATGTAAGCAACAATTCCAGAAATTAATACTGAAAGAGTCATCCATCCATATGTCTTAGTTAAAAATCTGTTCATCCCGAAAGCATCGTTTACTAAACGACGTCCAGCTTGATCATAGTTATTCATAAAATCCATAAACCTCCTTGTTTACGATGTGTTAGAAGTATTCTACCAGAATCGTAAGAAACTACAAGTGTTTAATTCATATTATTTGTTACATCATTCAACAAGTTTTCGTAGATTCTTTCGTACTTTTGAATATCTCCAGCACCCATAAATACAACAACTGCATCATGATATTCAAGTAGTGGTGACATGTTTTCGGCTTCAATCAAGCCACCATTCTTAGTAATCTTGTTTGCTAAATCAGCACTTGAAATCTTACCAGATTTTTCACGTGGTGAGCTGTAAATCTTAGTGATGTATACGTCATCAGCCTTGTTTAGACTCTTAGCGAAATCATCTAGGTAAGCAATAGTACGACTGAATGTGTGTGGTTGGAATACCGCAATAATCTTCTTATTTGGGTATTCTTGTCTTGCAGCATCAATGGTTGCGTCAATTTCTGATGGATGATGAGCATAGTCATCAATAATAGTCATGTCAGCAACTTTTCTTTGTGCAAAACGTCTCTTAACACCCTTGAAAGTTTCTAGTTCACGTTGAACTTCATCTAGGTTATCGTGTTCGAAGTATGAAACAGCGATAACTGCTAGTGCGTTCAACACGTTATGTTCACCATATAAGTGAATTTGGAAATGACCTAGTTTCTTACCCTTGTATTCAACATCAAATTCTGAACCTGAAGTGCTCTTAACAACGTTAACAGCTCTAAAGTCATCGTCTTCTCTAGTACCGTAGTAATAGATTGGAACATCGGCTTTGATATCTCTTAAGTTTTCATCGTCACCCCAAGCAAAGATACCCTTGTTTGTTTGGTTAGCGAATGTTTGGAATGCACTCTTAACATCTTCGATTCCTGTGTAGTAGTCAGGGTGATCAAAGTCAATGTTAGTCATGATTGCATAGTCTGGACTAGTTGCTAAGAAGTGACGACGGTATTCGTCAGCTTCGTATGCGAAGAATCTAGCATTAGGAACACCTTTACCTGTACCATCACCAATTAAGTAATCAGTAGGTGCAATTCCTGATAACACGTGTGCTAATAGACCGGTAGTACTTGTCTTACCGTGGGCACCACAAACACCAATACTTGTGTGACCTTTAATCATTTCACCTAGGAATTCATGGTATCTAAATACTGGTAATCCCATTTCTCTTGCTTTTTTGATTTCAGGTTGATCATCTGTAAATGAGTTTCCTGCAATTACAGTCAAACCTTCTTTAATATTATCTACGTTAAAAGGAAGTACTTTTATTCCTGCTTGTTCTAGACCAACTTGAGTAAATGTGTATTTATCAATGTCTGAACCTTGTACTTCATATCCTCTATCTTTAAGGATTCTTGCCATTGCCGACATTCCAGTACCTTTAACACCGACAAAGTGATATATTTTCTTTGCATCCATAATTAAATGCTCCTTTTATCTCTCATTAATCTTATAATATCAGATTTGAGCTGATATGGCGCCCCTTTTTCTAAATATTTAACTTTTTGTAATCACTTTCTGTTAAATATACATCTCTTGGTTTAGAGCCATGTTGACCTGATACATAGTTATGTTTCTCCAATTCATCAATCAGGCTTGCAGCTCGATTGTATCCAATTGAGAAAACTCTTTGTAGTTTTGATGTAGATACTGTCTCTTCGTTAGAAATGTATTCCAAGACATCCGGCATCAATTCATCTTGTTGTTCGACTTGGTTAACACTCTTCAACAATGAATCAGGTTGGAAAGCATATTTAGGTTCACCTTGTTTTCTGACATCATTGGTTACTCGTTCAATTTCATCATTTGTCACAAAGGTACCTTGTAAACGAGCAGATTGACTCGCACCATTACCTAGATACAACATATCACCTTTTCCAAGTAATCGTTCAGCACCAGCTGTATCAATAATTGTTCTTGAATCAACTTGACTAGATACCATAAAGGCAACACGAGTTGGAATATTGTTCTTGATTGTACCAGTAATAATATCAACACTAGGTCTTTGTGTGGCAACAATCAAATGGATTCCGGCAGCTCTAGCCTTTTGGGTGATTCTAACAATGTAATCTTGAACTTCGTTAGAAGCAACCATCATCAAGTCAGCCAACTCATCAATTACGATTAAGATATATGGCATCTTCTTGGTGTATTCACCAGCTTGTTCGGCCATTTGATTGAATTGTTCAATATTTCTTGCGCCAGCGGCAGCAAGCTTTTCATATCTTTCATCCATTTCCTTAACAGACCATTTCAAAGCGGCAGATGCTTGCTTTGGATCTGAAATAACCGGTGAAAGTAAGTGTGGCAACTTGTCATAAGGAGCCATTTCAACCGCTTTTGGATCAATTAAAATCATCTTTAATTGTGCTGGAGTGGCCTTGTATAGAAGTGATATCAATAAACTATTTAAGAACACACTTTTACCAGAACCAGTTGCCCCAGCGATTAATCCGTGTGGCATCTTACTTAAATCTGTCATTTGAGGTTTACCTGTTAGATCCACCCCTAAAGCAACAGTAAGTGGTTTATCTGTCTTTTCAAACTGTGGTGTATCCAAAACTTCAGATAGTCGCACTGGTCTTGGCTTTGGATTAGGAATTTCAATCCCCACTGTTGTCTTACCAGGAATTGGTGCTTCAATTCTGATGTCCTTAGCAGCTAATGCCAGTTTCAAATCATCTGTTAAATTGGTAATCTTACTTACCTTAACACCTAGTTGAAGCTTAATTTGAAATTGCGTTACTGTTGGACCATTAGTCCAATCAACAACGTTGGCATCAACATTAAAAGCTCGGAGTGTTTCATCCAAGATTTCAGCTTGATTTTCAATCCAGTCATCCATTGAATCATCTTCAAACTCATCTGATGGTTCCAATAAATTCATGGATGGAAATTGATATCCTTTATCATCATAATCAGCAGAAACACTTTCATCATGGTGGTATTCTTCCTGTGAATCAGTTGATTGTTCTTCAATATCATCTGTTTGAGCCACTGGACGATCATTAAAAATAGACAAATCCTTTTGAACATTTTGTTCTTGGTTCAAAATAGATGCCAAAGAATGCCCTAACCCATGATTTTCAATATTTCTTTCTTCATGTTGAGGTTCATCAACCGCTTTAATTTCATCACTATTAACGTTAATACTGCTATCAATACTTTCGGATGTATATCCGTATTCTGTAGATGTATCTGATTTTTCAAACTCATCACTAACAGTGGAATTATTTACATCCGCTTGAGAAGATATTACTTCATCACTGCTTGATGTTAAATAACTGTCATCGTTATCTGACTCAACAAAATGATCATCTTCTGGTTGGTCTTCGTCAACTTGATTCCCTTTAACATCATCATTTACCATCCCCATGAATCTGTTAAATGATGATGTATTTGATGAACTAGTCTGTTCAACATTTTGTTGCATATCATTATTAGAACTTTGAATTGAATCTGCAACATGGTCGTTTATTGAATCGTCTGCTTCACTTTCTTCACTGACAGAAAGGATTGATTCTTTAGCTTCTGTTTCACTTTCAGCTGCCTTACTTCTATCAATATAAGGTGTTGAATAAGGTTCTGATTCTATGTCGTTAAACTCTTCAATAGATTGCTTATCAATCGCATCAGCTTGACTGGTTGCGATTGATTCTTCTTCAGAAGTTGAAATATCCTCTTTATCTAAATCGATTGCACCATAATCATCACTTGTCATGCCAATTAGTTCTTCATTGCGACGATCAAGTTGATTCATAATTTTTCTAAATTTGCTGGAAGTTTCATTTTGGTAGAATTGAACTTTTGAGCTACTAGTAGAATTATGACTAGGCTTAAAGGCAGCAGCCCTCTTAGCAATCGGATTATCTCTGTTTGGTAGTAGATAATCGTCAGAAGTATCATCTTTTCTTACAGTTGCATCTCTATTAGTTCGGGATTCACTTTTATTAGACTTATTATTATGTTTTAATTCATTGTTTTTACCTAAAACATTGTATTTACGGTAAAAAGCAGGTCCATCATAGTGTTCCATTCAAGCGTCATCCTTAATCTAAAAATTTATGTATAAAGGAGAAGAAATCTCCTAGTTTAACTTATTTTGAAAATAATGTGCCAGCCTTGTCAAAGTCAAAAGCTTTCCCAACTTCTTGGTAATCGTTAGGCAAAATTAAAGCACCTGGTCTTTGTGGTGCGTTTGGAATTAATAGTTCACGACCTGAACAAATCATTCCGTTACTTTCTTCACCCTTTAATTCACCAGGCCAAATAATTAGACCATCTGGCATCATTGCACCGACTTTGGCAACAACAACCTTGATATCTTCTTGCATGTTTGGAGAACCACTAACGATTTGTAGAGTCTTTCCATCATTAATTTCAGTTTCAGTAATTTTTAGGTGGTCAGACTTAGGATGTTCTTTAACAGATTTTACATATCCCACAACAAACTTTGGATCAGTATCCAATTCGATAGTGTCCTTAATTCCATTATCTGATAATGCTTTATTTAGGGCATCCAAATCTTCTTGAGTTAAAGTAACTTCACCATTAACGTCTGTTAGACGAGGTAATACTTCAGAAGCATTAGTAAAGTTGAAACCAGTAACGTGGTCGCTTCCTGAATCAGAAATTCTCACAATGTTACCAATTTGTTCTACCTTTTGTTCTTTAGCATCTTCATCCAAGATGACGACTAAAATATCACCAGTTTGTTTTGGGTTATAACTTGCAATTAACATTAAATCTTACCTTCCACATATTAATTATTATAGAGAATCGATAAATTCTTCTACTTGTATCTTTGTTTTTCTATCTTTGTTTACGTAACGGCCAATTTCTTCACCGTTTTCAAATGCAACGAAGCTTGGAATTCCAAAAATTGCTAAATCAGCAGCTAAATCAATGTTTTGGTCACGATCCACTGCGATAAATTTGTAATCAGGGTATTCTGCTTCAATTTCTGGCATTGCTGGCTTGATAAATGAGCAATCTGGGCACCAGTCAGCTGAGAAGAATAGCATGTACTTGCCATCGCTAACAGTCTTCTTTAATTCATCTAAGTTCATTGTTGGTAATTGTTCCATGTTTATTCACTCCAATTATTTTTTCTTTATTATAACTTATTTCTTGTTATTTTCGATGCAGTTTGATTATAAATTTAAATGTAATATAATGTATCCTATACAAAAAGGATGTGATATATCATTAGGTCTAAAAACGCAATAGTTTCAACCCTTGCCATTGGAGTTATCGGCACTAGTGTTTTAGTTGCTAAAAAGATTAAGCAAGAAAAACATATTAAAAAAATTAACCTACAAATAACTCACGCTAAAAACACTCTAAACAAGAGTAAAGTTTGCGGTAGCTGGATTATGAAAAAGAATAACAATAAAGATTACGTTGGTGCTATCAACGTTTTAGAAAACGATGAAATAATTGAACGATACTTTGAAATTAATTCTAATTATCAATTCAAATGGATTAACGAACTACAAGAAGACTATTAATTAGTCTTCTTTTTTATTGAAGTAAGCAACAATCTTGTAGATTGGGCCTTTGCTACTGAATTTATGTTCATATTCAGTTTCAACATTATCATCCATGTATTCACTATTGTGTAAATCAAGTGATAATAGGTCAAAGTACATCCCATAATTATTGAAAGTAACTACAGAGTATTCAAATAAGCCACGATTATCTGTCTTGAAAACAACAGGTGCATCTTCTTTTAGAATAGTCTTGTAACTATCTAAGAATGTTGGTGAAGTAAGTCTTCTCTTGGCATGACGCTTCTTTGGCCATGGATCTGAGAAGTTTAGGTAAACAGTATCAATTTCATGCTTACCAAAGAAAGTATCTACTCCCGCACCATCAGTGTGAACCAATTGTAAGTTTGGTAAATCAGCTTCAACCACCTTTTTCAAAGCAATTGCGATAACTGTTTTTTGAATTTCGATACCTAAAAAGTTAACTTCAGGATGTTTTTTGGCCATTTCAACGATGAATTGACCCTTCCCTGTTCCAATTTCAATATGAATTGGTTGTTCTTTTTCAAAACGTTCTGACCATTTACCAATCCAGTTTTCAGGATCAGTAACGATGTATTTTTGGTTATCTTTAATATAACCGTCTGCCCATGGCTTATTTCTAACTCTCACGAATTATCCTCCTCATAAAAAATAGCCAAAACCAAGGTTTTGACTAATTAAATCTGCCAAATGTTCTATTTTTATTCTGTAACCTATTTTACTGGCTTTTTAATAGCCACGTCAAGCAACATCAATAATTTGAACTGGCTTTTTTTATTTTCTTTGGTACGTATATTTTAATTAATAAAATCCATTCAATAATTAGAACCACTAATAACATTAATGATGCTAATAAATTAAACATAAACAACGATCCAATCATTAAAACAACGATTACTAGTATCATTATTCTACCAATTACTCCGGTAAATGATTTTAATTGTTGGTCAATACTAATTGGGTATAAGGACGTAAAGACATTGTCTTCAAAATTATTAAAATATGGGATAAGTTGGAAAACAATCAAATACATAAATAGAACTGCAATTAAAATTGCCATCCAATCTAGTTTAACTGCCCCAATAATAATAGCTCCTAAAATAGAAACTCGTGCTAATAGACCGCTTATTTCTTTATCCCTGACAATTCCTCTTGAATATAAAACTGAGTAGACATCATTGTTAAATATTTTGAATAGTGAATCAAGATAGCTGCGTCTCTTAACTGCCCCTTGCATGTTTTCTACATCTGTAAACATGTTAAAGAAGCGATTTAGGCTATTTTCATGGCTTTCTGTTTTTTCAATAACGGTCTGCCAATTGATACTTTGTTGTTTCAACTTTTGGACTAACAAATGTGAAACGATTAGTAACAAGATGCTAACAGTTAAACCGACATAAACACTAACATAAATAGCTAAAGCAATAATGATTATTGGCAAAATCAAGCGATAACATAATTGATTATTCAAAATGTTTCTATCATGGTGATAATTATCAACCATTTTAAAATTTAAAAACATTAGCTTCAAAAAAAACATCATTAATAAAATCATCAAAATCACAACGATGTTAGTGGTTACCATTGCTTTTTCAATGAATGGAATCATAACAAACCAAGCTACTATTTGAACAATTACGGCCATAGTTTTTGAATATCTTAGTCCACTTCGTAAGAAAGTAAAAAATGCCTTTTCTTGCGGTAGCCAAAAGACAAAGTCAGCCCTTTTAACAAAGGTTACCAAGTTATTCAATTGAACGACCACTAAAATTAACACCATTAATATTAACTTTTCCCACCATTGTCCTGCTTGTAAATGCTTAATAAACATTGAATACTGATAGCCAATTCCACCAATGATGAACATTAATGCAATCACGAAAAAATCATTAAATACATATCTTAAATACTTAGACATCTGCGCAAAATGGGATTGCAAACGTTGACTAAATAAATTATTCATTATTTTCTTCCTTTGCAAGATTCAAATAAATATCATTTAATGAACTGTCCTTATTGCCAAATTCATCTTGTAGTCTTTGAATATTACCTTCTGTTCTGATTTTCCCATTGTGAATCAAAACAAATCGATCACAAAATCTTTCGGCTGTATCTAAAACATGAGTAGACATTAAAATACTACTACCCTTTTTCTTTTGGTCTTCAATTAACTGAAGCAAATCATTTACAGCAACTGGATCTAAACCTAAGAATGGTTCATCAATAACAAATAACTTGGCATTGGTTATAAATGCACAAAGAATCATTACCTTTTGGCGCATTCCTTTTGAAAAGTTTACTGGGAACCACTCTAATTTATTTTCTAGTCTAAACATCTTTAGCATTTTATTAGCATCTTCCCATGCTGATGTTTCATTAAGGTCGTATGCTTTAATGGTAGTTTCAATATGTTCTCTTAATGTTAGTTCTTTATATAAGACCGGAAACTCCGGAATGTATGCAATTTGTTTTTTATATTTTTCAATATCATCTTGCATCGCAATTCCATTAATCTTAATTGTTCCAGAAAATGGTTTTAACAATCCAATAACATGATTAATTGTGGTTGACTTCCCTGCACCATTTAAACCGATTAAACCAACTAGTTCTCCATCTTCAACGTCAAATGATACATTTTTAAGTACTGGGATTCGTGAGTATCCACCCACTAAATTATCCACTTGTAATGACACGGAATATCACCCCTATGAAATTTATTAAACTCAATTATATCACAAGTTCCTTTAAGCTTATTTTATGTTAATATGTATATAATCACAGTAATATCAAAGAAAGGAAGAATAATATGAGTGATTGTGTATTCTGCAAAATAATTGATGGTGAAATTCCTAGCTACACTATTTACGAAGATGAATATGTAAAAGCTTTCTTGGACATTTCACAAGCTACACCTGGTCACACTTTAGTAGTGCCAAAGAAACATGTTGCTAACATCTACGAATATGATGAAAAACTTGCTGAACAAGTCTTTTCAAGAATTCCAAAGATTGCTAGAGCTATCCAAAAATCAGCTCCAGACATTCTAGGAATGAATATCGTAAACAACAACGGTGAATTAGCATACCAATCTGTGTTCCATTCACATTTCCACCTTATTCCTAGATATAGTGAAAACGATGGCTTCTCTATGAGCTTTCAAGACAACTCAGATAAGTACAATGAAGAAGCTTTTGAACAAATTAAAGCAAATATTGTTAGCTCATTGGAGGAATAAGCATGATTAAATCAGTGCTAAAACTAGTAGGATTATCTGCAGCTGGTTTAGCAACTTATTTATACGTTACTAAGCGTGATCCAAAAGAATTTGCCAATAGTGTTTATTCTTCTACTAAGGATAAAATTAATGGTGTTTCTAACGTCTTAGAACAAAAGAATAAGTTAACTGCTAACATTTCTAAATTACAGGATGAAGTTAGCAAGTCAAAACCAACTATCCAAGCTATGCAAAGAGATATTGATGAATATCAATTCAAAATCAACCCACATGTAGATTTAATTAATCAAAGGATTAATAATATTACCAAATAAATTTTAGAATTTCTTAAGTTTTTTTGTGATAGAATTTACTATGTGTTAACGTAAAACTGTCAGTTACTGATAGTTAAAAATAAAGAAATGGATGTGTATTACATTATGAATAAAAAAGTTCTAGTTGGACTTGCCGGTGCATTACTTAGTGTTTCACTAGTTGCCTGTGGTGATAAGACTGTTGCCGTTACTAACGGTGGTAAAATTACTCAAAGCGAATACTACAGCAGCATGAAGAACACTTCAAACGGTAAGCAAGTTCTACAACAAATGATTTTAGACAAGGTATTGAACAAGGAATATGGTAGCAAGGTTTCTTCATCAGAAGTAAATGCCCAATACAACCAATACAAGAGTCAATACGGTTCAGAATTTGAAACTTTACTTGAACAACAAGGTTTAACTACTACTAGTTTCAAGAACCAACTAAAATCTAACCTACTTCTAAAGGCAGCCGTAAGAGCTAACATTTCATACTCAACTGCTGACCTAAAGAAACAATTCAAGAGCTACCAACCAAAGGTTACTGTTAACGAAATTTTAGTATCTGACAAGAAGACTGCTGAAAAAGTTATCTCAGAACTTAAGGATGGTAAGAAGTTCTCAGATCTTGCTAAGAAGTACTCAAAAGACACTTCAAACAAGAACAAATCAGGTCGTGTAAGTGCCTTTGATAACACTGACACAAGCATCGATTCATCATTCAGAAAAGCTGCTTACAAGTTATCAAACGGTGAATACACTAAGACACCTGTTAAGACTCAATACGGATACCAAATCATCCAAATGGTTAACCACCCTAAGAAGGGTTCATACAGTGACCACATCAATGATTTGAAGGATCAAATCGCTACTTCTAAGTTAAGCGACAGCACTACTCTAAAGAGCGTTGTAACTAAGGTTCTTAAGAATGGTGGAGTTGAAATTAAGGATAAGGACTTACAAAACATCCTATCATCATACTTAACTAGCTCATCAAGCAGCAAATAATAATTAAATAAAAAGACTCCGGATTTTTTCCGGAGTCTTTTTTTAGTATTCATTTAAATTTAATACAGCCTTATTTTCAACTAGTTTTAGAATATCAGAATCGCACGTAACGTAAATCACCTGCATTGTTTCACTAATTGTTTCTAATAGTTTAATTGCGTTTCCTGTTCGTTCTTGGTCAAATTCTGTTAACCCATCATCGATGATTAAAGGCAAACGATAATCTCGACCGAAAACCACGGAAAGTGACAATATCAAAGCAAGATATAATTGTTCAATTGTTCCTCTAGACAATTCTCCAGCGTCAAATTGAACCTTATCATCCCTAGTCACCTTCAACTTACTCTTATAGTAAGTAATTCCTGTATATCTATTATCAGTCAAGATAGCAAAGAATTCCTTTGCTTTTGATTCAAATAGCGGAATTCTATCCGCAGTCGCAATGTTTAATGATTCGTCAATCCATGAATTAGCAAGTTTCATACTCATCCATTGATCAACCATTTCGTTTATTTCAGCTTCTAAGTTACTTTGTCTTTGAACTAATTCGTTATATGTTCCATCCGCAATAACATGTTTTAATTGAATATTTAAACTTTCTAATTGTTGAGAGGCATTCAATAATGATTGTTTATGATTATCAACCTCTGCACTAGTGGAATCAAATTGAGCATTTAAGTCGTTAATATCTTTAAACGTATCAAGATTTTTAACGTCTTCGTCGGTAATTTGATCCTTAACATTTTGCAATTGCGCTTCCTTGATTGAATGATTCTTTTGTTGCTCAACAATCGCCTTGAATTCATCACCATTGTCAACTTTTCGTGAACTTAAGAATTCTGCATAGTCCTTTTTACATTGAATTTGTTTATCAATTAAAGAAGATTTTTCCTGCAAACGACTTTGCATCTGACTGTTATTTCTTAAATTAATCGCATTTTCTTCATTCATCTTATTTAAATAAGTTCGAATCTGTGAAAGTTGACTATCAAATGAATCGTTTAAATTAAGTCCATTAAAGATTCTTTGCCATTCAGCAAAGTAATTCTTCAAATTAGTACGTAATTGATGGCTTTCTTGTTCATATTTATCCTTTTGATTATTGTCGTTTGTCTTTTTGGATAAATATTTTTGTTCAGATAACCAGTCATTGACGTTATCAAGACTAAATGAATATTTATTCCCGTAGTCCAATAACTGATCTGTTAATCCTTCACGTTTTTGATCTAAATTGCCATCGTCGCTCTTCTTAAACTTGTCGTATCCAGTATAGATACCACTTAAGAATAGAACGAAAAGACCTACTATCTTCAACACACCAGGTAATACTGTAAGAAGCGCAATTCCCGCCATTACACCAATTAAACCAAAGATAGAGAATCGCTTAGAACTGTTTGTATTACTAGCTTTAAGCACATCAATTTGCTGCAAAATTTCTTCAATCATATCAATGTCTGATTTACTTGCAACCACTTGTTGGCTATTCTGACGATTGATTTCATTAATCATTGATTGATTAACGCTCAATTGATTTATTTGTTCATTGACCTTAGAGAAAGATTGAACTAATTTATCAATCTCAGTCTTATAATCATTAAACTTCTGTAAATCAGCATCATTGTTCATCGAATTATTCAATTGGTTAATTGATTTTTCAATACTATCAATTTGTTGATTGATTAAGAACAACTGATTGTTCAATTCATTAAATTGCTTAACGTCGTGATCTGCAAAACCATCTTTAAATTCAAACTTATCTTCGTTTAAAGATGATAGTTGTTGATATACCGGCCAAACTTGTTTGAAATGATTTAACTGGGTTAATTTCTTTTCTAACTCATTTACCTTTTGTTTTGATTCAATAATTGTTGATTCTAACGCATTCTTTTGACTAATCAATTGGTTATAGTCATTTAAACTATCCTTGCTTTCAGCAATTTTATCCAATAAATCATCATATTCTTTAAGTTTTTGATTCAAAGGTGGTTTACGACCGGTTGGTGCATACAAGTCTTTTGCATCTTTATCAAACTTATCTCTTAACTCTAACCATTGATCACTTCCTACAAATCCAACCTTTTGGATTCGACTAACCAATTCATTTTTACTTAGTTTAGAAATTTGTTTAATGTCTAAGTCACCAAAATAAAATAGTTGTTCAAAGGTATCTCGGTCAATTGGTCCCAAAATCTTATCTAGAATGTCGTTTGACGTTTCCATATCATTATCAACATCATAGATTGATAATTCCCCACCATGGGTTCCCGCAATTCTAGTTAGCACAAAGTTACGATCATCTTCTGTAGTAATTGTTAACTTTCCACCATATGATTTAGTATCACGTGGAATATATTGTTCATATGTACTTCCACGACCGTCTACATAACCAAACAAGATTCCTTCAATCAAACTAAGTAATGTCGTTTTTCCTGCTTCATTATTTCCGAATATGATTTGTAAGTTGTCATCGTTGAAGTCAAAGGACACATCATGCCATTTACCATATCCCAGAACTTCTAGTTTATTAATCTTCATTAGTATCCTCCTTTCCACCTAATAGCTTCATTTTAGTTTGTTCCGTCAATGAATCCTTTGAATCATCTAAATGTTGCGCAATAAAGTCGTACTTACGTAATGACTTAGAAATTGTACTAATTTCATCTTCGGAGAATACCTTGTCTTGAGCTTCATCCCAAATATCTTGATCAATTGAAGACATCTTTTGATTGTCGCTTAATCTAAAGTTAATTTCGTAAATCCATGCATTTAGTTGTTCGTAGTCCTTAATTAACGCGTTAGTAACACGATATTCTAAATCCTGTCTTTGCCCATCAGAAATTGGATTACTCAAAATAAGATTTAAACTAATCAATTGCATGTTTTCATACTTATTTCCGATAAGGACTTGTAGAATATGATTTTTGGCACTTTCAACATCAACAAAATCCATGGTTAGGTCAATTGTAAGCCAATCAATTAAGGAAGTTGCATGAAATTCAGCCTCAAATTTCCCAGTGCTATCATCAACTAGCAAATATCCCTTATCGCCTGGTTCGTTCTTATGTCTTCCTTGAATATTACCTGAATAAAACACGGGTGGATTATCGTTTAATTGTTGGCGCTTATGAATATGGCCTAAAGCCCAATAGTCATATTTCTTGCTTATAAGGTCATCTAGTGAGAATGGAGCATAATGATCCCCCGTTTGTTCCAAACCACCATGTAGCATCCCTATTTGCACATCTACATCACTTTTAACCGGATATTCATCAATTTTCTTATCAGTAATCCATTTATTAGCATAACTAAAACCTGTAATGGCAATTTTTTTACCATCTAAAGTAAATGTTTTAGTCTCTACTTCGTTGCCAAATACGTGTACATTATCTGGAAATGATACAGATTCTTTCTCCATATCAAAATAATCATGATTTCCATATATCATGTAAACTTCGATATTATTTTCATTTAATTTTTGCATTTGTGATTGAAAAAAGTCGTAAGTCTTTGGAGTTTGATTATCACGATCAAACAAGTCACCAGCCAACAATACAAAGTCGACATCGTATTGAATAGCATCATTTACGATTTTTTCAAATGATTTAAAGGTAGAATCATATATTTGTTTCCATAATCCATTTGGAGTTTCATCATTCTTTAAACCCTTAAATGGGCTTTCCAAATGTAAATCAGCGGCATGAATAAATTTCAATTTAACTACTCCTTTAACTAAAAACGTCGTATCACTTATTAACAATGATACGACGTTTTATATTAATTGGTCAATTTAGTTTCCGACAAATTTCTTGGCGTCATTCCACCAATTACTTGCGTTCTTCTTTAAATTATCCCAGCCCTTGCCTAGACTCTTGGATACTTGGTTTGCACCATCTGAAACACTATCCCAGAAACTAGAATCTGAAGAGCTATTTGCTTTCTTTTCTTGTGAATCCATATATGCAGCGTCTTTAACGCTAAAGTTATTATCACCAGTAGTTGGTAATATTTGTTGTAACTCTGTCTTAAATAATGGACCCACACCGGTTCCGCTTAAGTTTTCTAAGTGATGACCAGCATTGGTATTATCAAACCCTTCCCATGTTGCGACTACAACCTTAGGAGTATATCCGATAATCCACTTATCTCTTGTAGCATCTGAATCACCGGTGTTATCGGCCTCAGTACTACCTGTCTTTCCGGCAATTGAATATCCACTTGGCTTTGCGGATACCCCTGTACCATTATCAAACACACCTAGCATCATACTTGTCATCTTGTTTGCAACATCTTTTGACATCACATTCTTGGAACTAACTGATTCATTATTAACGATTACGTTTCCAGAAGAATCAACAATCTTTCTGATGTAATGTGGTGTTGTCATATTACCTTCATTAGCAAACGCAGTGTAGGCCCCTGCCATTTGTTGAGGTGAAACACCAGTAGATAGACCACCTAACGCTAATGCAAGGTTCTTATCTTTCTTTTGAACAGGTAGACCAAATGACTTAACGGATTCATATCCCTTTTCTACACCAATTTTATGAAGTAGCCATACAGCAGGCGCATTCATACTTTGTGCCAAGGCAGTATACATAGGAACTGTTCCTGTATATACATTGTTGTAGTTTTCAGGGGTATATTTATTTGAACCATAAGAAATCTTCTTGTTTTGAAGCATATCGTTATAGTTATAACCGTTTTCCAAAGCTGGAGCATAAACAGCAAGTGGCTTAATGGTTGAACCTGGTTGACGTTTAATCTGTGTTGCACGATTATAACCACGGAATACGTGTTGTCCACGTCCACCAACTACGGCGGTCACCCCACCGGTGCTTGGATCCAATGCAATTGAAGCTGCTTGAACCTTAGTTCCATCAGCAGCGTTACTTGGAAAATTACTATCGTTAGCAAAATCATCTTGCATGCTGTTTTGTTGATTTTGATTTAATGTTGTATAAATCTTGTATCCTCTATTCATGATGTCTGATTCTGATAGGCCATATTTGTTAATAGCTTCATCAATCACTGCATCAAAGTAATATGGATATTTATATCCATCCTTGTATTGGTAGGTATTTTTGACCTGAATAGGAGTCTTCTTTAGCTTGTTGGCTTCTGATTGACTAATCTTTTTGTTATCAGCCATCAATTGTAAAACAACATTTCTTCTATCCAATGCCAACTTAGGATGATCAACTGGATTGTACGCACTTGGATTAGTTAACATTCCTGCAATTACTGCAGCATCTTGGACTGGTAGGTCCTTAGCATTCATTCCAAAATAACGTCTTGATGCATCTTCAACACCATAAACACCATTACCGAAGTATGAATTATTCATGTACATAGTTAAAATTTGATTTTTAGTATATACATTTTCTACCTGAATAGATAAGAATAATTCCTTTAACTTACGGCTAAATGTTTGTTGCTGAGTCAAATAAGCATTCTTTACCAATTGTTGAGTTAGCGTACTTCCACCACCACTAATGTAGTCACGACGCATAATCTTGTTTTTAACCATTAGAAGCATCGCACGACCAAACCCTTTAACGGAAAATCCGTGTTCGTTGTAAAAGTTTCTATCTTCAGTTGATAAAATCGCGTTTGGAATGTTTGAGGATATATCCTTATATCCTACGTATGTTCCTTTTTGTGAATATATTTTACCGGCCTTTTTATTATTGCCATCGTAAATTACGGTAGATTGTTCCAAAGAAGACTGCAGGTCTTGCACATGAGTCGTCTTGGCAACATATGTGCAATAAGCACTCATTACGAAGAACAGTAATAAAAACATTACGATAATCCAACGAGTTAGTTGGTATCGGTGCCAAATCTTTTTAAAAGCACTTTTTGGTTTTTTATCATTTTTCATCTAGTATGATTACTCCT
>CAMLMR010000004.1 GCA_946481335.1 uncultured Lactobacillus sp. | reverse complement strand
TCCTTACACATCATCGATTATCAATCTTGTTCAGTTTTCAAAGATCTACCATTTATATGTCTAAAATTACGACTTCTTAAGTATATCAAAGTTGTGAAACAATGTCAACAACTTTTTTAAGCAATCAAATTTATCAACGTCATCTCTTAATGACAACAATAAATATTATGCCATGCAATCGCTGTTATGTCAACAACTTTTTATATTTAATTTTTTTAGCTGTCCGTCTTTCGAACAACAGTTAATATATTATCAAGATTGTGGAACATCGTCAACCACTTTCAACAAAAAAAGCGCAAAGAATTGAAATTTATCAATTCTTCACGCTTAATTTACGATTTTATTCTTGTTCTGAGTTGTCTTCTGGTCTCATTGTAGGGAATAGTAGAACATCTCTGATTGATTCAGCATCTG
The DNA here is from genome assembly GCA_946481335.1 of uncultured Lactobacillus sp. Taxonomy (GTDB): domain Bacteria; phylum Bacillota; class Bacilli; order Lactobacillales; family Lactobacillaceae; genus Apilactobacillus. The sequence continues at coordinate 47,602 of CAMLMR010000004.1, read as the reverse complement.
TTAATAGCATAACTAGACGATCAATACCGATACCTAGTCCCCCTGTTGGTGGCATACCGTATTCAAGGGCTTCAACGTAGTCTAAGTCAACTGGTTGTGCTTCATCGTTACCGTTTGCCTTTTCAGCAGCTTGAGCTTGGAATCTTTCCTTTTGATCGATTGGATCATTTAATTCAGAGAATGCGTTAGCGTATTCCATACCTTCAACATATAGTTCGAAACGATCGGTAAATCTTGGATCATCAGCGTTCTTCTTAGCTAATGGTGAAATTTCTACTGGGTGTCCGTAAATAAATGTTGGGTTTTTAATTTCTGGTTGAACCTTTTCTTCAAAGAATTCATTGATAATGTGTCCAACAGTCCAGAAATCTTGATATTCAATGTTGTTCTTGTCAGCAAGTTTTCTAGCTTCTTCTAGACTCATTTCTTTCCAGAAATCAATTCCAGTAAATTCTTTAATTGCGTCTACCATGTGCAAACGTTCAAACGGCTTGTTAAAGTCTACTTCTTCACCACGATATTTAATAATACCGTTGTCAGTAACAACCTTAGCAGCTGCCTTGAAAATACCTTCAGTTTCATCCATAACGTCATGGAAGTCGAAATATGCAATGTATGATTCTAATTCAGTAAATTCTGGATTATGGTTTTGATCCATACCTTCATTTCTGAATACACGACCGATTTCGTATACACGTTCCATACCACCAACGATTAAACGTTTTAGATGTAGTTCTAGCGCAATACGTAAGTATAAGTCGATATCTAATGCATTGTGGTGAGTAATAAATGGACGTGCACTAGCACCACCAGCTTGGTTGTGTAGTACAGGTGTTTCTACTTCAGTACAATCCATTTCATTATCAAGATAGTTTCTGATTGCAGAAATAATCTTACTACGTTTTTGGAAACGGTCAAAACTATCACGGTTTGAAATTAAATCAAGATATCTTTGACGGTATTTTTGTTCCTTGTTTTGTAGACCATGGTACTTGTCTGGCAATGGACGCAATGCCTTTGATAAGAAAGTTACATGAGTAGCCTTAACAGTCAATTCACCCATGTCTGTCTTAATTAGTTCACCTTCAATACCTAAGTGGTCACCTAAATCGGCACGCTTGAAGAAATGGTAGTTATCTTCACCTACTTCATCTTTTCTTACGTATAGTTGAATTCTGCCAGTACGGTCTTGTAAATCACCAAAACCTACCTTACCTTTTCCACGTTTTGCAACCATACGTCCAGCGATAACAACTTTTAGATTTTCTTCTTCTAGTTCTTCTTTAGTACTATCGTTGTATTTATCGTGTAATTGTTTAGCTAAATGAGTACGTTCAAAACGGCTACCGAATGGGTCGACCCCTTCTTCTCGTAATTCATTCATCTTTTGGCGACGAACTCGCAATTGGTCATTCATTTGCTTTTCTTGTGCCACAGTAAAACCTCCATCAGAATAAATTATTTTATATTAACATAATACCATAAAATAATTTAAAAAATTACATTTCACTTAAATCCTCTTTTTTTGCTTCTCTTTTATGGGTCTTTTCAAGGAAATTATCGAAAATATCGTCCATTTCTTGTTCAGTTTCAGCGTTGTTTAATGCCACTTTAGTTCTAGCTGAGTGAGAAATACCCTTTAAGTAGTATGCTGCTTGTCCTCTAAATTCACGTGGACCAGTGAAGTCACCCTTAACACCTACTAAACGGTGTAAATGTTCCTTAGCAGTTGCGATCTTTTCGTCAACTGAAGGTTCCTTCAATAGTTCACCTGTTTCTAGGTAATGTTTTGTTTGTTGTAGCATCCATGGATTACCTTCAGCGGCACGTCCAATCATTACAGCGTCTGCTCCAACTTCGTCTAACATCTTCTTAGCTTCTTGAGGAGTTCTAACATCCCCATTACCCATAAATGGAATTGTTAAAGCATCAGCAACTTGTTTTAAAACATCCCAGTCAGCGTTACCAGTGTACATTTGTTTTCTGGTTCTACCATGCATTGCGATAGCTGAGGCGCCAGCCTTTTCTGCCATCAATGCGTTTTGAACTGCATATACGTGGTCTTCATCCCAACCAGTTCTCATCTTAACAGTAACAGGTTTCTTAACTGCATCAGTAACGTATGAAACCATTTCGTAAACCTTGTTTGGATCCAATAACCACTTTGAACCAGCATCGGTCTTAATAACCTTGTTGACAGGGCAACCCATGTTAATATCAATAATGTCTGCATCGGTTTCTTGGTCAATAAACTTAGCCCCTTCTACAAGGGTTTCCTTGGTACCACCAAAGATTTGGATACTCATTGGGTGTTCCTTTGGATCAATATCCAACATACTTAGAGTCTTCTTGTTCTTGTACATCAAGCCACGATCAGAAATCATTTCACAGACAACAAGGCCGGCTCCTGATTCTTTACAAATCATTCTAAAAGCAGTGTTAGTAACCCCAGCCATTGGAGCAACAACTACTTGATTGGGGATAGTAACATCTCCGATTTTCCATTCCATTTATATTCACCTCAATATTAAACACGTTTAGCATGATAAATATAATATCATACTAAATTTAAAACTGCATACTTACTATTCTTTATTATCAGACAACAAGGCTCTCAAATCATCTTCACTGTAGTTATACTCAGTTTCACAGAAGTTACAAATAACTTTTGCTCCATGATCCTCATCAATCATTGCTTGGATTTCTTTATCGTTCAAACCAGAAATCTTTTCACCAAACTTTTCTTTTGAACAGTCACATCTAAATTCTACAGGCATGTTTTGTAGGATATCGATGTTATCTTCACCAAAGATTAGTTTCAAGATATCTTCTGGCTTTTGTTTGGATAAGAATAATTCTGAAATCATTGGAATTGACTTCAAACGTTCTTCTAGTTGGCTAATTGCATCATCTGATGCACCTGGTAGTACTTGAATTAGGTATCCCCCGGCTGCACCAATTGTTCCATCTTCATTTACATATACAGAAACACCAACGGCTGATGGAATTTGTTCTGATTGAGCTAGGTAGAAAGTAAAGTCATCACCAATTTCACCTGAAACTAGTTGCACGTTACTTACGTAAGGTTCGTCTCCACCAAGATTCTTCATTACTTCAAGACTACCTTGTCCAACAGCGCCACCAACATCTAGCTTGTGGTGCTTGTTCAATGGTAAATCAACGTGAGGATTGTGAATGTATCCCTTAACGTGACCATTTGCATCCACGTCAACTAATACTGGACCAGCAGGGCCATCACCCAATACCTTCACAGTCATTGTTTCCTTACCTTTTAATACTGATGTAGCTAATAATAAACTAGCTACCAATGAACGACCTAGTACTGCTGAAGATACGGGCCATGTTCTGTGATCTTTTTGTGCTTCGTCAACTACCCCGGTAGCTTCCATTGCATATGCTCTAAACATACCATCTTTAGTAACACTCTTTGTTAAATAGTCTACCATTTTTATCATTCCTCCATAATCACCTAAAAAAGCGTGAGTCAAATAAATTCAACCCACGCTCTATTAGTTAGTCTTCATCATTATCTTGATGTTGATTTTCTTTTTGTTCTAGTTGTTCTTTGCTTTCTTCAAAAGAAGCATCTTCGTTATCACTTGAAGTGTTTTCTTCTGGCATCTTACCAGTACGGTATAGACTTAGGATTTCCTTTTCATCTAATGTTTCGTACTTAAGCAATGCATCAGCGATTACCTTATGTTGTTCACGGTGTTGTTCAATAATGTCATGAGCTTGACCATGAGCTTCATCGATTAATCTTCTGACTTCATCATCGATAACTGAAGCAGTCTTTTCAGAATATCTTCTTGCGTATGGGTCATCGTTTGGACTTTCTAATTGAACAGTTCCTAGTTTTTCACTCATACCATATTGAGTAACCATGGCACGAGCTAAGTTAGTAGCTTGTTCAAAATCATTAGAAGCACCTGAAGACAATGAGTCGAAGATGATTTCTTCGGCAGTTCTACCACCCATTAAACCAGCAAGTTGTTCCATTGCATTCTTCTTAGATAGCAATTGTTGATCTTCTCTTGGAAGCATAATTGCGTATCCGCCGGCACGTCCACGAGGAACGATAGTTACCTTGTGAACTACACGTGCATCATTTAGCACTAAACCAACAATTGTATGACCAGCTTCGTGGTTGGCAACAATGTTTTGTTCTTTTTGACTAACAACTTTATCTTTCTTAGCTGGACCAGCAATTACACGGTCTTCAGCTTCATCCAATTCTGATGGACCAATTTCTGACTTGTTTCTTCTAGCGGCTAATAAAGCAGCTTCGTTTAACAAGTTAGCTAAGTCAGCACCAACAAAACCTGGAGTTTGTTTAGCAATTTCGTGTAAGTCAACGTTATCAGCGATTGGCTTGTTCTTAGCATGTACCTTTAAGATTGCTTCTCTACCCTTAACGTCTGGTCTACCAACAAGTACCTTACGGTCGAAACGACCAGGACGAGTCAATGCAGGATCCAATACGTCAGCACGGTTAGTTGCAGCAATTACGATAACACCATCATTACCTGAGAATCCATCCATTTCAACCAATAATTGGTTCAGTGTTTGTTCTCTTTCATCATGGCCACCGCCCATGCCGTTACCACGTTTTCTACCAACGGCATCAATTTCATCAATGAAGATGATTGCTGGAGCTTCTTTTTTAGCTTGTGTGAATAAGTCACGAACACGGCTAGCACCAACCCCAACAAACATTTCAACGAAGTCAGAACCTGAGATTGAGTAGAATGGAACACCCGCTTCACCAGATACGGCTTTAGCTAGTAAAGTTTTACCAGTTCCTGGAGGTCCTTCTAATAAGACACCATGAGGAATCTTAGCACCTAACTTAGTGAACTTCTTTGGATCCTTTAGGAATTCAACAACTTCAACAAGTTCTTGCTTTTCTTCTTCTTCACCAGCAACATCTGTGAAACGAACATCACTCTTAGTTGGTTTAGCCTTTGACTTACCAACGCCCATGATGCCGCCTTTGCTGCCATTCTTACCACCCATTTGGTTCATCATAACGAAAAAGAAAATGATGATGATTAGCATTGGTAGCAATGAGAAGATTAGGTTTGACCAGAAACCGCCATCAGTATCGGCAGCCTTGGCACCCATCTTAACGTTATTTTTCTTTGCGTAGTTTGTAATTTCATTAATAGTGCCGTTGTTCTTTAAGACCTTAGTCTTAAATGATGAAACCTTAGTTTCACTCTTGGTACTACTGAATAAAATGCTACTAGAATCATTTGATTTAACGTTTTGAGCCTTTCTGTATTCACCAGAAACAGTGTATACACCATTTTCAGGTTGAATTGAGAAACTCTTAATTTTGTTATCTTTTAGTTCTTGAACAAACTGGCTAGATTGTAATTCCTTGTTTTGAGGTTGGCCATTCTTTGATGTAACAAAGAAAGCAACTCCCAAGACAATCAAGAAGCACACTATGTAGAACAGGCTGTTCTTGAATAATCCTTTATTGTTGTTATTACGCATCAATTGCCTCCTGTATTTAATGCTTTGTTTTTTGTATTAAAAATATCATAGTGAGACCCGCCATTTTTTCAATACATTACACGAAGCATATATTATCATTTTTCAGAAGAATTAACCATTTATTTGTCTGAATAAACCTCTGGTTTTAATACACCAACATATGGAAGGTTACGGTACTTGCCTTGGTAGTCTAGACCATAACCAACTACAAATTCGTTAGGTACTTCTAAACCAACGTAATCAGCTTTAGCTTCAACTACTCTTCCTTCAGGCTTATCCATTAAAGTACATACCTTAATAGATCTTGCACCGCGTTCAGCTAATAAATCTTCTAAATATTTCAATGTTCTTCCAGTATCGATAATATCTTCAATGAAAATAACATCCCTACCGTTAACATCCACATCAAGATCTTTCATTAGTTCGATGGTTCCGCTTGATGCAGTACCTCCATGGTAGCTTGAAACGTCAATAAAATCGATGTCCATGTAAAGATCCATTTCTCTGACAACATCTGTCATAAAGAAAATAGCACCTTTCAATACACCAACTACCACTGGTTTTTTGTCTTTGTAATCAGCTGTAATTTGTTGACCTAATCTGCGACAAGCATCTGTGATGTCTTCCTTACTATACAAGGTTTTTAGAATGTCGTTGTTCATTAGTTTCTCCTTCCACATACGTTATTTAATGATTAATGTATAAACTCTTGCGGCAGAGTTATCGATAGATACAGATTCACTGTAGCCTAAAACCGCCAATAGCCTTCCCTGATCAGTCATCAAACTTTGCGCAGTCTTTCTTTTATCAACAGGGATTTTCTTGTTAATAAACAATCGCTTAGCATTTTGATGGCCACCATTTTTAAGCGTTATTCTATCACGATTTTGAGTATTTTGTACAATCAATGGGAATTCTGAGTCCGAAAGATAAAAACGGGAAACTCGCTTTGCTTCATTATCTGAAACAGACGGATTGTCCGTAATCATCCATTGGATATCATCAGCTAAATACCATTTATTCAATGTTACCACAAAATAATTGTTTTTAAATCCAGTTATTGTGTTTTGATTGATATTTTCGATTAAAAATTTATCATATTCTTTTTTTAATGCGAAATGATTCGATATCTCAACGACACCCTGTGGTTTTTCTTTGTTATCAAGTAAGGACGTTACCTGTTTAACAACATCAACACTGAAACCATCAACGACTTTTTGATTGATTAAATAATCAACCAATCCCGTTTGAACAAATGAAGGCAATTTTAGATATTTTTTTAGTGAGTAATAATTATTGATTTGGATATCATTTAATAACTTCTCCATAAAGAAATCATTTTGTCTTTTCATTAAATCAAGTTGTTGTGAAAATGCATTGATATGTTCAATGCCACGATCATTTTCGTTTTCGATAAATGGTATCAAGCGATGCCTAATCCTGTTTCTAGTCACATCCAATTTTTGATTAGTGTCATCCTCATACCATTTAATCGATTCATCCTGCATAAAGCTAGTTAACTCTTTTTTACTAAAACCAAGTAGTGGTCGAATCAACTTACCATTATTAAACTTACGAACTTCCTTAATCCCAACTAGGTCCTTTACAAACGAACCACGAATCAATCTCATCAATATCGTTTCTGCTTGGTCGTTTGCATGATGGGCTGTTAATAATATACGCGAATTATGTTTTGCCATTACCTTAGAAAAGAAATCATAACGGTATTTTCTAGCGGCCATCTCAATTCCATTTGCTGGATGATCATCTTCTACCCAATTACCTACTTCTAACTTTAAGTTGTGTTGCTTACAAAAACTTCTAATGTATTGTTCTTCTTCAACACTTTGTTGTCGCAAATGATGGTTAACGTGCGCCACCACTATTTCAGGAGTTTGTTTCTTTGGTAGATTCATCACTAAATTAAGCAGTGCCATTGAATCTACCCCCGCAGATACAGCAATTACAATAACGTCTGCCAGGTTAAACCACTGCTTTTGTTCAATTAATCGATCAAATTTTTGCTGGGTAATATTTTGTTCCGGCATTAACACCGTCCCCTTTTTAATCACAATTTTTGGTAAAAATAAAATGATTAAGGTAATCTACCCCAATCATTTTTTATTTGGTTAACTACGGCGACCGCCACGGCCGCCACGCTTACCTTCAGTATTTTTCTTGATTGTAGCTAGTCTGCTTTCGCTTTCCTTTAGGAAGCTGTCCATTAAGTCATCGAAACTAGCTTTGTTATTTTTATGGTTATGGTTATCATTATGATGACGGTTATCACCAAACTTACCATGATTTGAATGTCCATGGGCCATCTTTGGTTGTTCTCTTCTTTGTGGTTCGGCAGGCTTATCAACTGCTTTTCTAATTGATAAAGCAATCTTACCATCGTCACCAACACTTAGAACCTTAACTTTAACGTCATCGCCAACTTTTAATACATCTTTGATATCTTTGATATAGCCATCAGAAATTTCACTAATGTGAACCAATCCTGTTTTGTGTTCGCCTAGATCAACAAAAGCACCAAAATTAGTGATTCCTGATACTTTGCCGGAAACTTTTGCTCCAACTTCAATTGCCATAAAAAAATTTGTCCTCCTAATAATGATTAGTAACTTTAGTATAGCACCATTTAAATGATAATTGTATAAAAAAAATGGTATTTTTTCATACCATTTTAATTTTGAGTTACATCCTTTGAAACGTCACCTGGAAGACTGTAAACAGTCTCTCCTGGCTTGGTGTAATAATATTTTTCACGAATTACTTTTTGAATGTAATCCCTATCGTGTAACTGCTTAATATTTTGTTTTAGTTTTTTATTATCGATTTTACTCTTCTTAAGCTCTTGTTTTGTTTCAACTTGTTGTTGTGAAACGTTGCTAATCTTAGACTTGGTGATAAAAATCTGAGCAACCAACATCAAGATAACGACGAGGAAAAAGCTTACCAGGATTATTCCACGTTTTTTTCGACTGCGTAAAATTTCTTGATGGCGCGATCGTTTAATATTCGTGTATTGATTATTCAATTGATGAATTTTATCAACTTCCATGGTATCCCCTCCTCGATTTGCTACTTATATAGTATAGATGATTCTTAAAAAAAATAAATAGATAATTAATTTTGTAACTAAATTTTAATTATTCGGCGTTAAAATCTCTTTCATATTGTTCATCTAAAACAGTGTACATTCTATCTGCATCAGCCTTCTTGGTTGTTTCAAACAATTGGTTTACTTGAACGGTTAGAGTCTTGTTACCAAACTTAATCACTAACTTATCATTTGAATTAACATTTGATGATGATTTGGCCACACGATCATTAATCGTAATACGACCTTGGTCTGCGATATCCTTGGCTACCGTTCTTCTTTTGATAATTCTTGAAATTTTTAAAAACTTATCTAATCTCATTTTGAAATCCACCTATCTATAAACTTATTTACTACTGGCACAGATTGCCATTCTTGATACGTTAATAGTTTCCATTTAATTGCCAAGAGGCCAAAAATAGCAGCTCCAATTGGGACTAGGAAACATAGTGAGATGATGGCACTTAATCTTTGGCTATTCACTAGATGAATGGCACCAAAGATGTTCATTAAGACCATTTCAACTAATAGCATAATAGCGGCAATTACCGCCAGTTTTCCTATGAAGAGCCACTTTCTATCAATTTTAACGATATCACTTGGTGCAAACTTGACCTCAACAATTAGCATCAATAGCAGACTAATCACTGTCGAAATACTAGCACCAGCAATTCCCATGTGAGCAACCATTTCTTTGGTGATTAATATCTTACTTGCTAACCCCAATATAATCACGATAATGGTAATTTTAAAGTGATTAGCACTCTGCAAGATACTACTATAAATGGTGATCATCGTTGTTAACACGACGCTAACCATGAAAATACTGATGGTAGTATTTTGTTCACCACTATTAAACAGCAAACGGTTAATCAATGGCATCAAGCTTATCATCCCCGTAGCCACACCAACTGTCATAAACATACTAACCCTGAGCATTTCTGAAGCAAGGTTATGAAATGACTTCATCTGTTTCTTGGAGTATGCCAAACTAAGCGATGGCAAAATTGCTGAAGCAAATGATGTAGCAATCACTAGTCCCAATTGAACCAGTGGTTGGCCTCTGTCATAGATACCCTTTACTGCCTGGGAATCAATCATGTTTAAACCGTTTAATAACAATCCCTTACGCACCGTGAATGAATCCACTAACTGCATTAAAACCATCAATGATGAAAGCATACAAATTGTGCCACCTTCAAACAATAATCGTTTTAATAACGATTGATAGGAAACCACCTTTTGACTTGGTAACCGTTTAATATCAACAGCGTAATATCTAAGCAAAATGGCAACGGAGAAAATCTCTGCTAAAGGAGTCGCTACCATCGCGTATGTTCCAATCGTATATGGATCAACGTGATTTCTGACCCCAATATACGCAGCAGCAATAATCAACCCGACACGAATCACCTGTTCAGCCACTTGGGAATAAGCGGTTGGTTTCATGATTAACGTTGCTTGGAAGTATCCTCTTAAGCATGCCAATATTGGCATCATTAAAAACATCCAGCTAACTGCTCGAATCAATTTATCGAGTCTAATGTCACCCATTAAAGCAGCAATTGAAGTTGCTTTAATCTGGAAGATGATAAATATCAATCCACCAAAAATTGAAAGCATGATGAATAATTGCCTAAGCAGTGCCTTCTTCTGAAATGTTGTTTCCTGTTCAGCAATAACACGCGAAATGATAATTGGTAAACCGCTTAACGCTAAGACCATCCCAATTCCATAAATCGGATAAACCTGTTGGAAAACATAAAAACCAATGTTTCCGACTAGGTTTTGAAATGGCACCCGGTAAACGGCACTTAATACCTTACTAATTAAAGAAGCGACTGATAAAATCATCGCACCCTTCATTATCACTGATAGTTTGTTGTCATTTTTCATTTGTTAAGTTCCCTGTATGTTCTTTATCTAAGGCTTCGACAAACTTGCTTAACTCCCCTAACCATTTTTGTTCATCCATGTTTGGTTGAATGATTAAGGTAATTTGCATCTTGTCGTTAGCAGTCCCAACCATTGATCTGAATTCACTTTGTGCAATTGCCTTTAGCACTTGCTTACTATCGTAGAATTGAGTTCCAATCGTTGATAGAGTAACTGTAATTTGTTTTGGTGTTTGTCTAATTTTTTCGATTAACGATGAATCAGCATACATCTTGATACGACTAATCGTTAATAGGTTTTCAACCGCGGTTGGATAGTCACCAAAACGGTCAATTAAATCGAATTGTAGTTCACGATATTGATCATCATTTTGCATCTGTCTGATTCGTTTGTATAATTCAATCTTTTGTTTTTCATCTTGAATGTAATCACTAGGTAGATATGCTTCGACGTCCATTTCAACGGTCGTATCAACACGTTGTTCGGCACGACGACCACGCTTAGTTGCCACCGCATCCGCCAACATTTGAGTATACATATCGTAACCAACTGAATCGACGAATCCAGATTGTTGTTTACCTAATAGGTTTCCGGCACCACGAAGTGATAAATCACGCATTGCAATCTTAAATCCTGAACCTAATTCGGTGAAATCTCTAATGGCTTCCAAACGGTTTTCGGATACTTCGGTCAAAACCTTATTTGGTTTATACATAAAGTACGCATAAGCAACACGGTTGGAACGACCAATTCGACCACGAATTTGATACAACTGTGATAATCCCATGTGATCAGCATCTTCGACAAACAAGGTATTGGCGTTTGGAATATCAACACCGGTTTCAATGATTGTCGTGGTGACTAGCACATCATATTCACCATTAACGAAATCATACAAAATGGTTTCCAATTGATTTTCGGTCATTTGACCATGAATGTATGCAATTCTGGCATCGGGTACCAAAGCTTGTAACTTCATGACGGTATCCTCGATGTCTGAAACACGATTGTGCATGAAGAAGACTTGGCCACCACGATGCATTTCACGGGTAATTCCTTCACGAATTGCACCGGCGTTTTCTTCCATTACGTAAGTTTGAATTGGATAACGGTTAGCTGGTGGCGTTTCAATAACAGACAAATCACGCACTCCCATCATCGACATGTTCAATGTACGAGGAATTGGTGTCGCTGTTAGTGTTAAAACATCCACATTTGATTTCAACTGCTTAATCTTTTCCTTGTGCTTAACACCGAATCGTTGCTCTTCATCGACCATCAACAATCCTAGATCGGCAAACTTAATGTCATCTGATAGCAAACGGTGAGTTCCAACTACGATATCGATGGATCCGTCTAATAATCCTTTTTTTGTTTCTTCGACTTGTTTTTTAGTTCTAAAACGAGAAAGCACTGCGACAGATACTGGGAAACCTTCGAAACGGTTCACCATTGTTTCATAGTGTTGTTGAGCTAAAACGGTAGTTGGTACCAAGAATGCCACCTGTTTACCTGCTTCCACCGCTTTAAACGCAGCATGCAATGCTACCTCGGTTTTACCATATCCAACATCCCCGACTAACAAACGATCCATTGGATGTGGTTGTTCCATATCCTTTTTGATTTCTTCTGAACTTTTGACTTGGTCTGGAGTTGGTTGGTATGGAAAGGCTCCTTCAAATTCTTCTTGATATTCGTCGTCTTCTGGGAACGCGTAACCAACTTGATTAGAACGTTTAGCGTATAAATCAATTAAGTCATCGGCAATGTCTTCAATCTTGCCTTGAACTTTTGACTTTGTCTTTTGCCATTCGCTGCCACCAAGCTTATTAACACGTGGATGTTTGTCCTCGGATGACACATATTTTTGAATTAAGTTTAACTGTGTAACCGGAATGAATAACTTAGCATTCTTTTGGTAAGCAATTGTCATGTAATCTTGATGCTTACCATCGACTTCCATGGTCTTCATCCCTTCATACTTACCAATCCCATGGTTAGCATGAACAACGTAGTCGCCTGGTTTTAAATCAGCGTAACTTTTAATTCTTTCAGCATTGGAGAACGTCTGACGACGTGGACGTCTCTTATGGACTGTCGTAAACATTTCCGATTCGGTAATTACCGCTAATTGTTTAATTGGTAATTCAAACCCATTTTTCAAACGTTCACTTACGACTTGGACCTGATGTTCTAAGATATTATCACTGGTTGTTTGAACTGATTCGATTTCAAAGTCGGTCAAGGTTTGTGATACCTTCTGCATTCTGGCCTTGTCTTTTACCAAAATCACAACGGTATCATCTTGCTGGTGCCAACGGTCAATTTCAGTCTTTAATAGTGGCATTTGCCCAAAGAACTTTTGCATTGGACGAACCTTAATATCATTTAATTGAGTTAGCTTAAGGTTTCCAATCCCCTTTTGGAACAATGACATTAAAAGTTCAGCTTGATTGATTTGGTGGAAGTGTTCTCTAAAGTCGACACTGTATAAATCAGTCGATGCAATTTCGCCATGTTCAAACTTATCATTGGCCCATGTTAGTTCTTCCTCCACTAGTTGTTGGCTGTTTTCCAAAATTCGACTGTAGTCATCAAATAAGACTACCCCATCATCATCCAAGTAATCGAAGATAGTCGTTTCTTTTTCATACATCGCCTTTGCATACATTATCCAATCCGGATCGATTATGCCCTCATTGGCATCATCAATCATGACTTGAATAGTGTCGCTTAGACGTTGTTTTAATTCATCGTTATCTAGTTTGGCTAAACGCTTATCACGTAATTGTGTCAAATTAGCCACAGCCTGTTGTCTTTGTGCTTCGGTTAATACCATATCGGTTGCCGGTAACACTGAAACATTTTCGACGTTTTCCAAACTTCTTTGGTTAGATACGTCAAAGTATCTTAGTGAGTCCACGTCGGTATCGAACAAATCAATTCGAACTGGGTATTCTGAGTTCAATGGATAAATATCAATGATGGATCCACGAAGTGAGAATTCACCCGGAGCAGCCACCATCTTTTCTGGTGTGTACCCCATTTGAAATAGCTTGTTTCTTAATTCATCCAAATTGATTTCATCATCGATAGAAATCTTTAAATTGGCATCAGCAAAATCGCCTGGTTCAGGCAGAACACGTTTGGTTCCAGAAACAGACGTCACGATAATCTTAGGTTCATCGCTTAATAACTTTGATAAAGCTTGCACACGAGTTGCCTTATATTCAGGTGAACTGGTTGCTACTTCAGCGGCTAAAACTTCTTCAACCGGAAATTCTAATACATCATCTTCGGAGACAACATTTTGTAAGTCTTCAACAATATCATCACATCTAGATAAAGTATCAGTCACAATTAAGAAGTTGCGCTTGGTTGAATTAAACAAAGCAGCAATCATCATTGTCTTCGCAGAACCTGACAAACCAGTCACTAACTGACGATGTTTAGGCGCTAAATCACTAACGATTTCATCGTATTGTGGCAATTGTGTGAAAAATTGACTTAATTCCAAAATAGTTATCCCCTCTAAATATTAGTTATACTTGTTTTCTAGCTTATTGAATTCTTCTCCGTCAATAAATTCTTCTAGTGCTGAAACACTGTTATCAATTGCTTGGTTTAATCCTGGCTTTTGGTCATCAGTAAAGTGACCTAATACATAGTTAACAACGCTTTCCTTGGTTGGGTGATCAGTTCCCACCTTAATACGACTAAACTTATCAGTTCCAAGGTGCGCAATCAAACTCTTAATTCCGTTATGACCACCAGCTGAGCCGTGGTTTCTTAGTCTGATTTTACCGATTGGTAAGTCCATATCATCATATATGACGATTAAATCATTTAAATCTAGCTTAAAGAACTTCATTAATGGTCCAACTGAACGTCCTGATTCATTCATGAATGTTAGTGGTTCGACCAACATCACCTTTTCACCATTAATGTTAGTTGATCCAATCTTTGCTTCCATCTTTTGTGTTGATAGTTCGACACCATGCTTGTCAGCAAATTCGTCTACTACCATGAAACCAGTGTTATGTCTGGTTTCTTTATATTGTGGTCCCACGTTTCCTAATCCCACAATCATCTTCATAAAAAATCGCTCCTTTATTCGCTCAATTAATATGTAAATTATATCATAGTATGCAATCAGATATTTATCCCGTCGCTTATAGAAATATAGAAAACTATTCGATTTTTTAGCGCTTTGTAATTACTAATTTCCAAATTAATGATATAATTCAGTTGTAGATTTAAATATGTTTTTGAAGGGATGATTATTGTGGCTTTAAAACATCAAAAAGTTGTTTTAGTTGGTGACGGTGCCGTTGGTTCTTCATACGCATTTGCTATGATGCAACAAGGACTAGGCGAAGAATTCGTCATCGTTGATATTATTAGAGATCGTATCGAAGGAGACGCACTTGACTTAGAAGATGCTCAAGTATTTACTGCTCCTAAGAACATTTACGCTGGTGATTACAGTGACTGTGCAGATGCTGACTTAGTTGTTATCACTGCCGGTGCACCTCAAAAACCAGGTGAAACTAGACTAGATCTAGTTGGAAAGAACCTAAAGATTCTTTCATCAATCGTTCCTGAAGTTGTTAAGTCAGGATTTAATGGTATTTTCTTAGTTGCTGCTAACCCAGTTGACATCTTAACTTACGGTGTTCAAAAACTTTCAGGTTGGCCAAAGGAAAAGGTTGTAGGTTCAGGTACTTCATTGGATACTACTCGTTTCCAAGTTGCTGTTGCTAAGAAGTTAGGTATTAACCCTGCTGACGTTAACGCATACATCATGGGTGAACATGGTGACTCAGAATTTGCTGCTATTGACGAAGCAACTGTTGGTTCACGTCCTCTATTAGACGTAGCTAAAGATGCTGGCGTAAGCAAAGACGACTTACTACAATTAGAAGATGAAACTAGAAACAAGGCATACACAATCATCAACAAGAAAGGTGCTACTTTCTACGGTGTTGCAACTGCCCTAATGAGAATTTCACGTGCTATCTTACGTGACGAAAACTCAGTACTACCTGTTGGTGCTCCAGTTAACGGTGAATATGGTTTAAACGATATTTACATTGGTACTCCAGCTGTTGTTAACGCATCAGGTATCAAGCAAGTTATCGAAGTTCCTCTAAGTGATGAAGAAAAAGCTAAGATGGAAGCTTCAGGTAAGACTTTAAAGGAAACTGCCGAAAAAGGTATGGAAGCTTTAAAGTAATCAGTTAACTTGATTAAAATATTAAGTCGAGGTGCAATATGCCCCCGGCTTTTTATTTTGAACAATTGTTGATTTATCGCCACAAGTATATCAATTTATGTTAAAATTAGAATATGAGAAAAATTCTAATAATCAAAAAGGAGGTTATGTTATGCTATTGAAATCATTGGTTAAACCTAAGGCTAGTTTAGTTACTGTTTCAGAAAACGTTTCATTAGAACAAGCTCTTGAAACTTTGGAAGAATCTGGTTACAGATGTATTCCAATTCTGGACGAAACTGGAACCATCTTCAGAGGTAACATCTACAAGATGCATATCTACCGTCACAAAGCTAACGGTGGAGATATGACACAACCAGTAACTACACTATTAAAGAATGCCACTAAGTTCATCAATGTTAATTCAGCCTTCTTCCACGTTTTCTTCTCGATAAAAGATTTACCTTATATCGCTGTATTGGACGATAATAATCGTTTCTACGGTATCTTGACCCACACTCGTTTATTAGACATGCTTTCACAATCATGGAACGTAAACGTCGGCAGTTATGTAATAACTGTTCTAGCTCCTGGTAATCGTGGTGATCTAGAATCAATGTCTAGAATCGTCACCAAGTACACTGCTATCGCCAGTGTTATCAGTCTTGATGGTCAAGAAGGCGAATTGGTACATAGAGTTATGTTCACCCTTCCTGAAGAAGTAGATAAGAAATTGTTAAAACGAATTACTGCTGCATTAGAACGTAAAGGTTTTAAAATCGCAGAAATCGAAGATTTAGCGGACGAAAAATAACATTATCTAAACAAAAAAGGATGCGAATTTAATTCGCATCCTTTTTTTATGTATGTTTTACTGTACACCAATACTTAATTTCAATGATTCGTCCACTCGTTTCATAAACTTATCACTTAAATGATCAACTCGATCATGTAATCGTTGTTTATCAATTGTTCTAATTTGTTCTAATAGGATAACTGAATCTTTTTCGATTCTGGTCTTATCAGCACTAATAGCTACGTGAGTAGGCATCTTTGGCTTTGAAATTCTAGCAGTAATTGCGGCAACAATCACGGTAGGACTGTAGTGATTACCGATATTATTTTGAATAATTAATACCGGTCTCATTCCACCCTGTTCGGAACCAACAACTGGTGATAGGTCAGCATAAAAAACGTCGCCACGTTTGATTTCAACGTTAGCCATTCTAACATCCCCTATCTGTAATGAATTCATCTGAATTCTGAAAACGTAATGTGATTCACACTTGAGGCTTCACAAAAAGTGAACTCCTTTGAAATAGCACGATTGATATCGGTCATTTCAGTGTACCCAGCAATTAAATTCTGGACTATCAAATAATCGTTAAAACTTGGATTAATCACGATCCTAGTATGCATATTAATAGATACGTTCATATTAGGATGTGAAACTTTTGCTTCGTTACTTGATGTAGCTGTGCTTAGAAGTGAATAAACATATCGATTCTTAGATTGCATTAATTAATCCTCTTAAACGGCTTATTCTACCACGATGCGTGGTAGTCTATCAGTGAGTAAGCAAGCCACTTCATAATGAATTGTATCACAATATGTCGCAATGTCTTGTAAAGTAATCTTTTCTTTACCGTCTTGACCCACAATTGTAACTTTTGTGCCTGGCTCTACTGGTTCGTCTAGTTTAATCATTAGTTGATCCATGCAAACTCTTCCAACAATTGGACAGAACTTCCCGTTCACTAACAATGAGAAGCCCTGCATCGCTCTGACAATTCCATCAGCATAACCAACTGGAACTGTCGCAATCCATTCTGGTTGCTTGGATGTATATGTCGCGCCATATCCAACAGAACGGCCCTCTTCGATTTTTTTACAGTAAACTACTTCTGTGGTTAAACTAAGCGCTGGCTTTAATTCATATGGTAAATCAAGTTCCCCACCAGATGGGTTTAAGCCATAACCAGCAACACCAAATCTAATCATATTGCAGTTAAATTCACTATGCCACAAGCTAGTAGCTGAATTAGATACATGTACATATTTTGGTAATGTATCTATAACTGAAATTAAATCATTAAATCGTTGAACTTGCAAATCAAAATACTTTACATTACGTGTATCAGCGGTTGAGAAGTGTGTAAAGATACCTTCAAAGTTCAAATTTTGTGATTGATTCAAGTAATCGACTGCTTCTTTAAGTGAATCTTTATCTTGAAACCCGATTCTCCCCATTCCAGTATCTAAGCCAACATGAACATTTAATTTTGGTAGACTCTTATTGGCTAATTGTTCATCAGCTTGTCTTAACCATTCAATTGATGAAATGGTGGCGGAAATATTTTTTTCTGCCATTAGTGATGCGTGTTCGACGTCAGTAATTCCCAATACCAAGATTGGTTGATCAAACCCAGCATCCCTTAATTGTAGTGCTTCATCTAAAATGGCAACACAAAAACCATCGGCGCCAGCCTTAACTGCTTCATGCGCAACAGCGACTGCCCCGTGACCGTATCCATTAGCCTTTACAACCATGAATAAGTATTCATTATTCTTTAAACGTTTCTTTTCGTTACTAATATTATGATATAAAGCATTCTTACTAATTAGTATTTGTGCATTTCTATGAGTTCCTACTACCATATTAATCTTTCCTCCAATTAATAATGGGCATTTCCTTTTATTGTAATTCTTTATGTAAAAAAAAGCCATTGACAAATTTTCATATCAACAGCTTTTTTTGTTATTAATCTTTGTTTTTAATTGTGAATGACTTGTTTGGACGTTTGTGGTTTGATGAACGGTTACCCTTCTTGTGATCATCACGGTGGTTACCACCGCCATTACCATTGTAACGACGACGGTTACCGCCACCATTTCTGTTACCACCACGTTTGAAGCCGCCACCACGACGATTGCCACCGCCACGGTGATATCCACCACCATGACCGCGCTTGTTCTTATTAGGAAGTGGCTTTTCAGCAGTGATGTGAACCTTAACTTGGTTTCTAGTCATCTTGCTTAATAGCAATGATACTAATTCCTTAGCATCGTATTTTTCTAACAATTCATCAGAAGCTTCTGAGAATGGTTCCATCTTAGTCTTTTCAATTAATGAACCAATTTCCTTAGTAGCTACTTCTAGTTGACCCTTCAATGCTTCATCAGCTGAAGGTGGCTTAAGAGGTAACATTCTAACCTTAGTTAGCTTTTCAATGTCTCTTAAGTAACTAGTTTCGTTTGGTTCAACGAAAGTCATTGAAACACCATGACGTCCGGCACGACCGGTACGACCAATTCTATGAACGTAACTCTCTGAATCTTGAGGAATATCGTAGTTGTATACGTGAGTAACACTTGAGATATCAATACCTCTAGCAGCAACGTCGGTTGCAACTAAAACGTCAACCTTGTCATGCTTGAAGTCCTTCATGATTTGAGAACGGCGGTTTTGTGTTAAATCACCGTGAATTCCTGCTGCACGATAGCCGCGTAGTAGAAGTCCCTTAGAAACTTCGTCAACACGACGCTTAGTACGACAGAATACGATAGTTACCTTTGGTGCTTGAATATCAAAGAATCTAGTCATGATATCAAACTTTTCGAATTGTTTTACTCTGATGTAATATTGATCAACTAAATCAGTAGTTAATTCTTTAGCCTTGATTGTAACTTGTTGAGGGTCCTTCATGAATTGAACACCAACACGTTTGATTTGTGGTGGCATAGTTGCAGAGAATAACAATGTTTGTCTTTCTTCTGGAACTTGTTTTACGATGCTTTCAATATCATCTAAAAATCCCATGTCCAACATGTCATCGGCTTCATCTAGTACCAATGTCTTAACATGGTCTAATTTTAATGTACGTCTATTGATATGATCCAATAAACGTCCAGGAGTTCCCACAACAACTTGTGGTTTACGCTTTAGGTTTTGGATTTGTCTTCTGATGTCAGAACCACCAAAAACTGATACAGCCTTAACGCCCTTTTCTTTTCCAAAACGACTAATTTCGCCTTGAGTTTGAATAGCTAATTCACGAGTTGGTGAAATAACTAATGCTTGCACGTTTGGATTGTCTAAATCAACGTGTTCAATAATAGGAAGAGCAAAAGCAGCTGTCTTACCTGTACCTGTTTGTGCTTGTCCTAAAACATCCTTTCCTTGTAGGGATAAAGGAATTGTTTCTGCTTGGATTGGAGTGGCTTCCTTAAAACCCTTGTCTTCAATCGCTTTTAATAGATCTTCTGAAAGACCTAATTCTCTAAACTTCAAATATGTTTCCTCCTAAACGAAACATTCAATATAATACCGTCATTAGCTAAGGAAGAATCCGTTCCCGTTAATGCGCTAATCACTTGATTATAAAAATTCCGTGTTCTAAAAAATGTAACTAGACTAATATAACCCTTTTGAGCTAAATTAGCAAATGAATTACCTATATTAATTTGTAAGTTTTTCTAATAGTTTTTCTAAATGAATTCCGTGACTAGCTTTTAGTAAGACTTGGTCACCTTCATAAATTTCGGCGTTTAGTTGATCGTATAAATCATCTAATTGATCCGCCTTAAAGTAGAAAATGTTTTCTGGTGGATAAACAGAACTTAATTTATCGTATAGATACTTCATATCAGATCCAATAAGGTATAAGCTTTGAACCTCTTTTGGATCCAAAACATCTGCTAGTGATGCATGAAGTTCTGCGGATTGATCGCCTAATTCCAACATATCACCTAAAACGGCAATCTTACGGCCATCAATTTTTTCACGTGTAAATGCGTTCACTACTTCTTTAACAGCAGTAGGATTTGAATTATAAACGTCTGAAAGAATCATTTCATGTTTGTTTCCTTCAATCCATTCAGTTCTGTTATCAGTCAAATTAACATTTAATAATGCCTTTTGGATGTTTTCTTCCCTAATTCTGTATAAATCACCGATTGTAATGGCAACCAACGCATTGTTTACGTTGTATTCCCCAATCATTGGAATTTTGAATTCAACATCTGGGTATTTATTAACCTTAAATGTAGTTTCAACTTGAGTACCTGAGATGTCATGAGCATAATAGTCATCATCTTCAGTTAGTCCAAAGGTACGTTTGAATGGTAATGATTCACTTCTACTTGCTAGTAGTGGTTCGTCTCCATTGTAAACAAAAATACCATCTTCTTTTAAACCGTTTACGATTTCCATCTTGGCATCGGCAATCTTATCACGAGTACCAAAGAATTCGATATGTGCTTCACCAATCATTGTAATGGCAGCAACGTCTGGTTCTACCAAATGACTTAAGAAGTCTAATTGACCTGGACGATCCATTCCCATTTCAACAACCAATACTTCAGTGTTGGGTTCCATGTCTAAAATAGTCATTGGCACACCAATTTCGTTATTGAAATTAGCGTGGGTCTTAGTGACATTAAATTGAGTAGATAATACTGAAGCAACCATATCCTTAGTAGTAGTCTTTCCATTACTACCGGTAATTGCGACTACCTTAGGATTAATCTTAGCTAAGTAGTATTGGCTCAATCTTTGCAGTGCTTCTAAAGTATTATCAACAACGATAATTGGAAAATCTGTTGGAGCATTTTCGTGGTCTTTTTGCCAGAAAGTTGCAACGGCACCATTATCAATTGCACTTTGAATGTAGTCGTGGCCATCGTTTTCACTAATAAGTGGCACAAATAGTGCCCCCGAGGTTAGTTCTCTGCTATCAAAAGCAACACTAGTAATATCAATATCTTCATATTCGCTAATATCGTTTTGCGCAGAAACTGCACGAGCAACTTCTGTAAGTGACATTTTCATATCTAATAAATCTCCATTTCATCAGTTCGATAAGTGTTACACATATTATAACATGAAACGATAAATTATTTTAAACCCGATTTTTCTATCCATTATGAGACAATCCTTTGTTTTTAATGAGGTCTTATAAAAACTATTAACTAATTGTCAAAACACTGTTAATATGTTTAATGGATAATAATTAATGGGGACGTGACTACTTTGAAAAAAGTCTTATTTGTGTGCCATGGAAACGTTTGTCGTTCTGCAATGGCTCAGGCTATTTTTAGCAAAATCATTAAGGAACGTGGACTAGAAAATCAAATCGCAGTTGATTCAGCAGCAACAAGTACCGAAGAAATTGGCAATCCGCCTCACCCAGAAGTTCGTAAATTGTTAGACCAAAAACAAATCAGTTATGCCGGTCAACACTCTAGACAAATCGAATCATCTGATTTCCAAAAGTATGACTTAATTATTGGAATGGATTTCGAAAACATCAATAACCTTCTTCACTGGGCACCAAAGGATCAAGCTCACAAGATTCATCTTTGCTTAGGTGTCATCGATGGAATGCAAGGTTCAGAAATCGCAGATCCTTGGTATACTGGCAACTTTGATTTAACCTTTGAACAAATTAATGAAGCCATGCCAAAATGGATTGATTATGTACTAAATATGTAAAAAAAAAACATATCCGAAACGGATATGTCTTTTTTATCTTTACTTGAAACCGTATTTCTTGTTGAAACGATCCACAGCACCATCGGCTTGAGTGAACTTTTCACGGCCAGTGTAGAATGGATGAGAATCTGAAGAAATTTCAAGACGTACTAATGGGTATTCATTACCATCATCCATAGTGATAGTTTCAGCTGAGTTCATAGTTGAACCAGCCATGAATTTAAAACCAGTACTTGTATCTTGGAATACCACTTGGTGGTATTCTGGATGAATTCCTTGTTTCATTATAAATCGCTCCTTTGCCCTGTATCATATGTTGATTCAGAGATTATCGTTTAGTCGACTTGATTATAGTAACACTAAATAGAAGTTAATTCAACACGAAAATTAACTTTCATCATTAACTAATTCGACGACTGCATTTAAGTTGGTTAGCTTATCAATAATATTATCGTAACCACGTAAAATGTTGTCAGCATTATCGATAACAGTGGTACCTTGTGCCATTAGACCTGCAATCATTTCTGATGCACCAGCACGAATTTCCCCTGCTTCAATCTTTGAGCCAACAAGTCCATCGGTATGACTAATGATAATGGTACCATTACCTTCATCATATCTAATCTTTGCGCCCATCTTCTTTAATTCAGCAATATGCTTAGTTCTCTTTGGATAAATGGTATCAATGATTGTACTATCACCTGCAGCCATTAGTAGTAGTGGCGTTATTGGTTGTTGTAAATCAGTGGCGAATCCAGGATATGGCATTGTCTTAATTTCAATGTTCTTAAGCGCATCTGTTTTTGGAACGTAAATGCTGTCTTCATTGATTTGTAGATCAATCCCCATTTCTTGAAGCTTAGCAATAAATGATTCCAAATGTTCTGGAATCACGTTTTGAATCTTCACACCGTCACCATATGCGGCAGCCATGGATAGGTATGTACCTGCTTCAATTCGATCTGGAATAATGATGTGAGTATTCTTGGCACGAAGAGATTCCACACCTTCAATTCTAATAACATCTGTACCGGCGCCCCTAATCTTTGCACCCATGTTATTCAAGAATGTAACAACATCAATAATTTCTGGTTCTTTGGCAGCATTTCTGATGACAGTTGAACCGTTTGCTTTAACAGCAGCTAAAATAGCATTGATGGTTGCCCCTACTGAGACAACATCTAAGAAGATTTGTGCACCATGTAAACCATCTTCTTCAGTAGTAATGATGATTTCATCACCATCATTTTCAACTTTTGCCCCCATTGCTTCAAAAGCCTTGATGTGTTGGTCAATTGGTCTAGGACCAATGTTATCTCCCCCAGGGAAAGTAATCTTAGCACGACCAAAGCGTCCTAATAATGCTCCCATGAAGTAGTATGATGCTCTTAAACTTTTAATCGCCTTACTTGGTAAAGCACTTTCATTTATTGTTGTTGGGTCGACGTTTAATATTCCATCGGCAAAATCTGATGAGACATTCATTGACTCCAAAATCACCATTAGATTGTGTACATCTAAGATGTTTGGCACCATGTCAAATTGCACTGGTGTGTCGGCTAAAATAGCTGCCGGGATTAATGCAACAGTACTATTTTTAGCCCCACCAATGGTCACGTTACCAGATAAACGATGGCCACCCTTTATTATCATTTTATTCATTGTTTAAATTCCTCGCTTACAGTTTCACTAATAATAGTGAACAATAACAATATTAAATAATAAATATTAAAAATACAATAGTTTAGGCAAAATTAAACATACATTTAATAAAAACGCAAAAAAAGGCCGGAAAATATCCGGCCTTTTTGGTTTAAAACTTATTATTTGTTGTTTTCTTCATGTTGTTCGTGTGCAGCTGCAACGAATGCCTTGAATAATCCTTCAGGTCTTGTTGGACGTGATAGGAATTCTGGGTGGTATTGAGCAGCAACGAAGAACTTGTTAGTAGGAATTTCAACAACTTCTACCAAGTGATCATCTGGAGAAGTACCGGCAATAACTAAACCATGTGCTTCCATTTCTTCTCTGTATTCATTGTTGTATTCGTAACGGTGTCTGTGACGTTCTGAAATTTCAGCCTTGTTACCGTAAGCAGCAGCTGTTACAGTACCAGGTTTTAGCTTACATGGGTAAGCACCTAAACGTTGAGTTCCACCCATACCATCGATATCAGCTTGGTCAGCCATTAAGTCGATAATCTTATGTGGAGTTTCTGGATCAATTTCAGTAGTGTTAGCATCCTTGTAACCTAATACGTCACGAGCAAATTCGATACTTGCAATTTGCATACCTAAACATACACCTAGGTAAGGAACGTCGTTTTCACGAGCGTACTTAACTGCAGTAATCATACCTTCAATACCACGGTCACCGAATCCACCAGGAACGATAATACCATCAGCATCACCAAGTAATTCTTCTACGTTATCTTCAGTAACTAGTTCTGAGTTTAACATCTTTAGGTTGATCTTTGCATCAACTGGGTAACCAGCATGACGTAATGATTCAGTAATTGAAATGTAAGCATCCTTTAGTTTTACATACTTACCAACTAAAGTAATGTTAACAACATTCTTTAGGTTTTGGACTTTTTGTTCTAGAGCTTTCCATTCAGTCATGTCAGCCTTAGGAGCGTCGATACCAAAGTGGTCAACAACTTGTTGGTCCATTCCTTGAGCTTCAAGCATCAATGGAACAGTGTAAAGTGTTGGAGCATCTTTTGATTCAACAACAGCTTCTGGCTTAACGTCACAGAATAAAGCAATCTTTCTCTTCATTGCATCAGTAACATCTTGTTCAGTTCTAACAACTAATAGGTTTGGTTGAATACCTAAACCACGTAGTTCTTTAACTGAGTGTTGTGTTGGTTTAGTCTTCATTTCGCCAGCAGCACGTAAGTAAGGAATTAAAGTGGTGTGGATGTAGAATACATTTTCATCCCCTACTTCGCTCTTCATTTGACGAATAGCTTCTAGGAATGGTAATGATTCAATATCACCAACAGTACCACCAATTTCAGTAATTACGATATCAGCGTTTGAAACCTTAGCTGCACGCATGATTTTTTCTTTAATCATACCAGTGATATGAGGAATAACTTGAACAGTTGCACCTAAGTAGTCACCGCGGCGTTCTTTTCTCAATACTTCTGAATAAATTTTACCAGTAGTTACATTTGAGTATTTATTTAAGTCATTATCAATGAAACGTTCATAGTGACCTAAATCAAGGTCAGTTTCAGTACCATCATTAGTAACAAACACTTCACCGTGTTGGTATGGGCTCATAGTACCTGGGTCGACGTTAACGTATGGATCAAACTTTTGGATAGTAATGTTGATTCCACGGTTTTTTAATAAACGTCCTAGTGATGCAGAAACAATTCCTTTTCCTAGTGAAGAAACAACCCCACCAGTAACAAAAACATATTTAGTCATGTGAAAAAACTCCTCATAAAATCTATTAGGGTAAAAATTAAAAACTCCCTATTCATTGAGAATAGGGAGTCATTGATTACTATAATCGATCAATTGTCCTTACAAACTCTTTTGTAAGGAGCCCAAAAAATATATTACATTGTTCTAGCTTTATAGTCAAGAAATATAATTATTATTTTTCAAGCAAAAATTAATCTTTAGAATCATCGTCGATGTCTTCGTCATCGTCATGTAATTCTGACAATTCGCCTTCGATACCATCAGGAATGTTATCGTCGTCAACATCGTTCTCTTCGTCAATTTCATCTAAATCTTTGTGATACTTGTCGGTTTCGTCGACACCTTCATCGGCATCTTCAAATTCGTCGTCTTGGTCTTCTGGATCATCATCATCGTAATCGATAACGTCATCATCGTCAGAAGCATCAGCTAAAAATGCGTTAACCTTACGACGCTTTTTCTTTCTAGGACGATCGATATCTTCGTCTTCAGGATGAACTGTAGCTTCATCGATTGAATCATATGGATACCAAGTTCTTAGTCCCCAAAGATTATCACCTAAAGAAATAAAACTACCATCAACGTTCATATCTGTGTAGAACTGTACCAATCGTTTACGAATTTCTTCATCAGAATCACCCAAATATTTTTGGATTTCGTTGGCGATATCAGCAAAGGCCATTACTTCCCCACGTTCAGAAAGAATTGCGTGAGCAACTTCGACCATTGATAATTCTTTTTTGTCTTTACCTTCTAAGGCTTGTAATTTCAAATCGGTGCACGTCCTTTCAAAATACTATTAATATCATACCTTTTTAAGCAAAAAATTGCAATGCAAGATTGTACTCTCCTACAATCATTCCACCGGAATGTAATTCATAGTCAATATCAAGCTTACCATTATTAATTTCATTGTTATAATCATAGTTTAGCTCTTTTGTTTTGACCAAAATTTTTATTGGACCATACTCAGTTTGGTAAATTGTGTCGTGATCTTTGTTTTCATCAAAAATCATTCTAGAGTGATGTCCACCTTTTGCTTGGCGAGTTAATTGAACATGTTCATCTGTAATCTTCAAAGTGACGTTGGCCACCTCTTGATTGTCTTGATGTTCAGCAAAGCGAAGGTATAGTCCATTATTCATTTGAACTAGACTACCCACTTCTTCAAATATAAAGTCTTCGCGTTCGGCATCTTGGAAAATGGTTGTCTTTAAGTTCACAACAACCTTTTGAGCATTTTCATTTTTATCCATCACACTGACTCACCTTCCCTCATTTCATATATCACAAACTAATATTATATACGGACATCCCGATAAATGCATTAATTAATGGTCGGAAAATTAATTATTTCATTTAAAACTTTGTTATAATAAGCATAAATAACTTATATATAGATAGTAAGGAGGTAAGAATTTGGAATACCAAGAAAAACTACTACCTCGAGAAAAGGTTTTTCGAGATCCGGTTCTTAACTACATTTACGTACAACACCAAGTCATTTTAGATTTGATTAATACTAAAGAATTTCAACGATTAAGAAGAATAAAACAATTAGGTCCTGCTTCATTCACATTCCATGGTGCAGAACATTCAAGATTTACCCACAGTTTAGGAGTGTATGAAATTACTCGTCGCATCTGTGATGGCTTCCTTAGAAACTATCCTAGCCAAGTTGCTGGCGATGGTTTGTGGGACGACTCCCAAAGATTAGTTGCGCTTTGTGCCGCACTACTCCATGATATTGGACACGGTGCGTACTCACATACGTTTGAACACATCTTTGGTACCGATCACGAAGCAATCACTCAAGAAATTATCACTTCTGAAAAAACAGAAGTTAACCAAGTTTTGAGTAAGATTAGTCCTAACTTCCCCAAGGAAGTTGCTAGCGTTATCGATCACACTTATCCAAACCAACAAGTGGTTCAAATGATTTCTAGTCAATGTGACGCCGATCGAATGGATTACCTATTAAGAGATGCCTATAATACGGGCGCCAACTATGGTAACTTTGATTTAACTAGAATCTTACGTGTGATGAGACCATACGAAGGTGGTATCTGTTTTGAAATCAATGGTATGCATGCCGTTGAAGACTACATCATCTCCCGTTTGCAAATGTACATGCAAGTGTACTTCCATCCAGTATCACGTTCAATGGAAGTTATCCTAAGCCACCTACTTCAAAGAGCCAAGGAACTATCTAGTCAACTGGATAAAAACGACCGTCTAACTCCTCACCTATTGATGCCATTCTTCAAGAATGAATTCAATATTGATGACTATTTAAAACTAGACGATGGTGTCTTGAACACCTACTTTATCAATTGGATTGAATCAGATGATCAAATCCTTTCCGATTTAGCTGATCGTTTCATCAATAGAAAACCATTCAAGTCGGTTGAATACAATAATGAAACAGAATCATTAATTCCAACCATGCAAAAATGGATTCAAGAAACTGGTTTCGAAATCACCTACTACACTGCCGTTAATAACAGTTTTGATTTACCATATGATGCTTATGATCCAAACAAGAAGCACCATGCTACACAAATCGAATTACGTAGAAACGATGGCACAATGATTGAGCTATCAAAGATTTCTCAACTAGTTAGTGCCGTTACTGGTAAGCATTTAGGTGATGAACGCTTCTTCTTCCCTAAGGAAATGTTATCCAAGGACAGCGATATTGATTTATTCGAACCTGTCTATCAAGAATTTCAAAAACACATTAAAAACGATGAATTAATTAAGTAAGGAGGATTTCTCCATGAGTGAAATCAAATTAATCGCCATTGATATCGATGGTACCCTTTTAAACGAAGAAAACATCTTAGCTCAAGAAACAATCGATGCCGTTACCGAAGCTAGAAAAAATGGCATCAAAGTTGTACTATGTACTGGTCGTCCTTTGACTGGTGTAAAACCATACCTAAAGAAACTAAACATCTCTGGTAGTGATGAATATGCCATCACTTTCAACGGGGCTCAAGTTCAAGACGCTGACGCTAACATCATTGAAAAGTTCGACTTAGACTATAACGACTACATTGAACTTGAAAAGTTAAGTCACAAGGTCAACACAAACTTCCAAATCGAAACTACAGATTACATTTACGCTACTAACAGAGATTTAAGCCCATACAGTGTTGCTGAAAGTTACCTAGTAAGAATGCCAATTCGTGTTCGTGAACCACACGAAATCACTTCAGAAACAGAAATCGTTAAGGCCATGCTTATTGCTGATCCAGATGTGATTGATAAGGCCATTCCAGCAATTCCTGAAAGTTTCTTAGACCACTTAACAATGGTTAGAAGTGAACCAGTTTTCCTAGAATTTGTTAACCAAAAGGCCTCAAAAGGTGCTTCACTAAGCAAGCTCGCTACTCGTTTAGGTCTAACCGCTGATAACGTAATGGCTATTGGTGATCAAGGAAACGACATTAGCATGGTTACCTACGCCGGCACCGGTGTTGCCATGGGTAACGCTTCTGACGAATTAAAGAAGATTGCTAACAAGATTACTAAGACCAACAAAGAAAACGGTGTCGCATACGCCATCAGAAACTTTGCTTTAAAATAAACATTAACAAATAAAAAAGAACTCACTTCAATCAAGTGAGTTCTTTTTTATAGTGTGATAATGATTGCAAACGCAATCCAGATAATTCCAATTATTAACATTAACTGTGCAAATGGACGTACCACTATCTTTGCATTCTTCATGCCACCAATTTTATTGGCCGGAATCTTTTCGTTTTCAAAACGTTCGTCATCACCCTTGCGGTGAAAAATACGCCATCCAGTGAAAAGATGTCCCTTGGATAATACTCCAATTAAACCAATGACTGTGATTAATAACCCTATCAAGAATAGGTAGTTACTAATCGTAATAGCACTAACTTTAAACATCATTGCAATTAAAGCAATCACGATTCCGGCTAACGCTATTATCAGTCCTAAGCGCTTTGGTCTATTCATTATTCTGCGTTACTTCTGAAACGGTTGCTGAATAATGGACTAACGGCACGGTCTTCGTTAATACGCTTAATTGCGTCACCGATTAATGGAGCAACTGAAATTTGTTCAATCTTATCGATTTGTTTTTCTTTAGGCAAACGAATTGTATCAGTAACAACTAGCTTCTTAATTGGTGATTGTTGAATACGATCAATTGCAGGACCTGATAATACAGGGTGTGTACAACATGCGTAAACTTCCTTAGCACCAGCATCCATCAATGCTTGAGCACCTAAAGTAATAGTACCAGCAGTATCAATCATGTCATCAACCATCAAACATGACTTACCCTTAACATCACCAATGATGTTCATGATTTCAGCAACGTTTGCCTTAGGACGACGCTTGTCGATAATGGCAATTGGTGCTTTTAGGAATTCGGCCAATGCACGGGCACGAACTACACCACCATGGTCAGGTGAAACTACGACTGCGTTTGAGTCCCAGCCGTGGTTAATAAAGTGATCAGCTAATAATGGTGCACCCATCATGTGATCAACTGGAACATCGAAGAAACCTTGGATTTGAGCAGCATGTAAGTCCAATGCAACTACACGGTCAATTCCAGCAGTTTCTAGCATGTTAGCAACTAGCTTTGCAGTAATTGGTTCTCTAGAACGAGCCTTACGGTCTTGTCTAGCGTAACCATAATATGGGATTACCACATTAATCGTCTTAGCACTTGCACGTCTAAGAGCATCAATCATAATCATTAATTCCATTAAATTATCATTAACGGGAGCTGATGTAGATTGAATGATATAACAGTTATCCCCACGGATACTTTCTTCAATGTTAATTCTAATTTCGCCATCGCTAAATCTATCAACAGATGTTTCACCCAAGTCAACACCAACACGATCAGCAATTTTTTCTGCCAAAGGAATGTTAGAGTTTAAAGCAAAAATCTTCAATTTAGGATCAGAATATCTTTCAGCCATAAGTCCTCCACCTAACAATAAATTCTATAATTCGTAACTATATTCTTAATTCACAGTTAATTTTACACTATAATCGATAATTTTTCATTCAAAAATTATACAAATAATAAATAAAATATCATTGGATTATCTCTTAATCAGCGTATGGAAGCTTTTTGAAATATCCTGGTTTGTTGGTTTGACGTTGTCTAGCAATCGCCATGTCGTATTGTTTAACGTCATCAGTAATTGTAGAACCAGCAGCAATAAATGTATGGTCATCAATGTGTAATGGCGCAATCAAGTTAGCATTGCTTCCGATGAATGAATCATCACCAACTTCAGTGTTATGTTTGTTCTTACCATCATAGTTAGCAAAAATAACACCACAACCAACGTTAATGTTCTTACCTAGATGCGCATTACCAACATAAGTTAAATGACCAACCTTAGTGCCTTCGTCGATTTGTGCTTTCTTAACTTCAACAAAGTTACCAAGATGAACATTTTCACCAATCTTAGCTTCTGGACGTAGATGTGAGTATGGTCCAATGTTTGAACCAGTCATCATTTCTGATTCTTCAAGTAATGATGATGTCACAGTCACGTTGTCATGAATGATGCAGTCTCTAATTTCTGAGTTAGCACCAATCTTACAATCGTTACCAATCTTAGTGTTACCACTAATGTGAACACCAGGTTCTACGATTGTGTCTTGGCCAATTTCAACACCAAAATCAATGTATGTGTCATTAGGATTTGGCATAGTAACACCGTTTGACATGTGGTATTCGTTAATACGTTGTTGCATTACTTGGTTAGCCTTTGATAGAGCGATACGATCGTTTACACCCATTGATTCATCAAAGTTCTTCATTTGGTATGCACCAACGTTTTTACCTTCTTCTTTGAAGATACCAATAACGTCAGGTAGGTAGTATTCGCCTTGAGCGTTATCGTTTTTAACCTTCTTTAGGGCTTCGAATAATTCATGGTTATCAAAAACATAAACACCCGTGTTAATTTCATCGATGTTTTGTTCAGCAACTGAAGCATCCTTTTGTTCAACAATCTTGTTAACGTTACCCTTATCATCTCTAACAACACGACCGTAACCGAATGGGTTAGGTGCTTTGGAAGTTAATACAGTTGCAACTGCACCACTTTCTTCGTGTTGAGTAAATAAGTGATCAAAAGTTTCAGCTGTAAATAATGGAGTATCACCACTAACAACCATTGTTGATCCATCAACATTTTCTAAGATATTGGCAGTCTTTTTAACTGCATCCCCTGTTCCTAGTTGTTTTTCTTGTAACGCATATTGGCTTCTATCACCTAGTTGAGTCTTAACGTCTTCTGCACCAAAACCAACTACGGTAACAATGTTATCCATATGAATTTTTTCAACTTGTGTTAATACACAATCAACCATTGTACGACCACAAACTCGATGCAAAACTTTGTATAGTTTTGACTTCATTCGCGTACCTTTACCGGCAGCTAAAATAATTGTATTTCTAGTCGACATTATTCTTCCTCCTTGGTGATGTCGCTAAAGTTATCGTAAGTAAAGTTACCTAAGTCAACTTTAATATCACCGTTATTAGTATCAATCTTGAATAATGAAGTGTAATCATCTTCGCTAATCTTACGTTGACCTTCGTAATCACGTTCTGCAACAAACGCAATTCCGGCAACTTCACTATCAAATTCTTTGATTAGACTACATAGTCCATCGGCTGATCCCCCACCACGTAGGAAATCGTCTACGATTAAGACATTGGAATTAGCTGGCAAACTACGTTTTGATAGAACCATCTTTTCGATTCTCTTTTGAGAACCAGAAATATAGTTCACACTAATAGTTGAACCGTCAGTAATTCTAGAATCATGTCTAGCAATTACAAATGGAACGTTTAATAAGGTTGCAACACTTTGTGCAACCGGAATACCCTTGGTGGCAACAGTTAAGACAGCGTCAATCTTTTTATCACTGTATAGTGTCGCAATAATTCGACCGATTTGTCTTAAAATTGATGGACGGTTAAGTAGATCGTTCATATATACATATCCACCAGGTAAAACTCTTGAATTGTCAGCTAATGCTGATTGAACTTCGTCAATGAATAGACTTGCTTCATGTTTTTGGATGCCTGGCATGAACATACTTCCACCAGCGGCACCAGGAATGGTTTCTAATACACCAGTTCCTGTTTCCATAAATGTTTTTCGTAAAATGGTTAGGTCTTCACTAATAGATGACTTAGCAGAATCATAACGATTTGCAAAAAAAGTCAATGGTACTACCGTATTAGGATTCTCCATTAAGTAGCGAGTCATATCTACTAGACGCGCACTACGCTTTGCTTTCATTCTTTCACCTCATTAAGTAAAAACTACATCTAAATTTTATCATAATGTTCGGATTTAAGATACTTTTTAAACGAAATAATCAAAAAATATCCGTTTAAACTTTCGCCTAAACGGATATTTTTTATACAGGTCTTACAATATATACTTCTGAACAGAAACCACGAATACTATTAAAAATGTGCTTTGCTTGGCTTTCTGTCTTACAGATACCAAAGACTGTTGGTCCAGTCCCAGACATTTGCGCACTGTCAGCACCGTATTTTTCGAATTTCTCTTTTATCTTTTTAATCTCACTATGATGCTTTGCAGATAATGGCTCTAAGACGTTTCCCATGTGTGAAACGATTTGATCATAGTCTTGCGTTTCAACCGCCTCTGCCAATTGATTAACATCCACATGTTCTAGCTTATCGTAATCAATCTTATTTAAGATTTCTGGTGTTGAAACACTGACTTTGGGTTTCACAATTACGAAATACATTTTTGGCAGTTTTGGCATTAAATCGATGTTATCACCCTTACCAGTAACCATTGCAGTTTGACTGTATACACAATAAGGAACATCAGAATCAAGTTGCAATCCAAATGTTGCCATCTCTTGATCAGTCATATGTAAATTCCAAAGACGATTCAGTCCTCGAATAACTGCGGCAGCATCTGATGAACCTCCACCCATTCCAGCAGCAACAGGAATATTCTTTCTGATATGGATATCAACTTTTTGTTGAATGCCAAATTTCTTTTTAAGTAGAAATGCTGCTTGATATGCTAAGTTGCGATGATCTTGTGGTAAAAACACACGATTACAGTGAACGGAAATTCCATTTCCTTTTTCGGTAACGATTTCGACGTAGTCAGATAATTCAATCGAAGTCATTATCATATTCCACTCAATTTTGCCGTCCTTATGACGATACGGCGTATCCAAGCCTAGGTTAAGTTTGGCGCATGCTTTCTCTACGGTTCTCAAGTATCACACCCCCCAATTTAACTAAATTATTTATTAACATTATACTAAAGTTAAAATGAAAAGTCAGTGAAACTTTCGGATTTTGTAAAAAGTGCAAAATAAAAAGAGCTAATAAATATTATTAGCTCTCAGTTTTAAGCTTCTTCACTTACTTCGTCGGTAAAATCCATTTCAATGTTCTTGGTTAGAATATCAGTGTAGCTGTAAGATACTCTCTTAAGATTTTCATCTTCTTCTAACTCAACAACAAACACTGCAGGGAATGTTTCGGCTAGCATCCCATGGCGTTCTAATGTTTTATTTCTTCCAACTTGAACTGTTACAACAACTTTTTCGCCTAAGCGAGTGTCCAAGTGGCTCTTAATGTCAGTCAAACTGGTTGGCATAATATTCACCTCTCTAGTGTGTATATTATACCACGGAAAATATTAAAAAACAAAATTATATCACAGTGTTTTTTAATAATCAAATAATATTATACCAATTTTATAGAATGGAATTTATTTGTTAAGTCGACGTATTGATCAACAGTTAGTTTTTCAGGTCGAATACTTGGTTGTATATCAAATTCATCTAGGACTGATTTAACCCTTTCTTTGGTTTCAGCGTCCTTACCGAACAACCCTTGGAGGTTATTCCATAGAGTCTTTCTACGGTGAGCAAAGCATCCCCTTACAAAACTAGCAAATGCTTTTTCATCGAATACTTCATTTTCGATTGTTTCTTTTCTGTCCAAAGTCACAATCGCTGAATCAACATTTGGAGCTGGGATAAATGACTTCCTTGATACCTCAAAAGCTAACTTAACATCGTTTAGGTATTGAATGATTACAGATAGTGAACCGTAGTCCTTGCTACCCGGTTTTGCTTCTAAACGTTGGGCAACTTCTTTTTGCATCATAACGGTAATGTTGTCGAATTCAGCATTTCCCTTTAGTAGGTCCAAAATAATTGGTGTTGTGATGTAATAAGGTAAGTTGGCAACCACCTTGATTGGA
Organism: uncultured Lactobacillus sp.; assembly: GCA_946481335.1. GTDB lineage: Bacteria > Bacillota > Bacilli > Lactobacillales > Lactobacillaceae > Apilactobacillus. The sequence goes on along the minus strand of CAMLMR010000004.1, from coordinate 12,639 downwards.
CGTTCGTTGTTGAACTTTTCTTCGATAATGGCAGGTAAATTAGCTTGTAGGATGTCTTGATTAATCACTTCGACATTATCATAAGGACTTAGTGTTTCATCTAATACAGGCAATAAATTTTGGTCAATTTCGAATGCTAAAACACGTTTTGAACTACGTGCTAGAAATTCGGTTAACCCACCGATACCTGGTCCAATTTCAATAACATTATCTGTGTCTGTTAGATGTGCAGCATCCACAATCTTGGTTAAGACATTTAAATCAGTTAAAAAGTTTTGTCCTAAACTCTTCTTAGCTGACAAATGGAAACGATTTAAGATGGCTTGTGTTCTAGCTGGGCTAGCAATTTCTGGATTATTTGACATTTCTTACTCCTTAATATGGCTTAGTGCTTCATTAAACTGGTCTTTAGTAATTCCAAACATGGATAGTCGTTTTAATAGTTGTTTACCATTCACATATCCAATCTTTAGTTCGTTACATAATTGAGTTCGTCTAATTTTGGCTTCTGAATCATTAATGACTCTTGCAGCATTTAAATCGGCAATTGAAATTTCACTCTCATGGTCAGTATCTGCTGTATAAACGTTTTTTAGTGCCTCTCTGATGGTTTCAACGCTGGCGTGTTCAACACCTAGTGAGCCATCGCTCTTAGTTGGAACCGACTTTTTTCGGTCCACAAAAGCATGTTTAGCGTTAGGAACTTCTTGAGTGATAATCTTTCTGATTCGTTCACCAGAAAAATCCGGATCAGTGAACACAATTACACCACGTTGTTTATCAAGTTTCTTAATCAACGCAAGTGTCTTGTCATCGATGGCTGAACCCCTAGTTTCGATTGTGTCACAATCCACGGCTTGTTTGATTCTCTTTGTATCGTCGCGGCCTTCTACCACGATTACTTCTTTAATTTTTTCCATTATTCATCCAATCCAAAAATTCGTAGTGCGTTTTGATAGGTAGCATCTGCAATCTTGTCAGGAGTGGTATCTCTAAAACGAGCCACCGCTTCAACAGTGTATAATGTATAACCTGGTTCGTTTTGATGTCCACGCAATGGTTCAGGTGCCAAGTATGGCGCATCTGTTTCCACTAGCATTCTGTCGATTGGTGTCTTTGCGACTGAATCATGAATTTCCTTTGTCTTTTTAAAACTGGCGACACCAGAGTATGAGACGTACATCCCTAGATTCATAATTTGGTTCAACCATTCGGCATCCCCATTAAAGCTATGAATGATACCGTTGTTTACGCCCATTTCTTTTAAAATCGCGTAGGTATCTTCGAATGCATCACGATTATGCACAGAGATTGGCATATCCAATTCTTGGGCAATCTTGATTTGACGTTTAAAAACATTAAATTGTGCTTTTTTAGGTGCGGTACTTTGATTGTAATCTAAACCGATTTCTCCTAATGCAACTACCTTGTCGTCTTGTAGTTGTTTGTATAGGATTGCTTCTTCTTCATCGTTATAGTCCATCGCATCTTCTGGATGCCAACCAACGATGGCGTATAGATTATCATATTGATGAGCTAGTTGAATTGCTTCTTCGTTCATTTGACGATTTGATCCAACAATCGCCATCTTAGTAACACCTAATTTTTTGGCGTGTTCAATGTATTCAGGTACTTGTCCTCTAAAAGCATCATCATTTAAATGCGTATGTGAATCAAAAATTTGCATTATATTTGCTCCTATCGTAAAAATAGCCATCAATTCGTTTTGAATTAATGGCTATTTTTTAGTCTGTTATCTCACCATTATTCCAAAGTGGCACCATTTTCAAATTGGCTACCAATTGTAACTAATTCAATATTGCCATCGTCGTGTTCAACGGATAGTAACATTCCTTGGCTTAATTGGCCACGCATCTTTCTAGGTTTCAAATTGGAAACTATGATTACTTTCTTACCGATTAGTTTTTCGAAGTCAGGATACCACTTAGCAATTCCTGAAAGGATTTGAGTAGTTTCTTCCTTACCTGCATCTAGGGTGAACTTCAATAGTTTGTCTGCCCCTTCAACACGTTCAACGTTCTTAACTTCGGCAACCTTTAGTTCTACTTTTTCAAATGTATCGAACTTGATTTCTTTCTTATCAGCAGCACTTTCAGCGCCTTCTTGATCAACTTGAGCTTGTTTCTTAGCTTCTTCTTTGGCTGCACGACCCTTTTTCTTGTCTGACTTAGTCATTTGGTTCTTGATAAAGTCAACTTCTTCTTCCTTGTCTAAACGTGGGAAGATAGGAGTTCCCTTAGCAACAACTTTGCCACCAGTTGGTAAATCTTCAATTGCAATGTTAGTTAAATCAATTGCTTGGTCATCTAAACCTAATTGAGTGAAGATTTGTTTTGGTGCATTGGTCATAATTGGGCTAATTAATAAACCAATCACACGTAAACTGGCAGCTAAATGAGCCATTACATCAGCAAGCTTTTCAGCATCACCATCGTTTTCATTCTTAGCTAGAATCCATGGGGTAGTTTGGTCAATGTACTTGTTAGTTTGAGAAACTAATTGCCAAACAGCTGCTAAAGCATCTGAGAAGCGTGATTCATCCATCTTAGTCTTGTATTCAGCAATTACATCCTTGCTTAATGCTTCTAGTTCCTTGTCAGGTTCTAAGAAGTTTGACTTAAATTCTGGAATCACACCGTCTTCATACTTGTTAATCATTGATACTGTACGGTTTAATAAGTTACCTAAATCGTTTGCTAGGTCGTAGTTAATACGATCAACGAAGTCTTCTGGAGTAAATACCCCATCGTTACCAAATGGTACGGCCTTTAGTAAGTAGTATCTTACTGCATCCAAACCGTATCTTTCGGCTAATACTTCTGGGTAAATAACGTTACCCTTTGACTTAGACATCTTACCGTCTTTCATGGTTAACCAACCATGACCGATAACATGTTTTGGTAATGGTAAACCTAAAGCATGTAAAATGATTGGCCAGTAAATTGTATGGAATCTAACAATTTCCTTACCTACCATGTGAACATCAGCAGGCCAGAATTTTTGGAATAGTGAATCATCATCAGTATCGTATCCTAATGCACTAATATAGTTTGATAGCGCATCAATCCATACGTATACAACGTGTTCTGGATTTGATTTAACAGGAATTCCCCAACTAAATGATGTTCTAGAAACAGCTAAATCTTCTAGACCTGGTTTGATGAAGTTATTAATCATTTCGTTCATTCTTGATTCTGGTTGAATAAAATCAGGATGATCTTTGTAGTATTGTAGTAGCCAATCAGCGTACTTACTCATCTTAAAGAAGTATGACTTTTCGTTCACTAGTTCAACTTCGTGTCCTGATGGAGCCTTTCCACCAATAACGTTTCCGTTGTCGTCTTTGTATACTTCTGCTAATTGTGATTCAGTGAAGTATTCTTCGTCAGATACTGAGTACCAACCAGAGTATTCACCTAGGTAAATATCACCTTGATCTAATAGTTGTTGAAAAATCTTTTGAACAACTTCACGATGTTGTTCATCAGTAGTTCTGATGAACTTGTCGTTTGAAATGTCCAACTTCTTCCATAAGTCTTTAATTTGAGCAGCCATCTTGTCCACGTATGCTTGTGGCGTAATGTTCAATGATTCTGCCTTTTCTTCGATTTTTAGTCCGTGTTCATCTGTTCCTGTTAGGAAAAACACGTCAAAACCTTCAGCACGTTTGTAACGAGCTAACGCATCACAAGCAATAGTTGTGTATGAGTTCCCGATATGTAAACGTCCTGATGGGTAGTAGATAGGCGTTGTAACATAAAAAGTATTGTTATCAGCCATGTAAATCATCCTTTCAACCAGTAATTAATATTAACTATTAGTATATCATACTTGAATTGTCAATAATATTGCTCTTAGAACAAATCTAATTGCATTGGTGCCAAATCGTTAAATGACACGTGCAACATATCTTTTAATTGTAGTGCGTTTGGTGCTGCATCCCTACCAGAGTTGTTGTTAAAGATGACACACACCTCATCGACTTGTTTATTTAGCTTAGTCACGATGCCGGCAAATTCCTGTAGTTCTTTCTCATTGTATTTATACAATGTTCTTTGACTACGCCAGTTTTTATCCTGGTTAAACCATCCCTGAGCGTTGCGACCATGTAGCCTTAACATCGCCATCTTAGAAGTGGTCACCATCGGTAATAACTCAATTCCATCGTTTAAATTGTGTGGTTCATCAGCAATCACAAATGTCATGCCAAGGCGTTTTAAATAATTTTGAATTGATGTTTGCATCGATTTTTCCGACCATGTCGGATTTCTAAACTCTACTGCAATTGGAACCTTTCTCCCCATCAACTCACGAATAGTCATTAGATAACGAATGTTGTCGTTGTTGCGTTGAAAATATGGTGGGAATTGAAATAAGACCGTCTTTAATTGGTTGGTTTGAATTAATGGGTGTAGCATTTTAACGTAATCACTAAACGCCTGTCTTCTTTGATCATCATCGGCAGCCATTTGCGAGCGCATATCATGCTTAGTCATTAACTGATTAGCCTTTAAGATAAATTGAAACGATTCCGGTACTTGGCGCATCCATTGACGAACGGTTTTTTCCTGTGGAATTCCATAGAATGGATTATCAACTTCCACAACTGGAAAATAGGCAGCATACTCGTTTAACTTAACGGGTCTATCTTCACCATTAATCAAGGCTGGGTGTTCGCTCCAAGTCGTCACTCCTAAAGTTATCATTAAACCATCATCTTCCTTCTTATTTCAATTCACTAAAGAATTTCGTTGCATCCTCTTGAATCATCGTAAAATCAATTCCTAAGTTTAACTTTTCTTGGTTCACTGCAATCACTTTTGTATTCGGATTTCTGTAATCTAATAAACCGGCAAATGGGTAAACACGCATTGATGTTCCAACAATGACCACCAAATCAGCCCTTTCCATTAGTTGAACACTGTTAACCACTTTAGCTTGGTTCAATCCTTCATCATATAGCACAATGCCTGGACGAAGTGTTCCACCACAATCGTGATGTTTATCGCTTTTCATATATTCATGCCAATCAACTCGTTGACGGCACTTTTGGCAATATACATCGTATAAATTGCCATGGAATTCAATTAAGTTCTTAGTGTCGGCATCCCCATATAATCCATCAACATTTTGAGTAATTACACTGGCTCTACCTTCTCTGGTAAGTTCAGCTTGTTTTTCGTGAATTACATTGGGTTTGGCATCTGGATAGTACATATTTTCTTTCACAAATGTGTAAAACACATCTGGTTCATTAACTAAACATGCGTGACTCAAATAATATTCAGCTGGTTTTCCAGTTGTATCAGTTGCGTATAGTCCATTCTTAGAACGATAGTCTGGGATGTGTGAAGCTGTCGATACTCCGGCTCCTGTCAAAAATACAATTCTTTTAGCATTATCAAATAATGATTGAATTTCCTTATCCATCAGATTGCCTCCTGCCTTATTTTCTAATGATATATGGCATTTTTAGTTCTTTAAATAGTTCTTGAACTGTCATAGCGTATAACTTCTTGAAGTATTCTGGACTGTCATCCATCCCTGTTGGAGCAGGAATCACGAATGAGTTTTGATCATCTGATTTGTTGAAACCAACATAGGCACGACGACCAGTTTCCTTGTCATGTAATTCTGAATGGAATATTTCAAATTGTTGTTTAACGTTTAAGTTTAATTGTCTTTCTGAAACAACACTGGAGATTGTTGCAAATTCTGAGTTATGCAATGCAGGTAGTCCCCACTTCTTTAGTTGTTCATCAAAGGCCTTGAATAACTTAACAACGTTTCTTCTGAAACCAAATGGTGAATCAGTTGGTTTTTCAGTAATAATCTTGTAGATTTCATCAGCTGCCTTTAATGCGACTGGGTAATCCTTTTCAAGGGTTGGACGAGCAAATGAATCGAACTTATCGCCGTAGAATACGTGTGCATCAATTAAAGTTAATAAACGTAATTCCATTGCATTATCCAATTCTTCTGGTTCAGGTTCGATAGTGTTTTGGATTCCCTTTAGGTACATCTTTTCGATGTCTTCATTAATTAGTCCGTGTTTTCTTTGTTCTGAAACTACAACAAAGTGGGCAACGATATCGAATAATTCGGTTCCCATCACTTCTAGTTGTTCGTCTAATTCATCTTGACCAGTTGATAATGAGAAGAAGACTTGTGGAAAACCACGTAGAATCATCAACAAGTGAATTAGTTCATGTGATGCTGTGTAGTTTGGTGCTGACATGTCAGAGATTTGAACAAATAGGTTCTTACCGTCTTGCACTACTTGTGCTTGATCATGTCTAACGTAACCTGATTGAAGTTGACCAATAAATTGTACCTCGATTTTACCCGGGAAAAACTTGTTAACAACATTAATTAGACTTTGTGTGTCTTGATTTAATTCGATTTCCATTAAATTTCACCTTCATTATTATTTCTAATTTCATTTAGTATTTTTTGTGCTGATTTTAAGTCGTTTAAATGATTTGCTCTCATTTCTGAAACAACTTGTTTGATTTCTTCGCCCTTAGCTCCGGCACTCATTACTAATGAATTCAATTGTAGATTCATATGTCCCTTTTGAATTCCATCAGTAACCAAGGCTTTTAGAGCGGCTAAGTTTTGTGCTAAACCAACTGCAGCAACCACTTGGCTTAGTTCATCTTTTGAGTTAATTTGTGATAAATGTTGATTGATTTTAACCTTTGGTAGGACCTTAACGGCACCACCAATGAAACCTAGTGACAATGGAATGGTCATTTCACCAACTAGTTTATCACCATCAATTGACCAATTGGATAGTCCAGTGTATTGACCATCCCTACTAGCAAACGAATGAATGCCAGCTTCAACCGCACGCCAATCGTTGCCCATTGCCATAACTACTGCATCAATTCCATTCATGATGCCCTTATTATGTGTAGCAGCACGGTATGGATCAATTTGTGCGATATGAGAAGCTTCGATGATTCTTTTAGCAACTTCCATACCATCAGTATCAGGATTGCCTAATTGACTAACTGGAATGGTTCCGGATACCTTCACTAGATTATCTTCACCGTAGTTAGATAGGATGCTCATCAACACATCCCCACTAACTCGTTCATCAATGAATTCAGCAGTTGCTTCTAACATTGAATTGATAATGTTTGCACCCATTGCTTCACCGACGTTCACAAACAAGTCAACTGATGCATAATCTTCATCTAGTTTTCTAACGCGGACCTTTTTAGCTCCACCGCCATATTCTACGATGGAGGGATGTGATTGATTTGCTACATCAATAATATGTTCTTGATGAGTGTTTACGATTCCGATTAATAGGTTTACGTCGTTAGTCTTAACAACGATTTGGCCCATCAAATTACGACCTAGCACTTCAGAATTTATTCCTTGGTCTTTTGCAAACAAACGGGCTCCATTACTGGCAGCCGCAATCACGGATGGCTCTTCTGTCACCATTGGAACAATTTTTTCAACTCCGTTAATCATAAAGTTAACGGCCACTCCTTCAGGAATGGAGTAATCAGTTACATAGTTTTCAACCAAACTATCACTTGATTGGTGGTAGTCGCTAGTCATTTCATGTTTTTCTTCCATGTCTAATCCAGAAAAATCACTGATTAGTTTCATTCTATCATCATAATTACGGTGATAGAAATGTTTAAAAGTTCCCATTGTTAGTCCCCCCTGATGCGGTAATATATTGATATTTATCATAACATTATTTCAAAATTCAGCATTTAAAAAGGTTTTTAACCCGCTGTTGGATTAAAAACCTCTTTAATAGTTTCGATAGTGCTTCTTTATATATTCAGCAATAAGTCCTTCTCTTACTCCACCTTCGGAAAATACGATTCTTCTTGAATCAATTTCATCAATAACGGTAATAAGAGGTAATAGACCACCTAGTATAATATCAGCTCGCTCGTTTTCTAATCCGTGAATTTCTTTTCGATTGTGTAAGTTCTTACGTAAAAGTAATTCATACGTTCCCATCACTTGGCGTTGGTTTAGGTGATAACCATTTAGATTATCTGAGTTCTTGAAGTGTTGGTGACTGCGATTAATTCGCGCTAAACTTCTGGCAGCTCCACCCAAAACAACTAGTTGATAGTGATCGGCTTTCTTAAGCCAAGGAACACGATGTATGTTTTCCTTTAGGAATCGTTGTGCATTGAATAAGTCAGCTGCATGAACTGAGTTATTCAACTTAAAACGTTCTGAAATGTTAACGGCACCAATTGGTAAACTAATTAAGTCACGACGTTTTTTACCTTGAACGCGGACCAATTCGATACTGGCACCACCAATATCCATCACCATGTAGTCGTTCATCTTAATCTTATTTACAACACCTAAATAATCATAATAAGCTTCTTCACGACCTGATAAAACTCTAACGTCTAAGCCAACTTTTTTTCTTACCTTGCGAATAAAAGCTTTTTGGTTTTCAGCTTGTCGAACCGCAGCAGTTGCAATGGTAATCACAGTGGCATTATTCATTGAGCTATAAGTTCTTTTAAAAGACTTTAAAGCATTAATTGTCCGATTAATTGCAACCGGTTGTAAAATCTTTTCTTTTCCCATTCCTTCGGATAGTCGACTATCACTTTTACTACGTTTTAGTTCAACGCAATAGCCATCATTTTCAATTCGATAAATGGACATTCGAGCAGAATTCGAACCGATGTCAACAATTACTAAGTTCTCCATCCGATTCACCCTAAACTTCTAAATTTGTTTTTTATTTAAAGTAATTAATGCCAATAGCATCCCTTACTTCATCTAGGGTTTGGTTGGCAACCTTATTAGCTTTTTCACTACCAGCCTTTAGAATATCGTAGACGGCTTGAGGATCCTTTTCAAATTGTTCACGACGTTCTCTAATTGGTGCCAATTCAGCTTGTAGTACTTCGTTTAAGTAACGTTTAATCTTAACGTCACCTAGACCACCATGTCTGTATTGTTCCTTTAAGTCGGCAACCTTTTGCTTATCATCAGCAAAGATGTCTAGGTAAGTAAAGACAGTGTTTCCTTCAACTTGACCAGGATCTTCAACATGAATGTGGTTTGGATCAGTGTACATTGACATTACTTTCTTTTGAATGGTATCAGCATCATCAGCTAAGTAAATTGCGTTGTTCAATGATTTACTCATCTTAGCGTTTCCATCTAAACCAGGAATTCTACCCATTCCCTTTGGTGGGAAGTATCCTTCTGGTTCAACTAGTATGTCTTTACCGTAGATACCGTTGATACTTCTAACGATTTCTCTAGTTTGTTCTAGCATTGGTTCTTGGTCTTCACCGACTGGAACAGTATCAGCCTTAAATGCAGTAATATCAGCAGCTTGACTGACTGGGTAAATGAAGAAACCAGCGGGAACACTTTCACCGAATTTCTTTTGTTGAATTTCAGTCTTAACAGTTGGGTTTCTCTTTAAACGATTAACTGAAACAATGTTTAAGTAGTGCATTGTTAATTCGTTTAGTGCAGGAATTTGTGATTGAACCAAGATAGTTGATTTTTCTGGGTCAATTCCGACAGCTAAGTAATCCAAAGCTACTTGTAATAGTGAGTTTCTGATTTTTTCTGGATCACGAGCATTATCAGTTAATGCTTGCATATCCGCAATCATAATATTGGTGTCGTATTCACCTGAATTTTGTAGTGCAACTCTGTTCTTCAATGATCCAACATAGTGTCCGATATGTAGTTTACCAGTTGGTCGATCACCGGTTAGAATTACTTTTTTATCTGCCATTTTGTTACTTCCTTTCCAAAAAAAGCGCCCCATTGTTAAAAAAAACAATAGGACGCTTGAGCGCGGTACCACCTAACTTGCAAATGTATAATCATTTGCCACTCTGCGATAAGGGTGCAATCCCATAAATTCATCCATTTCGCTAGTCGTGATTACTTTCAGTAATACATAATCTCTCTGTAAATGACATCGCTACTTACTTTAATATTAACTACATTTTACTGGATTTAAATAGACATGTCAAAAAGGATATTAATTGACATAACGGCAAAATCTCATTAGAATTATTGAGCATAAATGAACGGATTTAACAATAAATTAGGAGGTAAAAATGGCTAATAACGATCTTAAAAATGAACAAAATCGTGTCGATGAAGTTGTTGCTAAATTACACAAACGAATCGATAAAACAGAAGCGGAATACCAAAAAGCACATAATGAAACAAAACGTGTTCAACAAAACTATGGTAATAATACTTCTGTTAACTACGTCGAAGTCGATGATAGAATTGAAACCTCTGCCGACCTCCAACAACAAAGAGGACTAGTTAATAAGGTAGTCCAAAGCGAAGCAATCATTAAAAATCAACTTGAAACTTACAAGAAATTGGCTGACTCTCCATACTTTGGAAGAATCGATATCAAGGATGATGACGATGATGATACCGAAAGTTTATACATTGGTACTGCTTCCTTTGTTGATGATAATGAAAACTTCTTAGTATACGATTGGCGTGCACCAATCTCTAGTATTTATTACAACGGAACGTTAGGAAAAGTTGCCTATCAAACTCCTGCCGGAAAACAAACAACTGACCTAGAAAAGAAGCGTCAGTTCCAAATTAGTCACGGTGAAATCAATAACATGTTTGATACCAATGAAACCGTTGGAGATGAAATGCTTCAATCTGTGTTAGGTCAACAACATGATGAGGTGATGCAAAATATCGTTTCAACAATTCAAAAAGAACAAAACGATATTATTAGAGATACCTACAGTGATTTACTAGTTGTTCAAGGGGTTGCCGGGTCCGGTAAGACTTCTGCCATTCTTCAACGAATTGCATTCTTGTTGTATCACAGCAGAAGCTCTCTTCAAGCTGATCAAATTATCTTGTTCTCCCCTAACCGCTTATTCTCACATTATATTTCAGACGTTTTACCTAGTTTAGGTGAACGTAATATGAGACAGGTTACACTACAAGAATTCATTGACCATCGTCTTGAAGGTGTTAAAGTCCAGAGCCTGTTTGACCAATATGAAACTGAACAAGCATACACTGATGAAGAAAAAGAAATTCAAACGTTCAAACGTAGTCATCAATATATGACATCAATTGAGAACTATATTAATAGGATGTTCAATGACGATATAGCATTTCAAAGCATCCTAATCGATGGAAAAGTCTTCTTCGATGCAGATGTAATTAGAGATATCTATGCTTCTCAACCAAAACAAATGAAACCAGCGGATAAGTTTTTAAAGACTAAAAATCGTTTGATTGAAATCTTAAAGAAACGAATTGAAGTTGAAGTCTACAAACCTTGGGTTGATGATGCAATCGATCAACTTAACTCTGAACAATATCACGACTTCATGGAAGGCCACCAATTAGGTAGTTTCCAGGATGAAGACGATGAAAGATATTTCATAGCCAAACAAATCGTGACCGAACATTTCAGAAAGGTTTACGATGCTTTATATAATGGTTCATTCTTTGATCCATACCTTCAATATCAAAGATACATGCAACAAGTTGCCTTACCTAAAGACGTGAATGTTGATGCATGGAATGATGATGTTGATGCATTTTCTGAATCTATCGAGTTGCACCAAGTTCGTTTAGATGATGCCGCCCCACTTCTATACATGCGTGATTTGATGATTGGTGGCGGTCAAAACCAAACGATGCAATATCTATTCGTCGATGAAATGCAGGATTATTCAATTGCTCAATTAATCTATATCAAGCATGCTTTCCCACAAACTAAAATCAATTTAATTGGTGATAGTGAGCAGGCATTGTTTAAGGCCGTGGAAGCTCCACAAGAATTGTTAAACAAGTTAAACGAAGCATTTGCTACAAAGAAGTCTAGATTAATTACCCTTAATCGATCATATCGTTCAACTTATCCTATTACTAACTTTGCGAAGTCATTGTTACCTAATGGTGATGAGATTGAAGCGTTTAATCGTCCCGGTAAGTCACCGGAAATATTCATTCGTCATAACGAAAATGAATGTATTGATGCCTTGATTGAATGTGCTAAGAAAGAACTAGAAGATGAAGGTACCGTTGCGATTGTTACCAAGAACTTAACTGAAGCAAAACAACTTCATCAACACACTTACAATCAGCTTAATCCAACATTGCTAGCTGATACTGATAGATCACTTCCAAAAGGTGTTGTGATTATGCCAATTTATCTCGCAAAGGGATTGGAATTTGATTCTGTCATTGCTTGGAACGTTTCTAAGGATAATTATCCAAACGATGATTATGTCGGAACTCTCTACACAATTGCTACTCGTGCAATGCATCATCTTACATTAATTAGTAACGGAACAGTTTCACCTATTATAGCAAACGCAAACTTACCAATTAACGAAGTTAAGATTGATAGAAAAATTAAATAACAAACAAAAAAGACCAATCATTAATTGATTGGTCTTTTCTTATAAGCCGTTTCCGGGATTTGAACCCGGGACCTCTTCCTTACCATGGAAACGCTCTACCTCCTGAGCTAAAACGGCAATATTAACAAAAAGCCTTCGATTTACATCGAAGACTTTTTTATTCGCGCGGCAACGTCCTACCCTTGCAGAGGGCGATCCCTCAACTACTCTCGGCGTT
>CAMLMR010000003.1 GCA_946481335.1 uncultured Lactobacillus sp. | reverse complement strand
TGCTTTGATATTAATTTTAGTAGTAGCGATTTCGTCAAAAGTCGCTTGCATACGACTATAAAAATCCAAGAAGACTTCGTAATCTAAAATTCGTGGAAGTACAAGGTGAAATTCCCAAATTTTGGAACGTTTGTGGATATCAATCTTCTCAATCTGACCGCCTTTAAAATTATCAGAATCAATTTGGTCTTTTAACTGCAATTGATTCAATAATTTTGTAAATAATTCTTCTTGGTTAGACAATCTAATACCTCCATCCTTAGTCAGCTAAAAAAGGTCAGTCTCTTCAACTGACCCTTTTTTATTTCAAATCTTTAAGTAAGATTTTTACAGTGTTAACAACTTCTTCTTGCTTAACTTCAACAGTTTCGCCAGTTTTTCTGATCTTAATTTCTACGATTCCTTCACTAGCCTTCTTACCAACAGTAACTCTGATTGGTAATCCAATTAGGTCTGAATCAGCAAACTTAACTCCGGCTCTTTCTTTTCTGTCATCAGTTAAAACATCAAAGCCTTCATCCTTAAGTTCTTTTTCGATTCCATCAGCTACTTCAACTTGAGTTTCATCCTTTGTATTAACCGGAATCAAGTGAATGTCGAATGGTGAAATTGACTTAGGCCAAATTAAACCATTGTCATCAGCTTGTTGTTCAGCAATAGCTGTTAGTAATCTACTGATACCAATACCGTAACAACCCATTACAACTGGTTTTTGACGACCATTTTCATCCAAGACATTTGCATCTAGGTCTTTTGAGTATCTAGTTCCTAGCTTGAAGATGTGGGCAATTTCAATACCACGAGTGAACTTCAATACACCAGAACCATCTGGAGAAATTTCGCCTTCTTCAACTTCTCTAAAGTCGTTGTAAGTAACGTTTTCAAAATCACGTTCCGGGTTTACGTTTGCAAAGTGGTAACCGTCTTCGTTGGCACCAGCAAATGCATTAGTCATATCTTTAACGTAGTTATCTGCTAATACTGTTACAGATTCATCAAGGTTAAATGGACCAACGTATCCTCTTGATGTGTTGGTAAATTCTTTAATTTGTTCGTCATTAGCTAAATCAAAGAATGAAGCACCAAGGTAACCCTTAACTTTAACGTCGTTAACTTCATGATCTCCTCTAACTAAAACCATAACTGGTTTTTCATCAGCAATAAATAGAACACTCTTAATAACGTTTGAAGCATCAGTATTTAATAATTCAACATCATCTTCAATTGATTTTACGTTTGGAGTACTAATCTTTTCTAGTTCTTTTTGAGTTTCACTAGATTTTTCAGGAACGTACATACTCTTTGCCATTTCAAGGTTAGCAGCATATTCACTATCGTCTGAGTAAACGATAGTATCTTCACCAACGGCGGCTGGAGCGGAGAATTCGATTGAATCTGAACCACCCATGGCACCACCATCACCAATGATAGTACGATAGTCTAATCCTACTTGGTCAAAGATCTTACGGTATGCATCTTCCATTTGGTTGTAGATACGATCTAGGTCAGCGTCATCAATTGAGAATGAGTAACCATCTTTCATGATAAATTCACGACCACGTAATAAACCGTTTCTTGGACGTTCTTCATCTCTATATTTTGGTTGAATTTGGTATAAGACCAAAGGAAGCTTTTTATATGACTTAACTGAATCACGAATAATTTCTGTATATGTTTCTTCGTGAGTTGGTCCTAAGATAAAGTCAGTATCATGACGATTCTTTAACTTAAATAAAGCAGGACCATAAGTTTGTAATCTTCCTGATTTTTCCCAAAGCTCTGCAGGTAATACTGCTGGCATAAGAGTTTCGTTCGCATCAATGTCTTCCATTTCTTTACGAATGATGTTTTCAATTTTAGAAATTACTTTGTATGCCAAAGGCAAGTATGCATACATCCCTGCTGAAATTTGCTTAATGTATCCAGCTCTCAACATTAACTTATGACTAAGAGCTTCAGCACCTTTTGGCGCTTCTTTTAGCGTTGGGATTAACATTTTTGATTGCTTCATAAAAATCTCCTTAAATATGTTCTTAATGGATAAAGTATCTTTGAATGTCGTTAATTGTTACCAATAGCATTAATACAACTAAGAATGCCATACCAATCAGAGTAACAATTGTTTCAACTTTTTCAGAAGTTGGTTTTCTTCTAACGGCCTCAATTATGTTCATTAATATTTTACCACCATCTAGGACCGGAATTGGAATTAAATTCATAATCGCTAAGTTAATTGATAAGAATGCGATAAAGTAGATAACTCCTTGTAAACCTAACTTAGTAGCTTGTGAAGTAGTAGCATAAATGGCAACCGGACCACCTAAATCATTTAGACTGAAGTGCCCTGATACCATGTATGCTAATTCCGACACTAGCTGTTTGGTCATGTTCCATGTTCTGGTAAATCCAGAGAACAACTTGGTTGTAAAACTAGAATCAACTGTATTTTCAATTCCAATTAATCCATATTTTTTACCATTATTCTTTTGTGATTCAGTTGTTAACTTAATTGTTTTAACTAGACCATCTCGTTTAACAACTAACGTTAGTTTTTGATCAGGTCTTGATTGAATTGCTGAACTCAATTCATTCCAATTATTTGTCTTTTTATCATTAACTTGAATGATTTTATCGCCAGATTTTATACCAGCATCCCTAGCAACAGAATGTCCTTGAATTGGTGTAACCGTATTTTGATTTGAGGCTACTCCACCCTGCATAAATGTCAAAATGGTAAATGCAACGATTGCTAAAATAACGTTGTTAACAATTCCAGCAGCATTAGTTAATAGCTTTTTAAAAACTGGCGCATTTTGAAATTGAACATCTTCAGGAGCAATTTGTACCTTTGTTCCATCATGTTCAACCATCAATGCATCATGATTTACCTTAAATCTCTTAACATCTTCATTGTTGTCTTGATATCCTTCGATAAATAAATCATGTTCTAAGTCAACGTTGGAAACTTCTAGAGGAAGTCCATCTAGCGTCTTTTGTTTTTGACTAGTATTAATTAAGATTACTTCATTTTGTTCATTAAATTTAAGTGTAACTGGAGTTCCAGGATCTAACTCCTGAGAATCGTTATCGGCAATCCCAGCCATTCGAACATATCCACCTAAAGGAAGAATACGAATTGTATACGTGGTTTGATTGTGACGATAAAAGAAAATCTTAGGACCCATTCCAATAGAAAATTCTCTAACCATTATTCCTGACTTTTTAGCAACGATAAAGTGGCCAAATTCATGAACAAACACTAAAATTCCAAAAACAATAACGAAAGCTAGTATTGTGATAATCAATTAAATCACTCCTTTACATCTAAATAATGCCAAATAGGTGAAGAAGTGGCAAAACAAATAATAAACTATCGAATCTATCTAAAATTCCACCATGACCTGGTAAAATTTTTCCAGAATCTTTAACTTGGTAATATCTCTTAAGAGCTGATTCAACTAAATCACCAAATTGACCAGCAATTGATAATACAAGAGTTACGATAACAGCAACAATTAGTGATGTATGTCCAACTGAGAAGTAGTACATCCATGCAGTAGCAATGATTGTTGCTAGTAATGATCCACAGATTGAACCTTCCCATGTCTTATTAGGGCTTACGTGTGGTGCTAATTTGTTTTTACCAAATTGCTTACCGAAGATGTAGGCACCTGAATCGGTTAACCAAACGATAAATAATGCATAGAATAATACAGCAATACCAACATGTCTTGCAGAAATAAAATAATGGAATCCCATTCCGATATATAGCATTGCAATGGTAATTACACCAGCATCATCAAAAGAAAAAATATTCTTAGTAATGACAGTTCTTAGCATTAAAAGCATTACGAATAAATAGAATAAAAAGTTAATTGATAGAAAAGATGGTAGATCCTCGAACCAGTTACTAGGCGCGATTAATAATACAACACCAATAAATGATAAAATCGCTTCTGGTGAAATCACTAACTTTTTCTTCATGATTAGTACTTCAGACATTGCAACAATTCCTAATGCAATTGCTCCAATCTCAATAAAAATGCCACCCAATAATACTATTGGCACAAATAATAATAAGGCAATAATTGCCGTTAATACTCTTGTTTTCATAATAATCTCCTAATGTTACTTGTTTTTTAATCCCCCAAAGCGACGATGACGTCCCTGGAATGTAGCAATACATTTAATTAAATCTTCTTTAGTGTAGTCAGGCCACTTAGTGTCATCGAATACAAATTCACTGTATGCAACCTGCCATAACAAGAAGTTAGATAATCTTTCTTCTCCACTTGTTCTGATTAATAAATCAGGATTAGCAAATTCGCCAAGTGATGAAGTCATAAGGTTATCGCTAACAACTTCTTTATCAATATCATCAACATTTAAACTTCCATCGGAAACTTTTTTAGCGATACTTTGAACAGCTGTTACGATTTCATCTTGGCTTCCATAATTCAAAGCGAAGTTCAAAATCATACCATCGCATTCCTTCGTGTCTTCAATGGCATCGTTGATTGCTTTTTGCGTTGATGATGGTAGTTTATCAACATATCCCATAACGTTAACTTTAACGTTGTTCTTAACTAAATCTGGTACGAAAGTTGAGAAGAATTTTTCGGGTAAGTCCATTAAATAATTAACTTCTTGATCTGGTCTCTTCCAGTTTTCAGTGGAGAAAGCATATAAAGTTAATACCTTTACCCCTAAATCACTAGCGGCTTTGGTGATGTCTTTAACTACATTCATTCCTTTTTTATGTCCAGCAATTCTTGGTAGGTGTCTTTGCTGTGCCCATCTTCCATTACCGTCCATAATGATAGCAATGTGTTTTGGAATGGTATTTTCATCAAATTCCATGGCAGATTTTTTCTTAAATTTAAACATATATATTATCACCCATTAATACAAATAAAGGATGAGAAATAATCCTCATCCCAAATTCGTAAAGTTATTTTATTGGATTAATCTCCATTCTCCACGATTAGCATCCGCTAAAGTTTCGAAATATTTTAATAGTTGGTTAGCGTCATCAGGACTATGTGTTCCTAACATATTCAAACCTTGCCCTGTTGGAATTGGATCACTTAAATCTGAAACTTCATTTTCATTTTCAATGGTTGCTTCAGCAAAAGCAATAATCCAATCATTTTTAATTAAACGAGAAACAATGAAGAAAAGGTTGAAATTATCGTCAACGTAAGCAGGCATAGCGTAAATACCTTCTTGAATTTCTTCAAGCTTGTTACCATTATATGCCAATGTTTCAATAGCATTGTCATTCATTTCTTCAGATAACTTGAAAACCATCTTTTCGAATTCTTCTGTACCTGGTGTAACTTCATGTTCTTCCATGATGACATCTCCTTTTGATTGATTTATCCGTTTAGAACTTCTTTTTCTTTGGCAGCAATAACATCATCTAAATCTTTGATTTGAGAATCAGTTAATTTTTGTACCTTGTCTTCTAATGCGTGAGTTTCATCATCTGTAAAGTCATCGTTCTTGTTACCCTTCTTTACAGCGTCCATAGCTTCACGACGAACATTTCTAATTGCGACTTTACCTTGTTCACCAGCAGCCTTAACCTTCTTAGAAATTTCTTTTCTACGTTCTTCAGTCAATTGTGGGACAACCAAACGAATGTTGTCACCATCGTTAGCTGGGTTAATACCAATATCAGCTTCAAGAATTCCCTTTTCAATATCGTCTAGAGCTGACTTGTCATATGGAGTAACCATAATAACTCTAGCTTCTGGAACAGTGATTGAAGCGATTTGGTTTAATGGTGTTGGTGCACCATAGTATTCAGCAGTAACTCCATTTAAAAGACTGGCATTAGCGCGACCTGCTCTAATACTTGCCAATTCTTGTCTCAATGAAGCAATTGATTTTTGCATTTTGTCTTTTGCAGTATCTAAAATTTCATTTTGAGTTGCCATTTCTTATTTCCCCTTAACTGTAGTTCCGATTTTTTCACCCTTAACAACTTTTTCAATGTTGCCGGATTCATTTAAGTTAAACACAACTAATGGAATATCATTATCCATTGATAATGAACTTGCTGTAGTATCCATTACTTGTAAGTTCTTGTTAATGATATCCATTTGAGTCAATTCATCAAATTTAACAGCATTTGGATCCTTGTTAGGATCAGCTGAGTAAATACCATCAACACCATTTTTAGCCATTAAAATAGCATCTGCATGTACTTCAGCAGCACGTAAAGCAGCAGTTGTATCTGTTGAGAAGAATGGGTTACCTGTTCCACCAGAGAAGATAACTACACGATTCTTTTCAAGATGACGAACTGCCTTTCTACGAATATATGGTTCAGCAATTTGTCTCATTTCGATTGAGGTTTGAACTCTTGTTGGAACACCAAGTGATTCTAAGTTTTCTTGTAATGCTAAACCGTTCATAACAGTTGCTAGCATTCCAATGTAATCAGCTTGTGTTCTTTCCATGCCCATTTTTGAACCAGCTACTCCACGCCACATGTTACCGCCTCCGACAACAATAGCGATTTGGATTCCTAGTTCATAAACATTTTTTACTTCTTGCGCAATTTTTTTGATTACAGGTGGGTTAATACCATGACCTTCATCACCAGCTAGTGCTTCACCACTAAGCTTTAAAACAATACGCTTATATTTTAAATCAGACATCGAATTTCCTCCATTACATGATCGTTAGTTTAATTTTAGCATAATATGAAATGTAAAAACAGTTTATAACCGCAATTATTTAATTATAAATATGTATAAAAAAAGGATACGAATTCGTATCCTTTTTAATCAATTATTTGATTTGTGAGTTAACTTCGTCAACAAAGTTAGTTTCTTCTTTTTCGATACCTTCACCGACTTCGTAACGAACAAAGGCCTTTAGTTGACCGCCGTTTTCCTTAACGTATTCAGCAACAGTCTTGTCTGAGTCCATAACGAATTCTTGGTCAGCTAAACTAATTTCAGCAAGGAACTTGTTTAGACGACCTTCAACCATCTTTTCAACGATGTTTTCAGGCTTGCCTTCTTGTAGGGCTTCCTTCTTTAGTTCTTCTCTTTCAGCTTCTAGTCTGTCTTGAGGAACATCGTTTCTGTCTAGGTATTCTGGCTTAGTAGCAGCAATGTGCATTGCAACGTGCTTAGCAACAGTTTCGTCAACACCTTGAATTTGAACTAAGGCACCAATTAGACCTTGGTTGTGTAGGTAGTGACCAAAGCTTTCGTCATCGCCCTTAGTTAAAACAACGAAACGACGTAAAGTGATCTTTTCACCAGTGATTTGAGTAGTGTTGATGATCTTGTCGTTTACAGTTTCACCGTCAACGTCAAGTGCTAAAGCAGCTTCAACATCAGCTGGCTTAGCTTCAACAATCTTAGCTGCGATTAAATCAATTAGGTTCTTGAAGTCATCGTTACCTGAAACGAAATCAGTTTCAGCGTTAACTTCAACGATAGCAGCATCGTTACCGTGAGTAACAACACGAGTTAAACCGGCAGCAGCAACACGGTCACTCTTCTTTTCAGCTTTTGCGATACCTTTTTCACGTAAGTATTCTAGAGCTTTCTTTTCGTCACCATCTGAAGCAACTAAAGCTTTCTTAGCATCCATCATACCTACACTTGTCTTTTCACGTAATTCTTTTACTTGAGCAGCAGTAATCTTTGCCATTGTTATGGCCTCCTTAAGTTTTATATTAAAAAAGGCCGACTCATCCCAGGCCTTATCGGTCCAAAAACATGAGTCAGCCTAAGTGTTCAAACAAAATCAATATTTAAAAAATATTACTTGTCTTCACTTTCATTTTCATCTTTAGTGTCTTCGAATGTGCTTTCGCTAACATTTTCTTCACCTTGGTTACCTTCAATGATAGCATCAGCCATCTTAGCAGTAATTAGACGAACGGCACGAATAGCGTCATCGTTTGATGGGATAATAACATCAACGTCATCTGGGTCAGTGTTAGTATCAACCATAGCAACGATAGGAATGTTTAACTTGTGAGCTTCGTGAACAGCGATTTGTTCTTTACGAGGGTCAACGATGAACATAACATCTGGAATCTTAGGCATGTCTTCGATACCACCAAGGAATTTTTCAAGCTTGTCAGTCTTCTTCTTTAGAAGAGCAACTTCCTTCTTAGGTAGTCTTTCGAAAGTACCATCTTCAGCCATCTTCTTAAGATCCTTTAGGTACTTGATACGGCTTTGGATAGTGTCCCAGTTAGTTAAAGTTCCACCTAACCAACGGTGGTTAACGTAGTATTGACCTGCACGTACAGCTTCTTCTTGGATTGAGTCTTGAGCTTGCTTCTTAGTACCAACGAATAGTACAGTAGCGCCCTTAGCAGCTTCATCCTTCATAAAGTTGTATGCTGAATCGATCATCTTAACAGTCTTTTGTAAGTCGATGATGTAGATTCCGTTACGTTGGGTAAAGATGTATTTCTTCATCTTAGGGTTCCAACGACGAGTTTGGTGACCGAAGTGGACACCAGCTTCTAGTAATTGTTTCATAGAAATAACAGCCATGTTAATAGCCCTCCAAAAATAGTTTTTTCCTCCCCGTCAATCTATCAATTCAGAAACTATCAAGTGATAGCACCCTCTGAGTTGTCATGACAGGTGTGAATTGGTAATAAATACCGAATATTATTGTATATTAAACTCCAATATTTATCAAGCTAAATATTACAATTTAACAATCTTATCTGATTTACCTGTGTTGATAAGGTCTCTGTTAGCATCCAATGATAGTGTAACCATGTTTCTAACCGCTGTTTCAGTGTAGAAAGCAATGTGTGGAGTAATTAAGACATTATCTCTGTTCATTAGGTTCTTTAGACGATCATCAGAAATATCGTCGAAGCTATCAAAGTTAACATTGAAGACACCGACTTCTGATTCATAAGTATCCAAAGCAGCACCTGCTAGTTTACCTGAATCTAAAGCCTTAATTAATGCATCTGTATCAATTAATGATCCACGAGCAGCATTAATAATGTATGAACCATCTTTCATTTCTGATAAAGTCTTTTCGTTTACCATGTGTTCATTTTCCTTAACGGCTGGTGCATGTAGTGAAATGATATCAGCTTGTTTGTATAAATCGTCTGGAGTATCAACATAGATACCTTGTTTTTCTAATTCAGGATTTCTGAATGGATCGTATGCAATTACCTTTGCACCGAATCCACGACAGATATCAACTAAGACACGTCCAATACGACCAGTTCCGAATACACCAACGGTCTTTGAATTCAATTCTTGACCAATTTCGGGTGCCCATCTTAGGTCACCTGAACGTTGCTTGTCTTCAAAACGTTTTGTATTTCTAAGTAATCTCATGATTTCAGTAATTGCTAATTCCGCAATTGCGTTTGGAGAATATGCTGGAACGTTTGTTACAGTAATTCCATTTGCCTTAGCAGCATCAGCATCAACGTTATCAACACCGACATTTCTTAGTGATAGGTACTTGATGTTAAAACTACCTAGCTTATCCAAAATTTCTTTTGTGTATGGTTTTTGTTGGTAAGCAACCACACCGTCAAATCCATTAGCTTCTTCAACGGTTGATGAATCAAGTAATTTGGTTTCAACCTTTACTTCTACTTCCGGATTTTTTTGTTCCCATTCTTTCAAATATGGCATTTCATCATTTCTGATTCCATAAGCAATAATTTTCAATACAAAAACCTCCAAATATTCATCGTTACAGTTAGAATTATAACACTTAACAACGTGTCTTAAAGACTTAGACCGTATTTAGATAGATTTACACCATTATCTTTTAGGTACTTTAACTTCTTGATCCTACTTTGATGTTTAAAATGATACTCCGCACTCAAAGCATCGTGTTTATTGTCAAAACTTTCGGAATATATCATTTCGACTGGTAAATGATTTCTGGTGTACTTAGCACCCTTCCCACTTTGATGTTGTTCTAATCGATGCTTTAAATCGGTCGTGTATCCACCATATAGTGAATCATCCCCGCACTTTAAAACATACATATAAAACTTATTCTCCATATAAAATCTTCCTTACAAAATCTGTATATTCATTTGAATTATCTTTATAAACAAAGATTGGCGATAATACTTTGGTTCCACCATTCTTACCCGCTTTGATACCCTCTACCAAAATCATATTGGATTCTTTACCCTCACGAGGATAAATGTATTGAATCCTCTTTGGCATTACGTTGTGCTCTTGCATCGCGTCAAACAACTCTAGCATGCGATCGGGACGGTAAACAAAGAATGCTTTAGCATTTGTTTTCAAGAGTCCTTCACACACAGTTAATATCTTATCTAGATTAGTTGTAATTTCATGTCTAGCAATTGCTAAATATGGATTTGGATTTTTCTTACTGTCCTCTAAATCAGGGAAATAAGGTGGATTACAAGTTATCACGTCAACAGAATCCTTTTGAACATAATCAAATGTGTTATCAAGGTCATCATTTATCACGGTCAACTTGTCGTCTAAGTTATTTAGGCTAACACTGCGTTTTGCCATGTCAGCCAGTTTATCCTGTAGTTCGATTTCGTAAATATGCCCATTGGTTTTATGTGACATAAATAACCCAACTGCACCATTGCCGGCACATAAATCAACAGTTCTTGAAGCACTCTTCTTGGGTAACCTAGCAAAGTCAGCTAAAAGAACTGCATCCAAAGAGAATGAGAACACTTCGGGGTTTTGAATTATCTTTATATCATTACTATATAGTTGATCTATTCTTTCGTTTTCCTTTAAAACATCGTCCACTTGAATATTCCACCTTATTTTTTTCTTGCATAAATCAATAATAATAGAATACTATTAAATAATAAAGTACGAGAGGAGTTTATTTAATGTATTCTTTTTTAAAGTTCTTATGTAGAATCATTTTATATCCAATTAATGGAATGCCTAAGTTTGAAAACAAACAAAGAATTCCAGAAGGCAATTACATATTAGTTGCACCGCACCGTACATGGTTTGATCCATTGTACTTTGCCCTAGCAGCAAGTCCTAAAGAATTTGCTTTCATCGCTAAAAAGGAACTATTCAAAAATCCACTTTTAGCATACGTATTAAGACATGCAAACGTATTAAGTGTTGATCGTGAAAATCCTGGCCCATCAGTAATTAAGGAACCTGTTAAGATTCTTCAAAACCCTGATAAGTCACTAATCATTTTCCCTTCAGGTACTAGACATTCTCAAGCACTAAAAGGTGGCGCTACTTTAATCGCCAAGCTTTCTAAAGCACCTTTACTTCCTGCTGTTTACCAAGGTCCACTTACATTTAAGAGTTTGTTCTCACGTAAGAAAGCTGTCATCAACTTTGGTGACCCTATTTACTTGGACAAATCAATCAAGCTAAATGAAGAAGGTCAAAAAGCAGTCGAACAACAAATGCAAGATGCTTTCGATAAGTTAGATAAAGAAATCAATCCTGACTTTAAGTACGTTGACCCATCATCAGAAAAATAAGCAATAAAAAAAGACTTAATCTTTGAATTAAGTCTTTTTTTATTTATTTGGCGTTAGCCTTCATACTGTTCATCATTTGATTTAACTTCTTAGCTGAAGGTTTTTGACCCATTTGTAGCATCATTGCTCTTAATTGATCCTTGTTAATTGGGGGATTATCTTTAAGATATTTTTCCATGTACTTACGTGCCATGAAGAATCCACCGATCAAACCTACGATTAAAGCTAAAAGAATTAGGATAATCCATAAGAATGTTGACATAATTCTTCCTCCTCCCGTTAGTTACTATTATTAATTTTACACAACTTAATTATTAAATTCAAAAAAAGTTTTAGTCGTCACGTAAACCTTTCTTACGTTGAACTTCCTTAACCTTTTCTGGTGTAACTTCTTTACCTTCTTTATTGAAAACTTGAACCATTTCAATTTGGCTTCTCATGTTTTCTTTAAAGCGTTTTAGGTATTGTTTTCTAAGGTCAGCTCTTTCAGCTTCTTCTTCCTTAGTCAATCCACTTTCCTTAGCTTTGTGTGCTAATTCATTAATACGTGGGATAAGTTTCTTTAAAATTGGATCTTCTGCTTCTGACATTTCATTATCTCCTTTGCGAACATTTGTTTTTATTTTCCCGTTATGCTATATTAAAGCTATTATATTACAAGAAACGGGGTATTTATGTGACTTTTTCAAAAGAAGAAAAGACTTCTAAACAATTAGCTATTTTAGAATTTATCTGGAAAAGAATCAATAGCCAAGGCTATCCTCCTACAGTAAGAGAAATAGGTGAAGCCGTTAATCTTTCATCCACATCAACCGTCCATGGTCATTTAAGTCGCCTTGAAAAGAAGGGTTTTATCGTTAAAAACCCTGCTAAACCAAGAGCACTTGAAATCACTGAAGATGGTCTTAAAAAAATTGGTGTTAACACACACCCTGGTGAAATCCCTGTTTTAGGTACCGTAGCTGCTGGTGAACCAATCCTAGCGGTTGAAGATACATCAGAATACTTCTCAATGCCTGACCAATACGAAAACTCAGATGATGTTTTCATGTTAGTCATTCAAGGTGAAAGTATGATCAACATCGGTATTCTAAACGGTGATAAGGTCATCGTTAAAAAGCAATCAACTGCTGAAAACGGAGATATCGTTATTGCAATGACTGCTGAAAACGAAGTCACTTGTAAACGATTCTTCAAGGAATCCGATCACTATCGCTTACAACCTGAAAACGATAACTTAGCTCCAATCATATTGGATCAAGTATCAATCGTTGGTAAGGTTGTCGGATTATACCGTGACAGTATTTTTTAAAATACTTCACCTTCGTAGTGATATTCAGGCATTTCTTCAAAATCAAACTTTTCAACATCGGATACCTTTGTTAGATATGACTTAGATCCGTTTGATAACATTAAGTTAACAATCGCATCTTTTTCATGGAATAAAACAACTGGTTTATCAATTGCATAAGCATACCCAATTTCGAAAGCTGTACCGCTGTCAACATTGTCGTCTACAAAGTCGATAATCGCGATAACGGCATCAGCTTTTTTTATTTCATCAACATCAAGTTGGAAAACATCTTTAGACCATTGGCTACTACCAATTTCTGCACCATCGTTTACGTTTGAATTTCGAGGACTAAAGTATCCTGAAACTGAAGGATTGTTATCCAATGACTTTTCAATTCTTTGGATACGGTCAATTTGTTCATCGTCAAAAAATGGTCCTGCTAAATATAATTTCATGCCAGTCTCCTACTTTCTTCCATAAATTCTTTGGTGGTCTTTTACCCCTTCAAGGAAAAATTCCGCCTTGTCATCACTAGTATCCAACTTGATATCACCATCAGCGATTGGAATCCAGTTAGTAAAGATTTCTTCGTATACTGAAACTGAAACTTGCTTTCTTGACTTCAAAGCATCATCCAATGATTTGGCTAGTTCATCATTTCTGAAGTTATCCTTTAGTTTCATTGAGAAGAATTCACCCTGTGCACCTGAACCATAACTGAATAACGCAATACGATCACCAGACTTTAGGTCATCTGAGTTATTAATTAATGATAGGAAGTTCAAGTACAATGAACCAGTGTATAGGTTACCAACGTTTTCGTTGTAGATACGACCTAATTCGAATTCTTTCTTCAAGTTAGCTTGTTGTTCTTCATCGGCTTCATCGATAATTGATCTTAGTGCCTTAATTCCCATTTTTGGATAAGGTAAGTGGAATGTCATTGCCTTGAAATCTGCGATAGTTTGACCAGTGATTTCTTTGTATTCATCCCATGTTTTCTTGAAGAAATCAACATAAACATCGTTTGAATAGTGCCCATCAACAACGGCTTCTGTTCTGTATAATGGTCTCCAGAAGTCCATTACATCATCAGAATAGAATGTACTAGGGCCATCGAATTCGGCAATTGAAGGGTTAGCTGAAATTACCATAGCAACGGCACCCCCACCTTGAGTAACTTCACCAGGTGTCTTAATACCGTATCTAGCAATATCGGCACCGATTACTAAGGCTTGTCTTTCAGGATGGTTTTGAACATATTCTTTGGCCATTTGGAGACCAGCAGTTGCACCGTAACAAGCTTGCTTCACTTCAAAAGCACGAGCTCGACGATTTAAACCTAACATGTTTTGTAAATAAATTGCGGCAGATTTGGAGTTATCTACCCCGGTTTCTGTTCCAAAAATAATTAAATCGATTTTTTTACGATTATCATCATCAATAATCTTGGTACAAGCATTTGCTGCCATTGTGACAACATCTTGCGTGTTTGGAATTACGGCTTGCTTCTTTTGACCAATTCCAATTAAATACTTGTTTGGGTCTTCATCCCTAGCATTTGCTAGGTCGACCATATCTAAATATATATCTGATGAATAAAAACTCATCTTGTCAATTCCAACATTCATAATGATAATCCACACTTTCTTATAAATATTATTTTAATTGTACTATGAAACAACATTCTTAACAAAAGAAATAACAAAAAAGACGCACTGTTAAGTGTGTCTTTTTATTTTTCAAACTGTTTTTTTGCCTTTAAAAAGGCATCGGCATAGTAATAAGTCTTTTGGTAAGTCTGTTCACCAGTGTATTGGTTAGGATATTCTCCCCAGATTGAGAACGCTGCACCAATATTATTCTTGCTCTTGGCAGGATTTTTCTTGGATTCGTCATTCCAAATACTCAACTTCCACTTCTTAAATTCACTTGTCCAAATCTTCTTAGATTCCTTGGTGAAAGAAGTAGGATCTGTAATCATGTATAGGTAGTAATTATTGTAGTTGATTGTTTTGAATCCAGCTTTGTTTAGTTCTGGTAAAGTGGCACGCATTCTAATATTATCCTTGCGGTCCTTACTTGAACTAACCTCACCCGTTAAACTCCAGTAATTAATTAAAATATCCTTGTGATACTTGTTTAAAACAGCCTTATGGAAACTATCATTCCACATTTCTAGCTTTAAGTTATGCTTCTTAACGTAATCATCGATTGCATTAATGTATTTTACTGCAGCGTTTTGGTCGCTACGATTATTAATTGTAATTTCATCGGCACCAACGATAATGTGGTATCCCTTTGGTAATAAACCAACGTATTCACTCAATAACTTCTTAGAAAAATCTAAGGTTACCTTCTTGTGGTAGTACATTTCGTTATAACCATCTTTGTTATCCAATTGTTTAGCTAACTTCTTACCAGCAGATGTGTATGAAAGAAGTTTGATAATTGATTGGTCATGACCAGGAAGGTCAATTTCTGGAATAACTTCAATTCCGTTCATGTAACCATATTGAATGATATCCAATAGTTGATCCTTGGTTAAAAACGCTCTCTTGGTCTTCTTGTTATAGTAAACACCATTTTTTTCGTATGAATTCTTAACGGTTTGACCCAATGTAGAACTTTCAACACCATATCTCTCATTATCATTTAAGTGAAGTTGAAGATATGTACCATGATCTTTTTTAAGTAAGTTAATATATTTCTTGATTGTTGATGGCGCATAGTATGTTCTTGAACAATCTAATGACAAACCAATGCGTTTGGTATTGTTATTAGCTGCTGCTAGGGTTTCCTTAGATAGTGAACCCATTTGAACAAAAATTAGAATTAGTGCTAGAACCAATCCTACGATTAAATATCTTTTTTTCGGCATAATCACCACTCTTTTCTTTGCGATTATTATATTTTTTAGTATAGCATTAAAATTTCATAAATCTATCGATTTCAAATTTTGTAATCATCTTGAAATACTTACCCATTAATAATAGTTCTTTAATCTTAAAACTAATTTAAAGCAAAAATATATATGATTTTATTGTTCCCCTATGATAATAGGATTAAGCATGTTACCATTATTTATGCATAATAATATTATTAGATAGGAGTATTTTATACATGAAAGAAGCGTCATCAATTTTCATTAAGCTAATATGCACATTGCTAAGCTTTTCATTAATTGTATTTACAATGTTGGGGGTATGTTCTAACTGGTACTCCGCTGCGACTTACTCAAATAATTTAAAAATAGATTCACTAATTATTACTCAACTTTTGTTTGTATTATTAGCAGTAATTCAAATCATATCCTACTTCATCCATAAAATGGATTTAAAAAAAGAAGTAATGATTTCTGTCCTATTATTCATATTAGGTATTATCCTTTACATATTACAAGCAGCAACAATGCAATTTCTTGCATGCATTTTAATAATTCTTCTTTTGTTAGTAGTTGAAAAAAAGTATTTACTTTAGTTTCAAATACATAAATAAAAAGCACTTTACTGTATAGATAGTAAAGTGCTTTTCTTTTACATTTAAGATTATGAAAAGGAGAGTACAGGAGTCGAACCTGCCCGCCGGTGTTACCGGGTCGTCGGATTTCGAGTCCGATGCATTACCGCTCTGCCAACTCTCCATAGAAAAGGATGCACTAAGCATCCAATAAATTTAGTATTTTAGTAAGCTAAGAATATCGTAATCCTTAATCTTTTCTCTACCCTTTAATGCTTCAATTTCAACGATGAAAGCAGCTCCAACAACAATTCCGCCTAGTTGTTCAACAAGCTTGATTGTTGCTTCAATTGTTCCACCAGTTGCAAGTAAATCATCAGTGATAAGAACTCTTTGGCCAGGCTTTACAGCATCAGAATGTAGGTAAAGTGATGACTTTCCGTATTCTAATCCGTAAGAAGCACTAACTGTCTTACCTGGTAATTTACCTTTCTTTCTAGCTGGTACGAATCCAATGCCTAGATCATAAGCAACTGGACAACCAACAATGAAGCCACGCGCTTCAGGGCCAACGATTAAGTCGACTTTCTTTTCTTTAGCATATTTTACTATCTCATCGGTAGCTTGGTGATATGCTTGTCCATCTTCCATTAATGGTGAGATATCTCTAAATAACACACCTGGTTCTGGAAAATCTTCGTAACTTGCAATGTAGTCATGCAAATCAAGTGCCATTAGCCAATAACTTCCTTTCATTAACCCAAACAAATGCGAATAGCTTGTTTAAACTTCTCTTTACTAATTGTCAAAAGTTGTTTTTCAGCTTCGATTTGTTTCTCTCTATTCTGGTATGCGTGACTGTTTGATAAATCACTGTTAACCAGATCAGGATTATAATTCATAATTCCATCATTAATATAAACGAAATTTAATTCATTAAATACATCTACCATGAAGATAAATATATCACGGTCAATGCCTAAATAGCGACTAATTTCATCTACTTTATCATGTATCTGAATGTTGTTATGCGTCTTAATGAACTTAAATAGTTTAGCATATTGAGCACGGTTTGGCATCCCCTTTTTAAAAATATAATGATTTTTGAAAAGGTAAAATGTCACGCTATTAAAACTAATTTCACTTAAAGCATCCTGCAAATGTGAAATATCACTAGGACAATCAACAATTATTATATTATCAAATTTATCAAATGAAGACAAATCAGGATATAGGCCAACAGTGGAGTCAGAGCCTACAAATGGACGCAACTTGTTGTATAGTTTTTCGTTAAAAAATAAGTATGCAGCAGCTGGTTCAAACATTTCTTTTGCAACAACTTGTGTTCTTTTATCAACAATTTCAACACCACTGCTGTACATATCATCCAACATAATTTGAATGGTTGTGCGACCCTTCCAAGTATTCTTTTCCAAGTGACCAGCAACCTTCATTGCATCGCTATTGGCCAATAAGTCATCGGCAAGTGCACCATTCTTAAAAGCTAGTACATTAACCTTACTACCATGATCGACCATTTGGAATTTTAGATGACTGTTATCCTTACCCATTGTTTGAACGTTGGTAACGTTTTGTGGTGTAAATTCAAATACCGGGAATTCATTGTCGGTACCGAATGGTGCCAATAATTGAACTTGGTTAAACAAGTCTTCGTTTACATCACTGCAACTTAAGTCAGCAAAAATATTCAATGGTGCTTTGACTTGGTCAGATAATTCGTGTTCCTTAGCGTATTTATCTAAATGCTCGGTTAAGGCTGTGACGTCATCTTCTTTGATGCTTAGTCCAACAGCCATTTCGTGGCCACCAAATGAAACCATTTGATCTCTCATACCATCGATTGCATCGAATAAGTTAAATCCTTCGACACTTCTACCTGACCCCTTTAGGATTCTGGTATTAGTATCCAAATTCATGACGATACTTGGTTTATGGAATTGTTCTACCAAACGACTGGCAACAATTCCAACAACGCCTTCGTGCCAGTTTTGACCATATACGACCAACACTGCACTTTCAGGTTGAGTTTGCGCTTGAATGATTGCTTCGGTACTGATGTCTTCAACAAACTTACGACGCTTTTTATTTTGGTCTTCAGTGTCCTTAGCT
This sequence comes from uncultured Lactobacillus sp., assembly GCA_946481335.1. GTDB lineage: Bacteria > Bacillota > Bacilli > Lactobacillales > Lactobacillaceae > Apilactobacillus. The sequence continues at coordinate 31,739 of CAMLMR010000003.1, read as the reverse complement.
AATTCTTCGGCCTTGATATCATCAAAGGTGGTTAGTAGTTCAACTCCGGAACTGGCACTACCCATTCGACCTAACGCGTTCAAACGTGGTGCTAATCCAAACCCAATGCTTTGTTCGTTAACAACTTCTTTAATCCCGGCTAGCTTAGCTAAGCTGTATAAACCTGGACGTTCAGTGTTAGCAATCATTTGTAGACCGTACTTTACAATCACCCTGTTTTCATCGGTTAAGGAAACCAAATCGGCAACGGTTCCAATTGCGGCTAAATCCAAGAATTCTTCTGGTAGTTCACCCAATAGCGCGGTTGCTACTTTAAAGGCGATTCCTACACCTGAGAATTCACCAAATGGGTATTCATGGCCAGGATATCTAGCATGCACAATCGCATAGGCATCAGGTAGTTCGTCTGGCATTTGATGGTGATCGGTAATGATGACATCGCATCCCATTTCGTTTGCAACATCGACCGATTCTTTACCGGAGACACCGTTATCAACGGTCACCATTAACTTGGTCCCGTCATTAATTAAACGCTTGTATACTTCAGGATTTGGACCATAACCGTCGGTGAAACGATTAGGAACAAAGTATTCAACGTTGGCACCCAAATTTTCTAGTGTTTCATACATCACCGACGTACTTGTGATTCCATCAGCATCGTAATCACCATAAACGGTGATTTTTTCATCGTTTTCGATGGCACTAAAAATTCGTTTACATGCCTTTTTCATGTCGTGCAACAAAAAAGGATCTCTTAGATCACTCAACTGAGGGTTTAAGAAACCATTTATCTTGTCTTCACTGTCGTATCCCTTCTCAATCAATGATTCGACAATTCTTGGGCTAATCGATAGTGATTTTCCGATTGTCGTGGCATCGTTTGAGAGTTTCGTATTCGTATGTTTCCAATCAAAATTAGCGGAGATCATCTAATCAATCCTTTTGTCTTAATTATTTTTTTCAAACGGTATATCGACTATATCAAAGTCCTTAACCACCTTGGTATTATTAAAGACTGTCTTTGCTTGGTTTTGTAATTCGTAAGCCATCTTACCAGTGTATCTAGCTGAAACGTGAGTAAGTAATAGGCGACCAACGTTAGCTTTTGTAGCCAACTTAGCAGCTTGCATGTTGGTTGAATGGTAATAGTTGTGAGCCAATCTGCTTTCACCCTTACCAAATGTACTTTCATGAACCAATACGTCGGCATTTTGTGCCAAGTTGTAGCTGGTTGGGTTGCTTCTAGTATCACCAATGATGGTAACTGTTCTACCCTTTTGAGCTGGTCCAATGAAGTCTTGGCCGTTAATTTCTCTACCGTCATCTAAAGTAACAGTTTCACCATTCTTAATCTTTCCGTATACCGGACCGGATGGAATGTTTGCTTCCTTTAGCTTGTCGACAAGTAGTTCACCTTGGTGGTCCTTTTCTTCGATTCTAAATCCGTAACAAGTAATTTGGTGATCTAATTCACCCATGGTTACCTTAAACTTATCATCTTCGAAAACAACACCCGGTTGTGATAATTCTTCAAAATTAATCTTGTAAGCAAGTTTTGTTTGAGATACTGATAAACTCACACGAACAAAGTCGGCGATTCCCTTTGGTCCATAAATTGTTAGTGGAGTGTCGCCACCTTGGAATGAACGTGAACTTAATAGACCTGGTAAACCAAAAATATGATCACCATGTAAGTGGGTAATGAAAATTTTATTGATTTTACGAGGCTTTAAGTTAGATCTCAAGATTTGTTGTTGAGTACCTTCACCACAATCAAATAGCCATACTGAGTTGCATTCATCCAATAGTTTTAATGCTGTTGCAGCCACATTTCTAAATTTACCTGGAACCCCTGATCCAGTTCCTAAAAATTCTAATTGCATAAATTCATTTTTCCTTTTCTATTCGTAATATTCGATATATAAATTGTAGCACATAAAAAAAGATGGGATTAGTCCCATCTACTTTTATTAGTCCACAAATGAGAATGTGAAGTCTAGAATTGCAACCATGTCGCCATCTTTTGCTCCATGTTCTCTTAGTGCGTCATCTACACCCATTCCCTTAAGCTGTCTTGCGAAACGTAGCATACTTTGGTCGTGAGTTGTATCTGTCATTTGGAATAGACGTTCAATCTTCTTACCGTATAGAACCCAGACACCGTCTTCATCACGTCTGATGTTGAATGGTGCTTCTTCGTCATCAGCATTGTATTCAACTTCTTCATCAACGTCTTCAACGTCAGTGATTGGGAACTTAGGAGTAGTTTCCAATAGGTCTGAAGTCTTAGAGATTAATTCTTTTAGACCTTCATGGGTGATTGAAGAAATAGCCAACACTTCGTGAGCTAATTCGTCATCTTTGATTTGTTCTTTAAATGTTTCTAGATTTTCAGCAGCATCAGGCATATCCATCTTGGTTGCTACCACGATTTGTGGTCGTTTTAGCAGATTTTCATCGTACTTAGCTAATTCATCGTTAATCTTCTTGTAGTCAACGTAAGGATCTCTGCCTTCTTGACCACTCATATCAACTAAATGCAAGATGACACGTGTTCTTTCAACGTGACGTAGGAATTGGAAACCTAAACCAATTCCAGATGATGCTCCTTCAATTAATCCAGGTAAATCGGCAATTACGAAGTCTCTACCGTCATCTAGTCTAACCATCCCTAGGTTAGGTACCAATGTTGTAAAGTGGTATTCAGCAACCTTAGGTTTTGAACTAGTGATTGTAGATAGTAGTGTTGATTTACCAACTGATGGGAATCCAACTAGTCCAACATCAGCTAATACTTTAAGTTCTAAACGAATGTTTAATTCTTCACCAGGTTCACCGTTTTCAGCGATTTCTGGTGCTGAGTTCTTGGCAGATGCAAAGTGGGTGTTTCCACGTCCACCACGTCCACCTTTCAATGCAACGTATTCATCATCCGGATTTACCAAGTCAAATAACAATTGGTTGGTATCATCGTTATATACGGATGTTCCTTCTGGAAGATAAATATATAAATCATCGGCACTCTTACCGGTCATTCGTTTATTTCCACCGTCTGCCCCGTTTTTAGCGGCAAACTTACGCTTATATCTGAAGTCCATCAAGGTGTTCATCCCTGTGTCCACAGCAAAAATAACGCTTCCTCCGCGGCCACCATCACCACCGGCAGGTCCACCGTTTGGAACGTATTTTTCTCTTCTAAAGGCAACGATTCCGTTACCACCTTTTCCTGACTTTACATTAATTTTTACTTGATCAACAAACATGTTATCTCCGCTCTACTTTTTATTTTATACATAGTATAACTTTATTTTTTAAGACCGTAAACAGTCCACATCATTTTTCAATATTATTTAATGAGTATTTGATATTCTTTGCTGTTTTGGTATTAATCCCTAACGCCTCAATTTCATTAATTGGTGCGTTGGCAATTTTCTTCATTGTCTTAAACTTGTTCAACAATTTACTTCTAGTCTTTGGTCCAACTCCCTCGATTGTATCAAGTTCCGAGCTAAGTGAATGCTTAGTGTGAACTTGGCGATGGAAGTTAATCGCAAATCTATGAACTTCGTCTTGAATTCTTTGAACAAGATAAAATGCCTGACTCTTTGGATTCAATGCGATATGTTCATCTAATTGTCCAAACAATAAGTCGGCTGTCTTATGCTTATCGTTTTTAACCATTCCGGCAACCGGAATTTCCAAACCTAGCTCGTTTTCCAAAACATCCTTAACAGCATTCAATTGGATTTCTCCACCATCCATTAGGATTAAGTCTGGTAAGTCAGCATGTTCCTTCAAAAGTCTTGTATATCTTCTTCTAATAACTTCTCTGGTACTTGCTGCTTCGTCAGCGTGATCTTCGTTTTGGAGTTTGTATTTACGATAAGCGTTCTTATTTGGTTTACCATCCACAAACTGAATCATGGCTGAAACAATGTCAGCCCCTTGAATATGTGAGTGGTCAAAGGCTTCAATAGTTTTGGCTGAAGAAATGTTCAAGGCAACCGCTAATTCATCGGCAGCGCCCTTAGTCTTGATGTTGTCTAGTTCCATCAAACGGAACTTTTCATCCAAGACCAACTTGGCATTCTTTTGTGCCATATCGATTAAGTCCTTCTTTTGTCCCCTTTGCGGAACCCTAACCGGTGTTCCAATCGCTTCTGAAATCAAATCAGCATCCAATGTTTCAGGAATTAAGACTTCCTTGGGTGTTTGATGATTTTCTTCAGAATAGAACTGACCAATAAAGTCTTCCATTGTTTCGACTGGGTCATCGACAATTGGAAAACTACGCTTAACTCGTTTCAATAAACGAGCCTGTCTGATAAAGAAGATTTGAATTGAAATCCATCCATGGTTCACATAGTAATTGAAAATGTCACGAGGTGTGGTGTCATTTGAAATAATCTTTTGTTTTTCCACAGTGATTTCGATGTACTTCAATTGGTCTCTGATTTCAGCAGCGCGTTCATATTGTAATGAATCTGCCGCTATCTTCATCTTTTCAGTCAACATCTTCTTGGCAATTCCTACATCACCATTTAAAAACGACTTAATGTGGCGAATTTGGTTTTGATATTCAGACTTAGGAACCTTTTTAAAACAAGCTCCTAAACATTGTCCCATGTGATAGTAAAGACAAGGTCTGTGTTGATATCCATTACATCTTCTCAACGGATAAACCTTTTGTAAGAAGTGCAATGTTTCATCTGCAGCGTATACGTTTGGATAAGGCCCAAAGTAGTATCCGCCATCCTTTTTAATGGTGTTAACAATCTTTAATTGTGGATCGCGTTCATTTGTAATCTTGATGTATGGGTATCCACCATTACCTTGTTTTAACTGAATGTTATAGTAAGGTCGATGCTTTTGAATCAATGTGATTTCTAGTAGGAATGCTTCTTTATCATTAGTCGTAATAATGGTTTCGAAGTCCCTAATTTGTGAAACCAGCTTGGCTGTCTTTCCCTCATGGCTACTCTTAAAGTATGATCTAACACGATTTTTTAGATTCTTGGCCTTACCAACATAAATGATTTTACCTAGTTTATTCTTCATCAAATAACATCCAGGTAAATCTGGTAATAATCTAAGTTTATGTTCAATGTGTGAAGTTGCCATTTTATCACCTCGTTTGAAAAAACACTTCAATATGACAAATTCGATTTAATTTGCTATCATATACCATAAATAAGGAGATGCATAATTATGGGTTTAAATATTCAACGTAACAACGACTTAAATGCTATGTTCGATAAGTTTGCCAAACTTGACACTAAGAACGAAGATCGCGATAAATTTTTAAAACGTAAAGATAAAAAATCAACCGATAAAAAGAAAGAAAAATAATATAATTTAGGCATCACAATTAAATTGTGATGCCTATTTTTTATTGTTTATTTAGGCGGTTAATATTGAATTCAGCAATTTCTTCAAAATCAATATTGTTCCATTCTGCAACTTGAGATAGGTACCAAAGTACGTCTCCCATTTCCTTAACTAGCTTTTCACGATCTAATGAATCGCCATGGAAAGTGTACTTCTTAACTAGGTCAACAACTTGACCAGTTTCACTAGCTAATCCTAATGCACAATTTGTTAAGACTTGTTCATTCCCGTGTAAAGTTTTGTTTGCAGCTTTTTGGTATTCGTTAAATTCCAATTATTTTACCCCCGTCTTGCTTTCAATCCATTTCCAAACTTCTTCTTTTCCGTACTTGCTTAGAGCAGAGAATAATTGTATTTCATCACCGTCGTTTAAGTCAACAGTCTTGTTTAAAATACTTATTTCTTTATTCCACTTGCTCTTAGGAGTCTTGTCCATCTTAGTAGCTAGAACTAAAGTTGGAATATCGTAATATTTTAGAAACTCGTACATTTGCAAGTCATCTTGACTTGGTGCACGTCTACCGTCAATTAATAAAACAACCCCTTTTAGTTGTTTTCTAGTGGTTAGATATGTTTCAATCATTTCTCCCCATTTAGCACGTTGTGCCTTTGAAATTTTCGCATAACCATAACCTGGAATATCAACAAAGAATAGCTTTTCATCTAAGTTATAGAAGTTCAATGTTTGAGTCTTTCCTGGTTTGTTAGAAGTTCTAGCATAACCATTACGGTTAATTAACACATTGGTTAAAGAAGATTTTCCCACATTGGAGCGACCAACCAATGCAATTTCTGGATATCCATTACCTGGGTATTGTTTTGGTTCCACCGCACTGATATCGATATTGACGTTGTGTACATCCATCTTAATTCACTCGTTTCTGTAATTTTATATATCAATTTTACCATAAAAAAGGCACCTTCATAAATGCATTTACCACAAAAATACCTATTAAATGTTTAAAAAAACAAAAGGCCCTACAGTGATAAACACTGTAAGGCTTTTTATTATTCAGCTTCTTTTATAATCTTTGGTTCTGATTTTTTCAAAACGGAGTCAGCTGTTACGATAACTTTCTTAACGTCCTTATCGCTTGGTACTTCGTACATGATATCTCTCATGGTATCTTCCATGATTGATCTCAATCCACGAGCACCGGTCTTTCTTTCGATGGCAGTATGAGCCATTTCCTTTAGCGCATCGTCTTCGAATTCTAGTTCGACACCATCGATAGACATTAGTTTAACGTATTGTTTAACTAGTGCGTTCTTAGGTTCGGTTAGAATTCTAACCAAATCATCTTCACTTAACTTGTTTAAGGCAGTAAGAATTGGTAAACGACCGATAAATTCAGGGATTAGACCAAATTGTAGCAAGTCACTTGGGATAACGTGTTGCATGATGTTATCATCGTTAACCTTAGCCGCTTCACTGGAATCAGTACCGAATCCAATGGTCTTGTCTCCTAAACGGTGTTTTACGATGTCTTGAATACCGTCAAAGGCACCACCAACAATGAATAAAATGTTCTTGGTATCAATTTGAATCATTTCTTGTTGTGGATGCTTTCTACCACCATTAGGTGGAACACTAGCAACAGTACCTTCTAGGATCTTCAATAGCGCTTGTTGAACACCTTCACCAGAAACATCACGTGTGATTGAAACATTTTCAGATTTCTTAGCAATCTTATCAATTTCATCAACGTAGATGATTCCCTTTTCAGCTCTTTCAACATCAAAATCAGCATTTTGAAGTAGCTTTAATAAGATGTTTTCAACGTCTTCACCCACATAACCAGCTTCAGTAAGGGTTGTAGCATCTGCAATTGCAAATGGAACGTTTAAAATACGAGCTAGTGATTGAGCAAGGTATGTTTTACCTGAACCAGTAGGTCCAATGATTGAAATATTACTCTTTTGTAGTTCAGTATCGTCGTCATCATCTAAGTTATTAACACGCTTGTAATGGTTGTATACAGCAACCGCTAAGGTCTTTTTAGCTTCATCTTGACCAATTACGTAATCATTTAACTTATCAACGATTTCCTTTGGACTTAATGACTTGATTGTTGTATCTGCATTTTCTTGTGCTAATTCTTCGTCGACGATATCTTTACATAAATCGATACATTCATTACAAATGTATACGCCAGGTCCCGCGACGATTTTCTTTACTTGATCTTGTGATTTACCACAAAAAGAACAAGTAATGGGGCCTTTTCCTTCATTATCTTCAAACAAAAACTTCACCCCTATATAATTCCGATATTATTTTAAATAATACCACATTATTAATGTTGATAACATCATAATGCTTTAGTTTAAAAAAGGCCCAATTAACGAATTGTTAACTGGACCCTTAATATTAACAAAAGTCGAAATTATTTGTTAATTTTTGACTTTGGTTCTTGTTTTGCGTTGTCAGTGATTAACTTAACAGCGTTTTGGATTGAAATATCATGTTTCAACATGTCTTCAGTTAAAGCACCACGTACGGCTTCTTCTTTCATACCGTATTGAGCAGCTAAGTCCTTAACTTGTTGATCGATTTCTTCTTGTGAAGGAACGATGTTAGCATCCTTAACAATTGCTTCTAATACAAGGTTAGTCTTAACACGTTCGTCAGCACCTTGAGCAAATTGTTTCTTCAAGTCTTCCGGCTTAGTACCAGTTAGTTGGAAGTACATTTCAGCATTGATACCTTGTTGTTGCATGCTTGCAAGGTATTGATCCATTTGACGTTGAACGTCTTCGTCAATCATTGCTTGAGGAATTTCCTTAACAGTAGCATTTGCTACAGCACCCTTGATAGCTTCGTCTTCAACTTGAGTTTCACCTTCGGCCTTCTTTTGGTCCTTTAGTTGGTCCTTAATCTTAGCCTTTAGTTCTTCTAGACTGTCAACATCTTCGTCAACGTCCTTAGCAAATTCGTCATCTAGTTCAGGCATTTGCTTTTCTTTAACTTCGTGAATCTTAGTCTTGAAAGTAGCTTCTTTTGATGCTAATTCTTTAGCTTGGTAATCTTCTGGGAAAGTTACCTTAACATCAACATCTTCACCAGCTTTGTGGCCAACTAGTTGGTCTTCAAAGCCTGGGATAAATGATTTTGAACCTAATTCTAGTGAGTAGTTAGTTGCTTGGCCACCATCAAATTGTTTGCCGTCAACGTAACCATCAAAATCGATAACAACAGTGTCACCGTTTTCAGCAGCTTTGTCTTCTTTAAGAACTAGTTCTGCTTGGTTCTTACGCATGTCTTCAATCTTAGCGTCTACATCTTTTTGGTAAACACGAGTGTTTGGTTTTTCAACAACGATTCCTTTGTAATCGCCTAGTTCTACATCTGGCTTAACAGTAACGTTAGCTTTTAGAACCCATGGTTGATCCTTTTCTAGACTATCAATGTTAACTTCTGGTTGAGCAACTGGTTCAATGCCAGTTTCCTTGATAGCTTCACTGTATGCTTCTGGTAAAAGAATGTTTAAAGCGTCTTGGTATAGAGCTTCTTCACCGTACATTTCGTTAAATACTTGGCGTGAAACTTTTCCCTTACGGAAACCAGGAACAGTGATGTTTTTCTTGTTCTTGTTGAAGGCTTGATCTAAACCTTCTTTTACTTTGTCAACACTAATTTCAAATGTTAGTTCACCGTCATTAGTGCCTTTTTTTTCCCATTTAGCTGACATTATTTTCCCTCCGACATGAAAATATAATTTTTACAATTTTCTTCTAATTGCGCACCTCTATATTTTAACGTACCACAAGTAAAAAGTAAATAATTATAGGTCTTTAGCTTATTTTTATGTACAAAAAAAGATCCAGATAAAAATCTGAATCTCTTTTTTAGAATTGATTATTCTTCGATGTCTGAAACAACACCGGCACCAACAGTGTGACCACCTTCACGAACAGTGAACTTAGTTCCCTTTTCGATGGCAACTGGCTTAGTTAGCTTAACGTTGAATTCAACGTTATCACCAGGCATAACCATTTCAACACCGTCTTCTAGTTCGATAACACCAGTAACATCAGTGGTGTGGAAGTAGAATTGTGGACGGTAGTTTGAGAAGAATGGAGTATGACGTCCACCTTCTTCTTTACTCAAAGCATATACTTGAGCTTTGAATTCAGTATGAGTCTTGATTGAACCAGGAGCAGCGATAACTTGACCACGTACAACTTGTTCACGGTTTACACCACGAAGTAACATACCAACGTTATCTCCGGCTTCACCTTCGTCAAGAGTCTTACGGAACATTTCTAGACCAGTAACAGTAGTCTTTAAGATGTCTTCAACAAGACCGATGATTTCAACTTCGTCACCAATCTTAACAACACCACGGTCGATACGTCCTGAAGCAACAGTACCACGACCAGTGATAGTAAATACATCTTCAACAGGCATTAGTAATGGTTTTGAAGCATCACGTTCTGGAGTTGGGATGTATTCGTCAACGATATCCATTAAGTGTAAGATAACATCTTTTTGTTCTTGGTCGTCTTGTAGAGCCTTTAGAGCTGAACCACGAACAACTGGAATATCATCACCAGGGTAATCGTATTCTGAAAGTAATTCACGTACTTCCATTTCAACTAAGTCAACTAATTCATCATCGTCAACTAAGTCAGTCTTGTTTAAGAATACAACGATGTATTCAACACCAACTTGGCGAGCTAGAAGAATGTGTTCACGAGTTTGTGGCATAGGACCATCAGTTGCGGCAACAACTAGGATGGCACCATCCATTTGAGCGGCACCAGTGATCATGTTCTTAACGTAGTCAGCATGTCCTGGGGCATCAATATGAGCGTAATGACGCTTTTCAGTTGAGTATTCAACGTGAGCAGTGTTGATTGTGATACCACGTTCACGTTCTTCTGGAGCAGCATCGATTTGAGCGTAATCAGAAGCGTCTGCTAGACCCTTTTCTGAAAGCACTTTAGTGATAGCTGCAGTTAAAGTAGTCTTACCATGATCAATATGGCCAATAGTACCAATATTTACATGGGGTTTTGTTCTTTCATAATGTTCTTTTGCCATTTATGAAAACCTCCTATAAATTTCGAAAGATTTGAGTTAGCAAATGCCAACTCATCTTTATGATTTATTATACTACATCTTCTCAAAAAGACAAAATCACATATCAGTCTCAAGAAGAATTCCTTTAATATTATAGCTACTGTATTTTTATTTGTAAACACAAAAAAAGCATATTTAACAATTTTATTCTATTTAATTGAATTAAATTGTCTCTTTATAATTTCGATTAATTTTACGTAATCATCATTGGCATCATCAGTGTACTCTTTTGTACTTAGATATGCCTGTATTGACAAGTCATACCACCTATTTGAATCTAAGATAATTTCATCATTGAATGGGTACATCAAAATTGACTGATGTTTGAAATAACTACTCAATAACATAAACTTCTCTGGATTCGTCATGTATTCGTCAGTTAATCGATTAAAAATATATTGATATGAGTTCATATCTTGAAGTGATTTAATTTCACTCATCTTAACTTTCTTTGTCTTTCCATCAATCCACATCATGTCGACAGTCTCTTCGCTACCAATTTTTCTTAATGTATCGATTATCTCTGCCTTAATCACAGATTGGACAAATGGATCCATCAAAACAAATCGACCGTATTTTAAAAACTCATCGTATGGTAAATGTTGCCCATTTAAAAACGATTCCTTTTGCCAATACATCGTTTGCTTACTACTTATATGGTAGAACTTTTGTGCAAGTTGATGAATTTCCTCACTTGAATTACTTCTAAAAGAAGCTTCGCTTTCTTCAATTAGCTTTAAGCCATCATTGTAATAGCTTTCGTTTGCTTTGAATGTTTCAACAATTTCTCTAGATTTGATGTATTCATTATTTTTCAATAAAACATTAATCATTAATAAGAAGTCTTGTTCGTTTGTAGTAAACACATTTGGATTCTCCATGACTTCTTTTCTTGCTTCAACATATTGCTTTAAGCTAAAAAGAGATTGAACTAATAATACTTCAATCTCATCGCTTGGCTGATCTTCTAAGTAATTTTTGGCTTTGTTGATAGCTAGTTGATATTGTTTGTCATCAATGTTTGATGCGATATCCTTGGCTATTTGTGAACTATGTTCATCCATTAAAATCACTCCGAATAATTAACCTTATTTATTTTTGTGGACGCTTCTTTTTATGATGTTGGTTTACTTCCATAATAACCGGAAGAATTACCGGACGACGTTTTGTCTTATCAAATAAGAAGTGACTGATTTTTTCTCTAACTGATTGTTTTAAATGGCTCCAATCAAATTCCTTGTTATCAAGGTTTAATTGGATAGTCTTTGAAACGATTTCAGCTGCTTCATTCATTAAGTCCTTGTTTGACTTAACGTAAATGAATCCTCTTGAAGTTATCTTAGGACGAGAAATGATAATCTTTTTCTTTCTATCGATTGTAACAACAACGATAAAGATACCATCTTCTGATAACACCTTACGGTCACGTAAAACAATGTTACCAATATCACCGACACCGATACCATCAATCATGGTGTTACCAGCTTCAACTGCATTACCATGATGGAATTTAGTACCATCATATTCGATGGTTTCACCCTTACTTAGGATTAGAATCTTGTTTTCATCTACTCCCATGTTAGTAGCAGCGCGTTTACTTTCATTCATCATCATGTATTCACCACTAACTGGAATGAAGTATTGTGGTTTCAACAAGCTGATTAGCATTTGAACGTCTTCAGCACTAGCATGATCAGAAACGTTTAAGTCATTTGAAATAACCTTAACTGTACCGTCTGCATGGTATACCATGTCATCGGTCTTAGCCATACTGTTATCCATTGCTGGAGATGGTGATGTAACGATTAGTACAACGTCACCTGGTTCAATGTTGATATCTTTTTGTTGTTGAGCAGCCATTCTTTGAACTAGCTTGATTGGTTCACTAATTGGATTAGTTTCCAATACAACGATTTCATCGCTTTCTAGTTTCTTTAAATCTTCAACATCTTCAATTAATAAGTCTTCTGGAACAGTGATGTATCCTAGGTCGATTGCAAGTTTAACTTTTGCATCTAAGTGCTTACCAACAAATACTTTTCTTTCAGACTTTTCAGCTGCATCAAATACTTGTTGAATTCTTAGTAAGTTAGCAGAGTTAGCTGCAACAATCACACGACTCTTACCGTCTTCAAATGTATCAAAGATGTATTGGCTAGCTTGAATTTCGTTTGCCATTGGGAATGGATTGTCAGCATTTTGTGAATCAGCTAGTAAAGCGATAACCTTCTTGTTACCAACTTTAGCGATTGAACTGTAATCAGTTGCAAATCCATCTCTTAAAGCAGGATCAAACTTAAAGTCACCAGTGTAAACAATTTGTCCTTCTTCAGCTGCTAATGAAATTCCCATTGAGTCAGGAACTGAATGACTGGTCTTGAAGAAAGTAACTGTAACGTCATCAAAAAGAATTTCACTCTTTTCATTAATTACATTAAAGTTATTGAACTTCTTTGATCTTTCATTATTTTTAACTTCGTACTTAGCCATTTCAATGGTTAGTTTTGATCCGAATACTGGAACATCGAATTCACTGACGAAATATGGTAGTGCGCCAATTGAATCCATGTCACTATTAGATAGGAAAACTCCGATAATCTTTTCCTTGTTTTCACGTAAGTATGTGAAATCAGGAATAACTACATCAATTCCTAACATGTCATTTTCAGGGTATTTTAGACCGCAATCTAAAACATAAATCCCATTGTTAATCTCGACGGCATATAGGTTCTTGCCACTCTCCCTTACTCCTCCTAAGGGAATAATTTTTACACTATTTTTCATGATTCACCTCATATAATTTTATGTATATTTTTTATTATGAAATAAAATAATTATTTTCAATACGATCTCATTTAACTATCTATAGTGTATCATACTTTTAAATTGAATAATAACTGATAAGTGCATATATGTATGTATAAAAAAATGGAACCACTCATAGAGCAGTTCCATTTTAAAAATATTAACGACGTAGACCTAAACTCTTGATTAAATCACGGTAACGTTGAACATCTGTGTTACGTAAGTATCTTAGTAAGTTACGACGGTGACCGATTTTCTTCAACAAACCACGTTGTGAATGGAAATCCTTCTTGTGTTCTTTCATGTGACCATTAATTTCATTAATGTCAGCAGTTAGTACAGCAATTTGTACTTCAGCAGAACCAGTGTCACCATCATGTCTAGCATACTTCTTGATGATGTCGTTCTTTTCAGCTTGTGTTAGAGCCATTGTGTTTCCCACCTTTCAAAAGTAAATATACCAGATACTGAGTAAAGCGCCAGATGAGAGCAGCGACAAAACTAAGTATCGGTACTGTAGTTTTAAACTACGTTAATCATACTACTATGAATACCTGAAAATATCAAGGTAATATCCTTATTAATGTGATTGGAGAAATCCGAATTATATAATTCTATTGCTTTTTTAAGTTGTCTTTTGTATAATAAAAGTCGTTGAAATTTAAGGATTTTAAATAAAATTCGACTTTTTTGGAGGTGAATTTCATGCCTGTTATTAAATCTGCTATCGAACGTGTAAAAACTAATGAAAAAGCAAACAAACGTAACGCATCTCAACTAAGCAAGATGAGAACTGCTGTTAAGAAGTTTGAAAAAGCTGATGCTAACGCTGACAACCGTGAAGAACTATTCAACAACGCTGTTAGTGCATTAGACCATGCTAAGTCAAAGGGCTTAATCAAAGCTAACACTGCTGCACGTAACAAATCACGTCTAGCTAAGTTAAACAAGTAAAAAGAACTCAGTTTTAACTGAGCTTTTTTTATTGCTAAAAAGGACATCTCGTTTGAGATGTCCTTTTTTGTTTATCCAATTTGATTGTCGACAAATTTCAAAGTAAACATTTGGAATAGTAGTTCTGGTGATTCAGGTGTTGATTTAAGTTTTTCCTCAACATCAACTAATCCTAAATAAGCATCCCTCAAGCTACTAAATTGATATTTACGAACATTTTGCATTGCTAACTTCACTCTAAATGGATGCACCTTTAGTTTTTCTGCAATGTTTCCTTGGCTGTATCCCTTTCGACTTAAAACATTTACCTGTAGTAATAGTCTAAACTGTGATAACAAGACAGCATTGATTTGTAATGGTTCTTGATCTTCTACGATTAGATTACGATATAAATCGATTGCGTTCTTTGAATCTTTTTTCATCACATAGTCGATTAAATCAAAAACATTTTGGTCTAATGACTTTGCAACCAAACTATCGATGCTCTCTTTGGTAATGACCTTATCCTTTTGACAGTAGAGGAACAACTTTGGTAGTTCATTCATCGCTGATGATAAATCATTAGATACTCTACCTAGTAATTCTTGCAAAGCATCCCCTTCTACCGTATAACCATTACTCTTAATGTTGTTAGCAACGTATGATTGGATGGCACGATCATCTAGTTTAGTTAAATCAATCACTTCCGCATTGTTTTTCAACTGCTTAGTAACCTTTTTACGTGAATCTAGTTTACCGTATGGTGCCATGATAACCATAACTGTGCTATCAACCGGATGATTAACATATTCAATAAAGCTATCAATGTCATGATCTAGAGTCGACTTGCTACGTTCACCGGTTAAAAAGTAAGGATTGTTTACAACAACCAATCGCTTTTCACCAAAGAATGGTAAACTCTCAGCATCTCCTACCGCAGTGGCGATGTTTTGACTTTCCATATCATAACTAGCGAAGTTCATTGTTCTTTCTTCTTCTGGAATCAATTCCACAAAGTGCTTTTTAATTTCGTTAATTAAATAATCTTCTTTACCTAACACTAGATATATTGGGTTAATATTATTGTTTTTAATTTGTGTTAATAGTTCATTTACTTTCATTACTATTCCCCTTGCAATTTAAATATCCAGTGATTTCCTAATAATCCATATTTATATGATATCATACCTTGTTTTTGTGTGTTCACGTATGATAAATTATTATCCTTTAATCTTTCAAGCGTTGCAACACTTGGATGGTGATATCGATTGTTCCTACCAGCGGAGATAATTGAAATTTTGGGATGGATAAACTTTAAAAATGCATCACTGCTGGAGGTATCGCTGCCATGATGACCCAGTTTTAAATAATCTGCTTTTAGCATTGGATAAGTTTTCATGATATCTTCCTCACCACTTGATGGTAAGTCACCCATAAATAACCAGCTGCGATTGCCTTGAGTTGTTCCCAAGACGACTGAGTCTTCGTTTTTACCAAGCCCACTTTCAAACGGATGATAAATGTTAAACGGAAAATCAGGTATTCTTTGGTTTGCCTTAATCAACACTAGTTTTGTTTTATTCAAATAAGGACTTATTTTTCTCATTATCGATGGATTATTCTGCAAACCATCACCGACAATGATTCGATCTACCTTTAAATCCGATAAGATTGCGGGAACATCCCCTGTATGATCAGCATCTTGGTGACTTAATACTAAATTGTCGATATGGCTGATACCAATACTCTTCAAATAATTGATTGACGTCTTTTCGGCCTGATAGTTCACCTTACCACTTGGGTGCTGACCAAATTGTAGTTTGCCACCCGTATCAATCATGGTAATGGATCGATTAAATGGTTCTCGAATCAAAATACTATCTCCCTGGCCAACGTCAAAAAACGATACTTCACCCTGAAGTGGATAGTGAATGTACATAAACACTAAGAAATACATACATAACAGCATCCCCAACCTTTTAAAATTAACCCTATCAATTACGAGTAGCGTCATCATTAAAAGAAGCGTGGCGATATACAAATTGGGTTTGCCAAAATTAATTTGTCCTGGTAATTGCCCCAACCAATTAACCGAAACATCAAAAACATTTAGTGCTATCGCTACCATATTTCCAAACCAGCCAGCAATTGGATATGCCACTACCGCAATTAATATCAACGGCATAATTACTGTTGAAAAAATCGGAATTACCAGATAGTTGGCCAACATCGTCAGTGCGTGCCATTGAAATAGTTTATAAATGATAAACGGCAAACTGACCATATTCATCATTATCGTTTGTTTTAGTGGTTTCATCTTGTTGGTATAAATCAAACCAAATGCCAACGCATAACTTAATTGGGAACCAAACTGTAATAGCATCTCCGGTTCAATCATCAGATTTAACATTAAGGTAATGGCAAATACATCTAATCCCGTCAATCTTTTCTTCATCATTAAAGCGACAATGCCAATTTCAACTGTTAATATCGACCGCATCAATCCAATTGATGATCCAGCAATCACAAAGTATGTTGGTAAAAATATCAGTGTAATCCATCTGATCTTTTCTCTGGTCACGTGAAATATCCCTAATATCATCCTTAACAAATTAACAATATAAAAGACATGTAATCCTGAGATGCTAAACAAATGAATGAGTCCCAATGTTTTAACACCCGATAGTTCATCATTGAAGGAGTTATCCATGACGCCTAGAAAAAGACTACTGGCATAGAGATTCAAGGGATGCGGTAATTGATTTGTGTAATTCAGCATCATCATCCTAAAATAATGAAGGATATCAACGATTGAGAAATGATTTTTAACCTGAATCCCGTTAAACTGTTTAACCGTCAATCGGCTGTAAACACCCATACTTTCGTAGTATTCCTTGGCATCGAACTGATTAAAGTTTCTGGTCTCATCAAATGGCTGAACAGTTCCAGAAACATGCATAATAATTGGCTTGGAATAATTTTTAACCTTAGCGGCATCATTTCCGTAAACCATTATCTTGCTATTTGTATTAATATCTTTACCAATTCCATAAAATGAATCATCACTATACTTAATATTATCTGGATAAATCAAGACGCTTGTTGTCACTGATTGATGATCTTTAATCTGATTATCATGATTTTGTTTACATCTAAACCAGTAAACCAAACAAAAAATAACCACCAAAATGGTGGTTATTTTTAATACTAACGCGCTTTTTAATCGAACGATTCTAATCATCCAAAGGCAAAAAAGCAATAGGCCAAACTTTAAATCACCAAAGAAAATAATGCTTAATATTCCAACTGAAACAGCTGGAAATATATATAAATTATTAATTTATTTTGGTAAATAAGAGCTAAATTCAATTTGTTTAATTGTTTCTTCGTCCAGGATAACTTGATTTAATTCGACGTTATTTTGTTTAATTAATGACAATGCATATTCATCATTGTGGTAGTTTCTTAAGTAGTTAATCTTTTTGATTCCAGCCTGTAATAATACCTTAGTACAAGGAAGGCATGGAAAATCAGTTACATAAATTTCTGAACCATCAGTTGATTCACCAAATTTAGCACATTGAGAAATGGCATTCATTTCGGCATGAATCGTTCTCAAACAATGGCCATCTCTCATGTAACATCCGACATCGATACAGTGTTCGTCTCCTGCAACGGATCCGTTGTATCCACCAGCGATAATACGTTTATCTCTTACAATGGTGGCACCAACGGATAATCGATTACAGGTTCCACGTGTTGAAAGTAAAACAGCTTGTAGCATGAAATATTGATCCCATGGAATTCTGTGTTTTGTCATAATTAATACTCTCCCTCTTTTACTACTATTCATAGTATAGCAAACATTACACTTCTAAAGAATCTTTTAATCTTTCAAATGTTTTATCACCAAATCCACTAACCTGTTTTATTTCTTCTATCGAGTGAAATCCATTGTGCTGGTTACGATAATCAATTATCTTTTGGGCTTTTTTTTCGCCCACTCGATTGAGCTTTTGCAATTCATTCACATCAGCTGTATTTAAATTAACTTTAACGCTATTAGAAGAACTACTAACGGTCGTATTACTTGAACTTGAAAACGAAGAACTACCGGCATCTCCCTTTTTATTAACAACAACGACATCTTGATCATTTAATACTTTGGCTAGATTAACATTTTGTTCATCAGCATCTGATTTAAATCCACCTGCTTCTTTAATCACATCAGTGACACGACTATTCGATTCAATTCGATATACTCCAGGATGTTTCACTTCACCCTTAACATCAATGTATAAATCCTTAGTAGTACCACTATAATTTTTAGTTGATGAAGATGTTACCGTCGAACTGCTCTGTTCAGAATAATCGGTTGCCGTGTTATTAGCGTCATTGCTGTTTTGATTCATGATTAAAATAATTACCAAACCTAGACTAAATGCGATTAATAACAACCCAATCAAAATTTTATATGCATGTTCGTCAATAATTTCTTTTATCTGCGTTGAAAAATCTAATATCTTATTCACCGTTTCCTCCTTTCTAAAACTTAGATACGAAAAAAGGAATGTAATTGATTCAATTACATTCCTTTTATTTTTTTCAATGCATTTAAAGCATCATTGAATGAAGTTACCGGGATAACCTTCATGTTTGGTGCATACTTCTTTGCTGTCTTAACAGCTAGTTGGTAGTTAGTCATATGTTGATCTTCATACTTAAGAACTTCTTTGGTTGGTTTTACGTATGGTGCTAAGAAATACTTGGCACCTGCGTCTCTGGCAGCGATAATCTTTTTATCAATCCCACCAATTTCACCAACGTTACCATTTTCATCAATTGTTCCAGTTCCAGCAATGTTTTGTGAATGTCTAATATCTTTTTGAGTTAGTTGACCATAGATTTGAAGTGAGAACATCAATCCAGCAGATGGTCCACCCACTTCACCCGGGTTAACATCAATTGGAATCCTAGTAGCAACCTGATTATCATCAGACAAAATAATTCCAATTCCAGCTTGGTTGGTACCAGCTAACTTATATAGTTTTCTAGTAATTTGAATTTTCTTCTTATTACGGTAAACCGTCAAAGTCATCTTAGAACCAATCTTCTTGGACTTCACATAGTTTCTAAACTGAGTCGAACTCTTAAATTTATGCCCATTCAAAGAAACAATTGAATCCCCAGCTTTTACCTGATTATAGAAGTTAGACTTACTATCAACAGCTAGCACGTAGATGCCACGATATTTCATCTGTACATCTTTTTTGGCATAATGAAATGCATTATAAATCGCATTGTTAATCGCACTTTCCATATAAACATTTTGCAAGTTGATGTAACTTTGTTGATCTTGGTTACCGGTCACATCACTAACGCTTTCAATTGATTGGTGTGGATTAAACTTAGCGACAACATATGAAGCGATGGATGCTTGTGATTCACTAACCGTGGTAAACATGAATTTACCTTTAAACTTATCCTTGTGTCCTTTAATCGAAACAACTGGTTTTAAATTAGGGGCTGTTCCAGGACTTTCAATATATTTTGGTAGAAATGGAATATTAATAATAATCGCCAGTGCAGCAACAGCCACAAAGAATGAGATTATTTTATTCCGTCCTTTATTCTTAAACATTAACTTAACTTCTCTTTCAATGCCGTAGCAACGTTTTGTGGTACATAAGGCGTAATATCTCCGCCAAAATGAGCAATTTCTTTTATTAAACTAGATGAAACGGATTGAAATTCTGGTCGCGTAATCAGAAAAACCGATTCAATTTCGTTATCTAAATTGTAGTTCATTGATGCAATTGAGCTTTCTGCATTAAAATCACTAGAATTACGAAGGCCTCTAACAATCACAGTTGCACCAACCTGTTTGGCAAGGTCAACTGTTAAACCATCTGCAGAAGTCACTGATACGTTTTTAATTCCATCAATGTTGGGTTTAATTAAACTCATTCTTTCATCATAACTAAAGACACCGTTTTTACTGGTGTTTTTCGCCACAGTAACAACGACCTCATCGAACATCTTACTAGCACGCTTGATTAAATCAAGATGGCCCTTAGTCAATGGATCGAAGCTTCCTGGGAAGATTGCTTTCGCCATAACTATCCCCTCTTTATTCTGTAAATAGAAATAATTGTAATTCCGTACTTCTTTTGTTTGACCATATCATAGCCTTCTACATCGTCTTGTAGAACAACGTTATCATCAGTTTCGCAAATGACAATTCCATCATCATTAAGTAAGTCCTTTTCTTTAATAACGTGTAGTTGGTCGACCATCTTTTGGTCTTTGTAAGGTGGATCCAAGAAAATGTAGTCAAACTTGTCATTTTGGTCGGCAAAACGATTTAGCGCCATGTCAGAATCCATCTTATAAATTCTGAAGGCATCCATTTCCTTGGTCATTTTAACGTTTTCTTTAATGGTCTTGATTGCAAGATATTGGTGATCTACCAACACAGCACTTTCGATTCCTCTAGATACTGCTTCGATTGCAACTGAACCAGAACCTGCATATAAATCTAAAAATGACCCACCATTGAAAAATGGGCCAATCATATTGAATAAGGATTCTTTCACTTTATCGGTTGTTGGTCTTGTCTTACTACCTGGCACAGGTTTAAGGGTTCGACTACCAAATTTACCTGAAACAACTCTCATTTATCCAAACTCCTTAATAATCTTCATCATCGTCAACATCTTCGAAGTCACCTTCTAGTGATAGTTCACTGGAAAGTTGTTCGTAAGGTGTTTCTTCAATTTTTTTAACAATTTTTAAACTACTTATTTTTTCTTTAATCCAATCGTAGTTATCAGCATTTACATACATAACTACGTAGTGCATTTTTTGTGAGACATAATATATTAAGCCATACTTCTTTAGTTGTCTGACTTGTTTAGTCGAGTATACATAAACAATTAGGCTTTTTCTGTTTTCGATTGTATCTGTCAAAAAATTCCCTCCACTTTAATAACGGATTCTTCTAGTTTTTTGAGTTTTTTGTTTAGCACTAATTACCAAAATCATTCCAATACACAATGCTAAGGTTAACATACTAGATCCCCCATAACTAATAAATGGGAAAGTAACCCCAGTGATTGGTAGTAAACCAATTACACCACCAACGTTGAAGTAAGCTTGAACTAACATGTATGTTCCAACACCATAACAAATTAAAGTATCGTATGTATCATTTGAACGAATACCAAGTTGGAATGCTCTAACAATAATTGTAAGCAGTAGGAATAGGATGAATAATACCCCAATTAATCCTAATTCTTCGGCAATAATGGCCATGATAAAATCAGTATTTGGTTCAGGTAAGTACCCAGTCTTTTGAATACTGTTTCCTAAACCGACACCAAAAATTCCACCATTACTCAATGCGTAGTAAGAATTAACCAATTGTTGTCCAATTCCGTTTGCATATTTAAATGGATTGCTGTAAGCAGTAATACGTTGGATTTGATAAATGCTTGTTCCGTCTTTAAATACAAAGGATAATATTTTTAGTGATATCCATCCGAATAATAATCCAGCAGATGTAAGTAATGTTGCACCTCGCCAATTAACTCCGGATCCAAACAAGATGGCAAACATAATCGCTAAGTTAATAACGGTACCACCCAAGTCGGGTTGGATAAAAACAAGGAACAACATAACGAAGATTGATAAAACTTGGATATGTGTTCTTGATTTTTCACCATTAATAATCCTGTCTTCCCTAGAAGCCAAAAATTGAGCCATTCTTAAAATAATATAAACCTTGGCAACTTCGGCTGGTTGCACATGCAAAGGTCCAATTGGAATCCATCCGGCAGAACCGTTAACAGAATGTCCGAACGCCTTTAATAAAATCAAAGCAGCAAATAATACAATAAAGAAGATCCCTAAAAACTTAGCTTTTCTGACGAATTGGTTGTTCCCAGCCAAGCAAATTAAAATAATAACTAAACTAACTACCACAAACATACTTTGTTTGATTAAGTATCCAGTTGGTGTCCCACCAATTTGAGTTGCAACGTTTGAACTCGCTGAATATACCATAATGATTCCAATTACTGATAGTACTAGAAATGGAATAAAAATGTAGTAGTCCATTGCATTAATATTAAATTTCATTCTTTTTAAGTGCTCTGATATATGCCACTTATGCCAATACTCGACGAATTTGCGTATCATATTTTTACATCTCCAACGTAACCTTTTAATATAACTAACATTATAGCATATCTACACTATTTGCTTTAGTATTTTAAAGACAACAAAAAAGGATGAACAAAATGTCCATCCTTTTTTATTTAACGTAAAAGTATTAGCTGTTGTGACGCTTGCGCTTAGCTTGCTTTTCACGTTCGTTAGTGTTTAGAATTTCTTTTCTTAGACGAACGTTTTCTGGAGTTACTTCACAAAGTTCATCTTCGTTCAAGAATTCTAGTGATTCTTCTAGAGTTAAGTGTTGTGGTTCCTTAATCTTAGCAGTTTCATCCTTAGCAGAAGCACGAACGTTAGTCATTTGCTTACCCTTAGTGATGTTAACTGAGATATCGTTGTCACGACTGTTCTTACCAACAATCATACCTTCGTATACTTCAGTACCTGGATCTACGAAGATAGTACCACGGTCTTCGATACCCATAGTAGCGTAAGTAGTAGTCTTACCTTCGTTAATTGAAACTAAGGCACCGTTTCTTCTACCTGGGTTCCAGTTCTTGATAACTGGTTGGTAACTATCGAATGTGTGGTTCATGATACCGTAACCACGAGTGATTGATAGGAATTCAGTTGAGTAACCGATTAAACCACGAGAAGGTGCAAGGAATGTCAAACGAGTTTGGCCGTTTCCAACACTTTCCATGTTTTGCATGTTACCTTTTCTTTCAGATAATGTTTGGATGATAGTACCTGAGTATTCATCAGGAGTATCGATTTGAACTGATTCGAATGGTTCACATTGTTGACCATCAACTTCTCTAATAATAACTTGTGGACGAGAAACTTGTAGTTCGTAACCTTCACGTCTTAAGTTTTCAATTAAGATTGATAAGTGAAGTTCACCACGACCAGATACAGTCCATGAACCTGGTTGGTCAGTTTCTTCAACACGTAGAGAAACATCAGTGTGTAATTCTCTTTCTAGACGGTCTTGTAGTTGACGAGCAGTAACAAACTTACCTTCTTTACCAGCAAATGGTGAAGTGTTTGTACCGAAAGTCATTTGTAGAGTTGGTTCGTCAATTCTTAGGATTGGTAGAGCTTCTTGGTTTGATGGATCTACAACAGATTCACCAACGTTGATTTCTTCCATACCAGAAACGGCGATTAAGTCACCAGCCTTAGCTTCGTTGATATCTAATTTCTTTAGACCAAAGAATCCCATAAGCTTTGTAACACGGAAGTTTTGAGTTGAACCATCAAGTTTCATAACAGTAACGCTATCACCAACCTTGATAGTACCTCTAAATACACGACCAATACCGATACGACCAACGAAATCATCATAATCCAACATAGCAACTTGGAATTGTAATGGTTCGTCTGAGTTGTCGATAGGAGCAGGAATAGCCTTGATGATAGTATCAAATACAGGCTTCATAGTGTGTTCTTGAGTTGATAAGTCTTCATCATAACTTGAAGTACCATTCATAGCTGAGGTGTAGATAACAGGGAAGTCTAGTTGTTCATCATCAGCACCTAATTCGATGAATAGGTCTAATACTTCATCAACTACTTCACTAGGACGTGAACCTGGACGGTCAACCTTGTTAATAACAACAACTGGAGTTAGGTGTTGGTCTAGAGCTTTCTTTAAAACAAAACGAGTTTGTGGCATAGTTCCTTCAAAAGCATCAACCACTAGTAAAACACCATCAACCATTCGCATGATACGTTCAACTTCTCCACCGAAGTCAGCATGTCCTGGTGTATCCAAGATGTTAATTTGTTTGTCTTGGTATCTAACGGCAGTGTTCTTTGAAAGGATTGTGATACCACGTTCCTTTTCAATATCGTTAGTATCCATGGCACGATCATCAATTTGAACGTGTTCGTCTAAAGTATCTGATTGCTTTAGTAATTCGTTAACCAAAGTTGTCTTACCGTGGTCAACGTGGGCAATAATAGCAATATTTCTAATATCGTCTCTTGTCTTCATTATTAGTTTCCTTCCCTTCGAAGCATAAATATTTGTTTCTTTAATACTTAGCAACTCGGACCAAGTTTATTACATTAAATAATTAAATTTGCATAAAAAAACTGTGACATCAGTCACAGTCAGAACCATACTTAACAATTTTAAGTATGTCCTTTTGTGCAATCTTCGTCGCTACCAATACAATGTCTGATGATACCACATCAATTATATTTCCGTCAATATCCGACACCTTAATACCAAGCGTATCACAAAGCACTTTTCCAGCCGCTATATCCCATGGCTTTAAAGTGGAAATATAACCCACTAATTCACCTTTTAATACAGCAATAATCTGGATTCCAGCACTACCATATATTCTCGCGCCTTCACTTGATTTGGAAATTGACCGCATATTTTTCTCATTGTTTATTAATAATGGACCGCTTAACCCCATTAGACCTTCTGATAAAGAAATATCTTCAGGTGGATTAAGTTCCGTATCATTTTCATAAACTTTGCCATCCCAATTATGGTAGAGTTTGTCATTCATTACATCCAAAATATAGCCAAGCTCTTCTTTTTCATCAATGTATAGGGCTAGCATAATTGCGAAATGGTTATGCTGTTTAACAAAGTTCATTGTTCCATCGATTGGATCAACTATCCATACATGACCATCTAAATTGGTGACATCATCCCCAAACCCCTCTTCACCGAGAATGTGGGCCTTAGGATCAAAGTCCCTAATCTTTTTGATAAAAAACTGTTCGTTGGTTTTATCGACGTCGGTGACCAAATCAGTTCGACTAGACTTAGTTGAAACGTCATGAGTCTGATTAAGTGAACTTACAGTAAATTCACGAACTTCTTTGAACCAGGATTGAATTGCATCATCTGCACTTTTTAACCATAAATCATTCATACATATCTTCCTTAAAACAAATTACATTCTTACATTTTTTGACTTAGCTTTAGTTGCCGCTTGAAAGGTTTTATAAAGACTGTAATCTGAGATGCTTTGAAAATCACGATCAATTTGTTTTTGTTCCATTTTTGATGGATTAATTTCTCTAAAACGGTTGTATAGCTTGATTAACTTCTCAGCATTAAAACCGTTGGCATCTTCGTACGCACTTTCCACAGCGTTATACAAAGCCATCATGTCCATTAGTTCTTCTTTAGTCCAATCAGGAAAAATTGGATAAGAATAGTTGTTCATACTCATTCCTACTTACTTTCTAAAATTTCATCAATTATTTCATTAGTATATTTTTTGGCATCATCAAAAGTCTGCTTTTCTTTATCCGATAATACTAATTCAACTGTTGGAACCAGTCCAGTTTGATTTAGCATAATTGGTTCACTCGTTACAACCATTTTACCATCTATTTGACTAACGTGACCCACACTAGCTAAACATGAGTTTCCCATGTAGAAAGCTTCTAGGATGACACCAATTGCTTTTGCTTGGATGACTTCATCGCAAGGCGTGTCAGATTTATTAATGATGTCTTCTGCATTTGAAAAAATTTCAGTGCTAAACATGTTATTAGGATTTGCTAAATATGACAAGATTGGTGATTGACCAATATATGCCCTACTCCACGAAATTAAATTTTTTGATTCGCTACCTAATACGCTAACGTTAATGTCGGATATACTAATGTCGAAGTAACGACGAAGAGCATGCTTCAATAGCAATGTCTTTGATAGCATTCCTGTCGATACAATCTTATTATTCTCCTTACCAGAGAACTTCGTTGCAAAGTATGCGAATACTTCATCATGAAAACCATTAATGATGATTTTTCCGCTAAAACCTTCTTTAATAATCTGATTTAGTGACTTTCTAAAATGATCTAAATAAGGTGATAAGAATGAGGTAACGTCCTCTTTATCTTCGACTTGTTCTTTTGGAAAATCATATAGGTACAAGTAACCATCAAAGTCATGATAATCCATCTTGTCATCCGCTAATTTGACTTCAAAATGTTCACATAGCAAATTAGATTGAAGTTGGTTTATAAAATCATTCATCTTCAAATTCGCAATGGTTAGGTTAACTGGATAATCCACTAAAATCATGAATTCAATTAATGATTCAATTCTTTCTTGCTCTCCATCAACTACCAAATTAGTTTTCATAATGAGCCTCCGTTTAATTTTGTATCTGTAATTATACCATTTTCTAAAAATAAGCAACTCTTATGTATCATATTAGTATCATATAATTCCCGTTATTATGTTATAATACAATAATAAACTTTTTGGGAGGTTATTTAAGTGATACTAATGAAAGACATCGTTCGCGATGGAAATAAAGTATTAAGACAACAAGCTAAACAAGTTAAATTCCCACTTAGCGCGGAAGACAAAAAATTAGCTGAAGACATGATGGAATATCTTGAAGTAAGTCAAGATCCTGAACTTTGTGCAAAATATAAATTAAGAGCTGGTGTTGGTCTAGCCGCACCTCAAGTTGGTGTATCAGAAATGATGGCCGCTGTATTAGTTCCAAACGACTTTGAAGGTGAAGGCGAACCTATCTTTAAGGATGTCATCATTAACCCTGTCATCCTATCAAGCTCAGTTCAAAGATGTGCTATTACCGAAGGTGAAGGTTGTCTATCAGTTGATGAAGACGTTCCAGGATTTATTCACCGTGCTGCTAGAATCACCCTTAAGTATCAAGATGTTGAAGGTACTGAACACACAGTTAGACTTAAAAACTATCCTGCGATTGTTTGCCAACATGAAATTGATCACTTACACGGAACATTATTCTACGATCACGTTGATAAAGAAAACCCATTCTCAAAAGTGGACAATGATTTATTTATTGAATAATCAAAAAAGACCTAACAATATGTTAGGTCTTTTAATTTACCTTCTTTAACTGTTGCATATCTAATACATATTCATATGTCGCAGCATTTAGTAGGTAAGCTAAGTCAACATGAACCTGATTATCCCTTTCAAATGAATCGGTTAGAATAACTTCATGGTTAAACATTTTTGAATCATTAGCTTTCTTAATTGATTGTTGGATTTTATTGATTAGTTCATCATTTTCTTTATCCAATTGGTCTTGTGAAATAACGTATTCAAAAACATAGATGTTTCTTCCCCAAATATCGGATAAATCATGAACTTCTATAATTTCATTTTTTTCCTTTTCTAAGACGTTATTAACTAATCCGTTTAAGATTTTTAATGTTTCATTGTGACCTTTGTCAATTGGTCGCGTAATGAAGAAATAATGGATTAAATTGTACGCTATAACAGCGACAATAAAGCCAATTACGATTTCTACAAAAAGTGGCAAAATCATCGCCTCCTTGTAAATATAATTTGATTTTATTCTATCATTTTATTCAATCATTGGTTACTATACTTATCATTATTAATATGATAAAATTAAAAACAATTAGATGTGTATTACACAATCGCACGGTAAAAAAAACATAGAAGGAGATTTTTATTTTTATGATATTTAAAGTTTTATACCAAGAAGATACTAAGGCTAATCCTAAGAGAGAATTCACAAAGTCACTTTATGTAGATTGTGATACAGAAGTTGAAGCAAGAGAACTTGTTGACAAGAACACTGATCACAACATTGAATTTATCGAACCTCTTGAAGGTAACCACTTGGCTTACGAACAAAAGAGCCCAGATTTTAAAATTACGGAGTTTAAATAATTATGAACAAACTAAACGTCAAAAATAACGAAACAGCTATTTATGGCGTTGGTGGACTTGGTGAAATTGGAAAAAACACTTACGGTGTTCAATTTCAAGATGAAATCATCTTAATCGATGCAGGAATTAAATTCCCAGAGGATGATTTATTAGGGGTCGACTACGTTATCCCTGATTATCAATACCTAGTAAAAAACAAGGACAAAATCAAAGCATTAGTTATCACCCACGGACATGAAGATCATATCGGTGGTGTTCCATACCTAATCCGCGATTTAAATGTTCCCATTTACGCTGGTCCATTGGCGTCAGCATTAATCAAGAACAAATTAGAAGAACATGGATTATTGAGAAGTACTGAGATTCATGAAATTAATCCACAAACCGTCTTAAAGTTTAACAAGACAAAAGTTTCATTCTTCCGTACCACCCACTCAATTCCTGATACTTTGGGAATCGCGGTTCACACCCCTTCTGGAGTGATTGTCGAAACCGGGGATTACAAGTTTGATTTGACCCCTGTTACGAGACAGCCGCCTGATTTACAAGAAATGGCAAGATTAGGACGCGAAGGTGTCCTTTGTCTAATGTCGGATAGCACAAACGCTGAACGACCTGTTTGGACTAAGTCAGAAAGTTGGATTGGTTCTGCAGTTGAACACATCTTTGATGAAGAAACTGGAAGAATTATCTTTGCGACTTTCGCATCAAATATTTCTAGAATTAAGACAGCCTGTGATGCTGCTCTAAGACATGGTAGAAAGATTGCTGTTTTCGGAAGAAGTATGGAAGCTGCAATTGTTAATGGACAAGAATTAGGATACTTAAACGTTCCTGATGGTACATTCGTTGACGCTTCAGAATTACAATCTCTTCCAGCCGAAAAGACCCTTATCTTATGTACAGGTTCCCAAGGTGAAACTATGGCTGCCCTTTCCAGAATTGCTAATGGTACTCATAGACAAATTGCAATCCAACCAAATGATACTGTAGTATTCTCAAGTAACCCAATTCCTGGTAACAAAGTTAGTGTTAACCGTGTTATCAACGAATTGGAAGAAGCTGGTGCTAAAGTTATTCATGGTAAGATTAACAAGATCCATACTTCTGGTCACGGTGGACAAGAAGAACAAAAGCTTATGCTTAGTTTAATGAAGCCAAAATACTTCATGCCTATTCACGGTGAATTCAGGATGTTAAAAATTCATACTGAACTAGCGGAACAATGTGGAGTTCCAATGGAAAACAGTTTCATTATGAAAAATGGTGATGTCTTAGCACTAACTAAGGATTCAGCTAGAATTGCTGGCCACTTTGCAGCCGGAGATGTATACATTGACGGTAACGGAATTGGTGATATCGGAAATGTTGTTTTACGTGACCGTCAACTACTATCTGAAGAAGGTTTAGTTGTTGTTGTTGCTACAATCAACCTAAAAGATCAAGAAATTCAATCTGGGCCAGACTTATTATCCAGAGGTTTCGTATATATGAGAGAATCTGGTCAATTACTAGACGAAGGAAGACGATTAGTATTTAGAACTATTCGTCGTGCTATGCGTAACAAGAATGCCAACGAATCAAGCATCAGAAACGCTATCATCGATGATTTACAAGAATTCTTATATAATAAGACCGAAAGACATCCTTTGATTTTACCTATGTTAATTATGAATAAAAAATAATTTCAAATTGATGCTTATTAAAAACGAATTCTTAATTGAATTCGTTTTTATTTTTACATAGAAAGGAGTATTTAAGTTGAACACTGATTATTTAGTCATCTTCAATCCAGTGGCTAATAAAAGAAAAGCAAAACATCAATGGCCTGAAATTAAAAAGCAATTGGATGCGAATGATATTAAATATCATTTAAAAATTACTAGACGCCCTCTTCATTGCGTATCCATTATTTCGCATTATTTAGTTACATCATTTAGAAGTGACTCACTACCTAAGGCCATTATTGTTATTGGTGGAGATGGAACAGTTCATGAATCCATCGAGGGGATTCATGCTGCTCAATCAAAAAATGAATCAATTCCAAATGTTCCAGTATTGATTATTCCAACTGGAGCTAACAATAACTTTCATACCCACATGAAGCAGCAACATAATATGAATAATAACTTCATTGAACAAATCAAAGATCATCACGTCGAAAATCATGAAGTCGGTTTGTTTGATGAACACATCAAAAAGCAACGTGGTATCTTTTTAAATAATCTGGGAATTGGTTTAGACGCCAACGTTTTTAACCTAAAAAACAATTTTATTTCACATAAAATCAACTTAAAAACCAGATTAGAATACTACCTTTCAATCTTCCCCACCATCTACAACCTAAGTACTTTCCCTGTAGAGGTTAATGCAAATGGCGAAAAACATAAGATTAAAAAAGCATTCATGGTAACTGCTTTAAATCACGACACTGATAACAACATTGAATTACTAGTATTAACTAGAAAAAACATTTTCCAATTATGCTACGTAATTATGCGTGTACTATTCAAACGTGAATTAAAAGTTAAATCCGCTTTTAGAATCGTAAGTGATAATATTCATGTAGAAATTCCATCTTTAGAATACGCTCATGCGGATGGTGAAACATTAGGAAGTCGTTTTTACGATATCGAATACCGTAAGACTAAATATCCATTTATATACTAAAAAAAGAGTGATAATGATCACTCTTTTTTTATATGGTAATTCCACCTGTAGCTAATTCATAAATTGCGATGACGGCCAAAATAACCAATGCAATCGCTAATAATCTTTCTAGTTTGGTAAAAATACGATCTTTATTGTTATCAACTTTTTGTAGGTAGCAGTAAGCTGGTAGCCCTGCTGCAAATAAGATAGTAGTCAATAGAATGTAATTCAATCCGGCCGCATAAATCAACCAAATGGAATATGCACTGGCGATAATTCCAAGAATTAAATTACGTCTACGATCACTAGCACCCTTGTCTAAGTACGAATACTTAACTTGGTATAGTGCTGAGAAGGCATAAGGAATTAGCACCGCTGAACTTGAAATTGATAGGAACAAGTTGTAAGCACTTGATGCCAGGAAGAATGAAACCATGAATAATTCAACCAATACATTAGTAAAAATTAGTGAGTTAACAGGAGTTCCGTTCTTGTTTTCCTTAGCAAAGAATTTTGGAAATGATCCAACTTTTGCAGCTTCATAAGGAACTTCCGCAGCAAACATTGTCCATGATAACCATGCACCCAATACGGCGATGATTAATCCAATGTTTACGATGATGGCACCCCACTTACCCATGACGTGTTGTAATAAATCTGCCATCGCTGGTTGACCCAATTGTGATAATTGAGCTTGATGCATAACACCAAATGAAAGCAATGTTACCAGCATGTAAATCATGGTTACGGCAACAATTCCAAGAACTGTCGCTCTACCAATATCTTTTCGCTTCTTAGCATATCCTGAGAAAATTACCGCTCCTTCGATTCCTGAGAATACGAAAACTGTAACTAACATTGTACTTTTAACTTGTCCCAACATGTCTGAGAAGTTAAATGGTTTGCCGTGCATTAACCAGAAGTCACTCGTAAACACATTTAGTTTAAATGCGGTAATCATAATCACAATAAACAAGAAGATTGGAATCAACTTGATAATTGTAATAATTGTATTGATAAATGATG
>CAMLMR010000002.1 GCA_946481335.1 uncultured Lactobacillus sp. | reverse complement strand
TTAATCCAGATATTTCGATTGAAGATACTATCAAACGAGCTGACGAACTAAAGTAGTGAAAGGGAGTCTTTTGATTGCTTGAAAATCTATCAATTAACGATTTTGCGATTATAGACCATTTAGAAATTGATTTCTCAAATGGGATGACTGTATTAACCGGTGAAACTGGTGCTGGTAAGTCAATTATCATTGATGCTGTTGGCTTATTAGCTGGAGGTAGAGGTTCACAGAACTTTATCAGAACTGGTAGTAACAAACTGTTAATTCAAGGTCTATTTGTATTCCCAGAAGATGGCTTAACATATAAAGTTTTAGATGAAATGGGAATTGATCATAGTGATAATAGCGTCATTTTACAGAGAGAAATTTACAGAAATGGTCGTAATATTTGTCGTGTTAATGGGATGCTTGTTAATACCACAATGTTAAAGAAGATTGGTGAAACAATTGTTGATATTCATGGTCAAAACGAACACCAAGAATTAATGCAGCCAGAACGTCATGTTCATTTGCTTGATGAATTTGGTCATAAGGATCTTAATGACACATTAAATAAGTATCAAGAAACATATGATCATTACCAACAATTGAAGTCTTCAATTAAGGAAAAACGTGGTAATGAAAAAGAATGGTCACAAAGACTAGATATGCTTGAGTTTCAAGAAAATGAAATTAGCAATGCTCATTTAGAGATTGGTGAAGAAGAAGAATTAGTTAGTCAAAGAGACCATCTTTTAAACTATCAAAAAATTGTCGATGCATTAAACATGAGTTTTAGTGCCATTAACGGTGATGAAACCTTTAATCCATTGGATGTGATTGGTGAAGCAAAGAATTCAATGGAATCGATTGAAGAGGTGGACCCTCAATTTAGAGAAATTTCTGATAACATCAAGAACGCTTTTTACTTGTTACAAGACGCTTCTGACAATATTTCTGATCAAATGGATTTACAAGAATTTGACCAAGGCCGATTAGAAGAAATTGAAGAAAGATTGAATGTTATTTATGGATTAAAACGTAAGTATGGTGATTCAATCGAACAAATTCTAAAACACTATGATAATGTTGTTAAAGAACTTTCAACGATGCAAGCTGATCAAACTACTGGTGAAGATTTGAATGAACAATATGAATCCACCGTTAATAAATTAACTGAATTAGCTGATAAATTAAATTCTGAACGACACTCTGTTGCAACTAGTTTAGAAGAAGCGGTACACGATCAATTATCTGACTTATATATGGCTAAAACCGAGTTTAAAGTTAACTTTGAAAAGTTACCAATTGGTGAATTCCACAGATATGGAACAGAACGTGTTGAATTCTATATGAGAACTAACCCAGGAGAAGCAATGTTACCACTATCTAAAATTGCTTCCGGTGGTGAATTATCAAGAATTATGCTAGCACTAAAGACATTGTTCACTAATATGCAAGGTGTTACTTCAATCATCTTTGACGAAGTAGATACCGGAGTTTCTGGTAGAGTGGCTCAAGCAATTGCAGAAAAGATTAGTAAGATTGCACAAAAATCTCAGGTTTTATGCATTACGCATTTGCCACAGGTTGCTGCAATGTCTGATCATCATTACTTTATTGAAAAGAAGATTGATAAGAACCGTACTAAGACAAGTATTATCAAGTTGTCAGTGCAAAAGCGTGTTGATGAACTTGCTAGAATGTTATCTGGTACAACGGTTACTGATTTAACACTTCAACATGCTAATGAATTATTAAAGTTAGCTGATGAAACCAAAAAATAAATTTGAAAAAATCAGTAAAATAGGCCATAATGGTAGTATTATAAAATTTTGAGGGGTTTTAAAATGGCAAAAAGAGGAATGCTAATTGTTCTTTCAGGACCTTCTGGTGTTGGTAAAGGTACTGTTAGAAAAGCATTGTTTAACGAACCAGATGTTGATTTCAAGTATTCAATTTCAATGACTACAAGAAGTCCTCGTGAAGGTGAAGTAAACGGTAAAGACTATTTCTTTGTTAGTAAAGAAGAATTCGAAGACCATATCAAAAATGGTGAAATGCTAGAATATGCAAAGTATGTTGACAATTACTATGGAACTCCATTGAACTATGTTAATAAGACTTTGGATGAAGGTCATGACGTATTCTTAGAAATCGAAGTTAATGGTGCAATGCAGGTTAGAGCTAATTGCCCTGAAGCAGTATTTGTATTTCTAACCCCACCTGATTTAGTTGTGTTAAAGAATCGTTTAATTGGACGTGGAACTGATGACATGGATGTTATCGATAAGCGTATCAAGACAGCAGTTTCAGAAATCAAGATGATGAGAAACTATGATTATGCTGTATTAAACGATAAAGTTGAAAATGCTGTAGATAGAATTAAGACTATCGTTAACAGTGAAAGACTTAAAGTGAACCGCGTAATGCCGGATTATCTATCAATGTTAGGAGAAGAAGACTAATGCTATTATATCCATCTGTTGACAAACTACTTAAAAGAGTTGATTCAAGATACTCATTAATCATGTTAGCAAGTAAGAGAGCACATGATATTGATGCTGGATCACCATTATTATTAGACTCATACAAATCTAGAAAATCTGTTGGTAAAGCTTTTGAAGAAATCGTTGCCGGCAAGGTTGAACTAACTAGAGATAACAAATAAATAAATTAACCCTTTGCAGCAATGCAAGGGTTTTTATTTTGATTTTTTGATACAATATAGTTAATAAGTTCTTATAGTATGGGAGGTTTGATTAGTGAATAATAAAAAAATAGCTTTGTATGTGACTGGAAGTATTGCTGCATATAAATCATTAACTTTAGCTCGATTATTAGTTAAAAATGGAAATGAAGTCAGAGTAGTTATGAGTGGTGGAGCTCAACAATTTGTCACACCATTGGCATTTCAAACTTTGACTAAAAACTTTGTTTTCACAGATACTTTTGATGAAAAAGACGCTAATGAAATCACTCATATCGATATTGCAACTTGGGCTGATATTTCGATTGTTGCTCCAGCTACAGCTAATACGATTGCCAAGTTAGCTAATGGGATTGGTGATAATGCAGTAACTACAACACTGCTTGCAACACCATCACAAAAGGTGATTGTTCCAGCGATGAATAATAACATGTGGGATAATCCAGCAACTCAAAGAAACATTAAGCAAATTGAAGACGATGGATGCAAGATAATGTATCCTGCTTCAGGATTCCTGGCTGAAGGATATGAAGCAAAGGGAAGAATGATTGAACCTGAAGAGATTATTGAAAGATTGAATTTAATTGTAAATCAAAGTAATAAGTTGGCTGGTAAGAGAATTATCGTGACAGCCGGTGGAACAAGAGAAGCTATTGATCCGGTTAGATACATTAGTAATAACTCATCAGGTAAGATGGGATATTCAATTGCCAGGGCAGCAATGAACGCGGGTGCTGATGTCACACTAATTTCATCATCAGAAACTCAACATATCAGTGGCAATGTGAACGTCGTTAATGTTAGTTCGTCTAGTGAAATGAAGGCAGCAATTGAAGATATTTTTGCTGATGCTGACATTTTAGTAATGTCGGCAGCCGTTTCTGACTACACACCTGCTGAATATTCTGAACAAAAAATCAAGAAAAATGGTGATGAATTAGATATTCACTTGGTAAAGACACCAGATATTTTAAAAGAGTTATCTAAAGTCAAGGGTCACCAATTTGTCGTTGGTTTTGCAGCAGAAACCCAAAATCTATTGGATAATGCTAAACAAAAACTAGCCAAGAAGAAGTTAGATCTATTGCTAGCTAACGATGTTAGCAACAAGGCAATTGGATTTAACAGTGATAATAATCAAGTTTCATTTATTGATGAAACAGGTGTATTTAAGAAGAGTGACGTGGAAAGTAAGGACAAAATTGCTAGTGAATTAATCGATATTATTAGCGATAGAATCGACTAAATTAAAGGGGGAGTTAGATTGAATTTAGCAAAAATAATTGTTGATGTACCAACAATGCAAACTAACGAACCATATACTTACTTAGTACCTGATGAATTAAACGATAAATTACAAAAAGGAATGCGAGTTGTCGTTCCTTTTGGTAATGGTGGTCGTAAAATTCAGGGGATTGTCTGGGATATCGAAAAAAATGGGACATTTGATGGTGAATTAAAGGAAATCTCTGGACTATTGGACCTAGACCCTGTCTTAAACGACGAGTTACTAGATATGTCTAAATGGATGGCTGAGAAGACTTATTCATTTCAAATTAGCTGTATTTTAACGATGCTGCCTAGTGTCATGAGAGCTAAGTACCAAAAACAATTAGTTTTAAAAGATTCAACCGAAGTCGACGACGATATTTTAGCCATATTTGGTGACAATAATGTCGTTGATTTTGATGTGGATGAATATTCAGCGACTGTTTTAAAGAAGATTATTCAATACCGAAAAAATAATAAGTTATCTGTTGAATACAAAGTTTCTGATGGTGCCAATGCTAAAAAGATATATGCAATCAAGGCTAATTTAACGGTCGATCAAGCTAATGAAGAATTGACGAAAGTTCGCAAAAACTCGAAAAACTTAATTAAAATTCTTAAATTTATTATCAATAATAATGATAAAGAACTTTCGCAACGTAAGTTGGTTCATGATTTTGATATTCCAGAAGCTGCAATTAAAAGTGCAGTTGATAAGGGATGGTTTAAACGTTTCTTACAAGAGGAATATCGTAATCCATACCAAGGCGAAGTTGGCACTAACAAGCCATTGAAATTAAATGATGATCAACAAAGTGCTGTTGATAGGATTAGTACAGCAACCAAAAGAAATCAGGATACGGTCTTTCTACTAGAAGGTGTAACTGGATCTGGTAAAACAGAGGTATATCTTCAATCAATTCAAAAGGCACTTGAATTAGGTAAGACAGCATTAATGCTAGTTCCTGAAATCTCTTTAACTCCGCAAATGGTAAAAAGAGTTAAGGGACGATTTGGTAATCGAGTAGCAATGTTACATAGCGGTTTATCAAACGGTGAAAAGTATGATGAATGGCGCAGAGTTAATAACGGTGAAGCGGATGTTGTTGTTGGAGCGCGTTCTGCTATTTTTGCGCCACTTGATAATATTGGTATCATCATTATGGATGAAGAGCACGAATCAAGTTATAAACAAGATGATTCGCCTAGATACCATACAAGAGACGTTGCTAAATGGCGAGCTAGTTTTCACAACTGTCCGTTAGTTTTAGGTAGCGCAACACCTTCCTTGGAATCGAGAGCTAGAGCTACCAAAGGCGTCTATCAATTAATCAAACTTCCTCATCGAATTAATAACCAAGCACTTCCTGAAGTTAGGGTTATTGATATGAAAGAAGAGGTTAAAAATAGTGGTCAGGAAGATTTCTCATCCGAATTACTATCAGCCATTAATAATCGTTTGCAAAAACACGAACAGATTGTGTTAATGCTAAACCGCAGAGGATACTCATCCTTTGTAATGTGTCGTAGCTGTGGTTTCGTTCTACACTGTCCAAATTGTGATATTTCACTTACCTTGCATATGGATTCAAGAACAATGAAATGTCACTATTGTGGACACGAGGAACCAATTCCTAACAAGTGTAAGAATTGTGGTAGTAAAAAGATTAGATACTATGGTACTGGTACCCAAAAGGTTCAAGAAAAGTTGCAATCATTAGTACCCAATGCGCGTATTCTAAGAATGGATGTTGATACGACAAGAAGAAAGGGTTCACATGAACGAATCTTACAAAAGTTTGGTAATGGTGAAGCCGATATTCTACTTGGTACTCAAATGATTGCGAAGGGATTGGATTTCCCCAATGTTACGTTGGTTGGTGTTTTAAATGCTGATACTTCACTGGACTTACCAGACTTTCGTTCGAGTGAAAGAACATTTAACCTGTTAACACAGGTTAGTGGTCGAGCTGGACGTGCTGAGAAGAAAGGTCTGGTTTATATTCAAACCTTTAATCCGGATCACTATGCGATTAGGCTAGCACAACGCCAGGATTATGAATTGTTCTATCGTAAGGAAATGAACGTTAGACATCAAACTAATTATCCACCTTATTATTTTACGGTTAAGATATCAGCTTCAGATGTTAATGAAGCCAAGGCTGCTGCCAAGATGTTTGAAATTGCTAAAATCCTAAAGGCTAAGTTAAGTGATCAGGCGATTATGTTAGGACCATCGCCTAGTTCTATCTTAAAATTAAAGAATAAGTACTATTATCAAATTATTATTAAGTACAAAAACGAACCAAATATGAAACCATGTTTGGAATATATATTAAATCATTATCAAAAGGATGCTCAAAAAGGACTATACGTGAATATAGATCCAGATCCTTTGAACTTTATGTAAGGATGTAGATAAGATGAAAAAAGTTGTATTTATGGGAACACCTTCATTTGCGGTTCCCGTATTAAAAGGTTTAGTGGACAGTGACGACTACGATGTACAAGCAGTTGTTACTCAACCAGATCGACCATTCGGAAGAAAAAGAGTTTTAAAGCCATCACCGGTTAAGGAAGCGGCATTGGAATTGTCTATTCCAGTGCTACAACCTGAGAAAATTAGTGGTAGTGAAGAAATGGATAAGATTATTTCACTCAATCCAGATTTCATTATTACCGCTGCTTTTGGTCAATTTTTACCAGAAAAACTATTAAACGCAGCTAAGATTGCGGCCGTTAACGTTCATGGTTCATTGTTGCCAAAATATCGTGGCGGAGCTCCCGTTCAATACTCACTAATTAATGGTGACAAGCAAACTGGTATTTCAATCATGTACATGGTTAAGAAGATGGATGCTGGGGATGTATTATCTCAAGCAGCGTTGGACATTCAACCAGATGATGACACACAATCATTGTTTGATAAATTAAGCATTATTGGTAGAGATTTACTTCTTGAAACATTACCAAAGGTAGCTTCTGGGGATGTTAATCCAGTTCCACAAGATGAGGATAAAGTTGTCTTTTCACCAAACATCACTAGAGAACAAGAAGAGTTAGACTTTACCAAGTCAGCCTTTCTAGTTGATAGAAAGATTAGAGCACTACGTCCTTCACCAAATGCTTTTGCAATGATGTTGGGGAAACGTACCAAATTCTGGAGTGCTAAACCATTAGATGAAACAACTGACTTAAAGCCGGGCCAAGTTGTTGAAAAAACAAAGAAAGCGCTAAAGATTGCTTGTGGGGATGGAACAGTTCTACAACTTCTAGAAATCCAACCATCAGGTAAACCAAAACAACCAATCAATGCTTTCTTAAATGGGGCAGGTCAATCAATTAAACAAGGAGATATGGTGATAGAAGATGTCAAGTAACCCTAGATTACTGGCTGTAAAGACGCTTAGTAAAATTTCAAATGGAGCATATTCCAACTTACAGCTAAATCAAGTCATTGAAAATAGTGACCTAAGCAGTCGTGATATTGCATTGCTTACCAATATCGTCTACGGGGTTATTCAACACCGTTTAACATTGGAATACCAATTAAACCATTTCCTAAAGAATGCTAATAAGGTCGATGATTGGGTTAAGGAATTGCTATATTCAGCTATTTATCAAATGGAATACTTGGATAAAATTCCAACTAGAGCCGTTTTTAACGAAACTATCAAGATTGCCAAAAAGATGGGACATGATGGAATCAGAAGACTAGTTACGGGTGTTCTTCATCAAATTGAAAGAAAGGGATTACCCGATTTTTCAGATATTGATGATCCAATTAAAAAATTATCAATTGAATACAGTATCTCTGAATGGATGATTGAAGAGTTAAACCAACAAGTTGGTAAAGAAAAGACATTATCCATTCTAAAGAGCATCAATCAACCATCGAAGCAATCAGTGCGTTTTAATTCGAAGCTAATTACTAAACAATCATTATCAGACAAACTAAAGGCTGATGGATATGGTGTAGAAAATAGTAAATTAGTTGAATCTGGTTTAATCCTAACCAAAAAATCAGCGAGTTACAGTGATACTTTCAAGAATGGTCAAATGACAATTCAAGATGAAAGTGCAATGTTACCAGTTGAATCAATGGATATTAAGGAATCAGACGTTATCTTAGATGCTTGTTCTGCTCCTGGTGGAAAGACTACGCAAATTGCTGAACACCTATCAAAACAAGCTGGTGGCCATGTTGAAGCACTTGATTTGCACAATAATCGTTTGAAACAAGTGCAAAAGAACGCTAAACGTCTTGGAGTTAGTGATGTTTTATCTACTCAAGCATGTGATGCGAGAAAACTTGATGATTTATACGATGATGAAACATTTAATCAAATATTGATTGATGCACCATGTTCAGGAATTGGTTTAATCAGAAGAAAACCAGAAATTAGATATGAAAAGAAGATTGAGGATGTACAAAAGTTAGCATCCATTCAATTAGATATCTTAAATTCAGCTGCCAAAAAACTTAAAAAAGGTGGTAAGCTTGTCTACAGTACTTGTACCATTTTGAATCAAGAAAATTCAGACGTGATTGATGAATTTTTAAAACAAAATCCTGATTTTAAACGTGTAGATCCTGTTTCAAAAATGGGGATTCCGCTAAATGATGGTTATATTCGAATCTATCCTGATGATTACGATTCAGATGGATTCTTCGTATGTAATTTAATAAAAAATGGTGGTGAATAGAAATGGAAGTTGCTGCTAATTCTGTTATTGGAAAACAAAGAATTAGTAATGAAGATTATGTTGGCTATTTTAAGAATCAACAAGGTGCCCTAATTGCAGTTCTAGCTGACGGAGTTGGCGGAAGCAATGGTGGTGAAATTGCTGCATCAACAGCTGTTGATTATATTGGACAAGCTTTTCAAAATCATCATATTAGTTCAATTGTCGATACTAAAGCATGGCTATTTAAAACGATTAGCGATGTAAATAATAAGATTGTTGAAATGGGAATTAAAGATGAAAGTTTAAGTAAAATGGCGACCACAATTGTTATCGCATTGTTCTTTGGAAATCAATATCTATTAACACACTTGGGTGACAGTCGTTGTTATCTAGTAAGAAGTAGTCAACTAAAGCAACTTACCGTTGATCATTCATACATTAACTTTTTAATTGAAAAAGGCGAAGTTAAGGCTGGAGAAAGTGTCGATTCTAATTTACAAAACGTGATTGTAAAGGGTTTGGGTGTTTCTTCAGATGCAGATGTTGATATCTCAACTATCCAATTCAGACCAGGTGACCAGTTACTACTATGTAGTGATGGATTAACCAAAATGGTTAGTGATGATGTCATATCAAAAATTTTAAATAAGCGATTAAGTGGACAGGAAAAGATAAATCGTCTTATCGATACCGCCAATGATAATGGTGGAAAAGATAATATTTCTGCTATTTTAATCGATGATTTAGGTTAGGAGTGATCGTTTATGGAAAAAGGATATGTATTAAATGACCGCTATAAAATCATCGATAAAATTGGTGAAGGTGGGATGGTTAATGTTTACCTTTCTTATGACATTAAAGAAAACCGTCTTGTAACTATTAAGATTATTCGAATTGATTTTCAAGGTAGTCAAAAAGCTAAACGTCATTTCAAATATGAAAAATTAGCGATTAATAAATTAAAGAGCAATCATATTGTTCAAGTGTATGATTTAAATCAATCAGGCGACCTACAATATTTAGTAACTGAATATGTAGATGGCCAAGATTTGAAGAATTATATTCAAAAGCATTACCCAATTGGCATTGATAAAGTCATATCCATCATGGCCCAATTAATTGATGCTGTCCATGAAGCACATAGTCACGGAATTATTCACCGTGATTTAAAGCCACAAAACGTGTTAATTAATAAAAAGGGCATTGTTAAGGTTACTGATTTTGGGATTGCTTTAATCGAGAGCCAAAATGCGTTTACACAGACTAATGCAGTAGTTGGTTCCATTCACTACATCTCTCCAGAGCAAGCACTAGGTAAGAAGGTAACCACACAATCAGATGTTTACTCTTTGGGAATTATTTTGTATGAATTGCTTACTGGAAAAGTACCTTTTGACGGTGATTCTCCTGTAAATATAGCTATGAAGCATACAAAAGAAAATTTACCATCGATAATTGAGCAAAATAGTTTAGTAACTCAAGCTTTAGAAAATGTTGTCATTAAGGCGACGGCAAAACAACTATCAGATCGTTATGCTTCTGTTTTGGATATGAAAGAAGATTTACTTACATCCATGAGTGAAGAAAGAATGGATGAAGCCAAGTTACACTTCATGATTCCAAAGACCGAAATTGATGATGGTGAAACTAAGGTATTAGACCTAAAGGATTTAAATAAGTACCATGACCATCACATTGATGATGAACAAGAATATAAGGATAAGTATCGTATTTTTAAATTATTGACATTGATAGTGATTCTATTTGCCTTTATTTCAGGAATATTCTTATTCTTCAATTTCACGTTCTTTACCAGAGTCAC
Source organism: uncultured Lactobacillus sp. (assembly GCA_946481335.1). GTDB lineage: Bacteria > Bacillota > Bacilli > Lactobacillales > Lactobacillaceae > Apilactobacillus. The sequence goes on along the minus strand of CAMLMR010000002.1, from coordinate 52,825 downwards.
GGTGCCAAATGTTTCTAACATGTCGATAAGCAAAGCTACCAGTGTTTTAAAGAAAAATCATTTAATCGTAAGTAAGGTGAAATATACTTATAACACTGATGTTGCAGTTAATAAGGTAATTGGTACTAATCCTGCTAAAGGAACTAAAATGATTAACCATTCGGGAATCGTTTTGAAGGTTTCTGGTGGATATAAAAAAGTTAAGATGGATAACTATTTAGGTGATTCAATAGATTCAGCTGAACATTCTTTAACAACTATGGGCTTCACTGTTAAAAAGTCATATAGTTATGACACTTCATTTAAGTCAGATACTATTCTTAGTCAAAGCATTCGACCAGGAACATTAGTTGAACCACACAATACTACGATTGATTTAGTGGTTGCGGTAAACACTAGAAATTTTAAAATGGTTAACTTAATAGGTAAGACGGAAGAAGAAGCTCGTAATTATGCAAAACAAAATCATTTAAACGTTAAGACATTTTACGAAAATTCTAAAAGTCAGCCAACCGGAAAGGTCTACCAACAAAGTCCTTCAAACGGATTATTGTTGAGTTATGGCGATGAAATCGAACTTTGGATATCAAAGGGCCACGCCAATAACCAGAACTTGAGAAGAAGCGTTAACGTTTCAGTAAAGCTACCGTTTAAAAAGGTTGATAATAGTGGCTTGAATAAGATTACGATTTATTCCAATAAAGATGGTGGTAACGAAAAATTTTATCGCACCATTTATATAAATAAAGATACGACAATTAGCATTCCTTATAGTTTAAAGAAAAATCAAAAGCCACAATATCGAATTTATCGAAATGGTGATTTGATAATGAAGTAATGCAAGGTATAATAAAAATAGTAAATAAAATAACGAGGTGATACATTGGCTGAAGGAAAAATTTTCCAATCCCTTAGTGGATTCTATGATATTATTAGTGACGGAAAGATATACCGAACAAGAGCTAGAGGTAACTTTAGAAAAAGAAAAATAACTCCTTTAGTTGGTGATGACGTCGAGTTTGAATCAAGTTCACCTAAAGAAGGTTACTTATTAAAGATTTTTGATCGTAAAAACTCCTTAGTAAGACCTCCAATTGCAAACATTGATCAAGCTGTGGTCGTTACTTCTGCTGTTCAGCCAGATTTCTCATATAACTTGTTAGATCGTCAATTAGTTGCGGTTGAAATTAATAAAATTACACCAATTATCTATTTTACTAAGACTGATTTATTAGATGATAAGCAGTTCGAGTATTTTAAGGGTGTAAAAAAGGTTTATGAACAAGCTGGATATAAGGTTATCCTTCCTAGCAACAGTGAGGATAAGGCTGATTCAGTTAACGAAATTAAATCATTGTTTGAAAATAAAGAAACAGTCTTTATGGGTCAAACGGGGGCAGGAAAATCAACATTGTTGAATCAAATTTCTCCTGATTTAAATTTGGCAACTGGTGAAATTTCCATGGCGTTAAACCGTGGTAAGCATACAACTAGAAAAGTTAGCTTTATTCAAATCAATAATGGATTAGTAGCTGATACACCTGGTTTTTCATCATATGAAGCATTTGACATCAGACCAGAAGAGTTAAGAGATTACTTCCCAGAATTTAAAGCAAATGCTGATAGATGTAAGTTCAGGGGATGTGTTCATATTAATGAACCTGGTTGTGCAATCAAGGCAATGTTAGATGAAGACGAATTGTCTCACGAGCGTTATCATGATTATGTACAGTTATATGATTTACTAAAAAACAAGAAACCAATTTACAATAAAAAGAAATGAGGAATTAATAATGATTAAAGTAGCACCATCAATTTTAAGTGCAGATTACTTAAACCTACAAAGAGATATTGAAAAAGTTGAAAAGGATGCAGAACTATTACATATTGATGTAATGGATGGTTCATTTGTTCCTGCAATTTCATACGGTCCTAACTGGGTTCCACAAATCAGAAAGATTTCTAACTTGGTATTAGACGTTCACTTGATGGTAGTTAATCCTGAAAGATTCGTTGACGAATTTGCAGACAAGGGTGCTGACATTATTGGTGTTCACGTTGAAGCAACTCCACACATTCACCGTGCTTTACAAATGATTAAGAATAAGGGTGTTAAGGCTGAAGTTGTAATTAACCCAGGTACTCCCGTTGAAGCTATCAAACCATTACTATATATGGTTGACCAAGTTCTTGTAATGACTGTTAACCCTGGTTTCGGTGGTCAAAAGTTCCTAGATGAAACTGTTAAGAAGATTAAACAATTAGACGATATCAAGAAGGCAGAAGGATATGACTTTGACATCGAAATTGACGGTGGAGTTAACAACGAAACTGTTCAAGCTGCTGCCAAAGCTGGTGCAACTGTTGCAGTTGCTGGTTCATATGTATTTGGTGCCGAAAATCCTGCTGAAAGAATTCAAGCAATTAAGGACGCTACTAAATAATTATGAAAACGATCAATTTATTAGTCGGTGGGCCAACTGATTTATGGCCTGATAGTTTAAGACAAGGCAAAATCGCTGGTGATTGGATTGGTGTCGATCGAGGAAATGTTTGGCTGGTTCAAATGGGAATTAAACCATTAATTTCGATTGGTGATTTTGATTCAATGGATCAATCAGAATTTGAAATTATTTCTAATAACGTGTCTGACATTCGAACATATAATCCTGATAAAGACTATACTGATACCCAGTTAGCGTTAAAGATCGCATCTGACGAATTAAAAGCGGATGTCATAAATATTTTTGGTGCAACTGGTGGAAGAATTGATCATTTTATTTCTAATTATTTGCTGGCGACTGAACCTAAGTTTAGAAATATCGTTGAAAAAATTAGAATTATTGATAAACAAAACCTAATTCAATACTTTACTCCTGGAAAACATGAAATCAAAAAGGCGGATACGATGCATTATTTAGCATTTATTCCGATGAATGCAATGCACTTGTCCATCTATGATGCGGTTTATACATTAGACGATTATTACGTTGAAAGACCGTTTGCATATTCCAGTAATCAATTCGATGGTGATGATTGTCACTTCTCCTTTGATGATGGGGTATTATGTGTGATCCAAAGTAAGGATGCATAAAATAAAAAGAGAACTGATTTTAATCAGTTCTCTTTTTTGTTATTGAGGGTATAAAAAAAGTCCGACATTAAGAGTCAGACTTAAATATTGTTAGGCACGAGTAACTTTACCTGATTTTAGAGTACGGGCACTAACCCAAACTTTCTTAGGCTTTCCATCTACAAGGATACGAACCTTTTGTAGATTTGGCTTCCAGCTACGACGTGAAGAATTCAAAGCATGGGAACGTTTGTTACCATAATGAGTTCTTTTACCATTAATAAAATCTTTAGCCATTGGTAAATTCCTCCTTTAATTGATTTCTAGTCAAAAGCGTTGCTTTTATTACATCTCACTCTAATAATTTAGCATATTGAAGCCTGTTTTGCAATGCTTTTCTTTCAAGTGAATATACTTGACAGCCTTCGACATTCATTATATCAATACTTTAGCTTTTTTTAAACATGTGGTAATATTATATTACGAATATATTAAGAAATCTATCTTTTAAGGAGGCTATTGTGATGGCCGTAAAAATGAGAACTGATTATGGATTAATTGATATTGATAACAATGTGATTGCCACCGTAGTTGGTGGAGCTGCTACTGATAACTACGGAGTTGTTGGTATGGCAAGTAAAAATCAAATTCGAGACAATGTAAACGATATTTTGAAAAAAGATAACTATTCCCGTGGAGTTGTGGTAACACAACAAGATAATGATGTTGCAATTGAAGTAAATATCATTGTTAGCTACGGTACTAAAATTTCAGAAGTATGTAAAAATGTTCAAAGCAAGGTTAAGTACAATTTGGAATCTATGCTTGGCATTAGTGCAAGTTCTGTCAATGTCGTCGTTCAAGGTGTAAGAGTTCTAGACTAAAAGGAGGTTCATTTTTGTGTCTATTTCAAATATAGATAGATCAAAATTTGATCAAATGGTGCAAGCCGCTGCTACTACCCTTAATAATAATGCAGAATTTATAAACTCACTTAATGTTTTCCCAGTTCCAGATGGTGACACTGGTACTAATATGAGTATGTCTTTCCAAAGTGGGGCTGATTACGTTAGTCGTGATACTAGCGAATCTGTTGGAGAATTATCTCAATCACTAGCTAAAGGACTATTGATGGGGGCAAGAGGTAACTCTGGAGTTATCCTGTCACAAATCTTTAGAGGTTTCTCAAAGTCTGTTGCTGAAAAGGATAACCTTTCAGCTCAAGACATCGTAGAAGCATTTAAAAACAGTGAAAAAACAGCATATGGTTCAGTTATGAAACCAACTGAAGGAACAATTCTAACAGTTATTAGAGGCATTTCTGAAGCAGGTCAAAGTGCAACCACTAATGACTTAGCTGAATTATTTGATATTTTAGCCGATGCTGCTGAACAAGCTCTTCAATCAACACCTGATTTGTTACCAGTGCTAAAACAAGTTGGTGTAGTTGATTCAGGTGGACAAGGTTTAGTTTTCGTCGTCAAGGCATTTAGTGATGTTTTAAACGGTCGTGAGATTGAAGCAAGTCACCAACCAAATACTGGTGAAATGGATCAAATGATTGATGCGAGTCATGAACAAAGTCATGAAAGTGCACAAGGTAAGTTAAACCCAGATGATATTAAGTTTGGTTACTGTACACAAATCATGGTTAGAATTGGTCGCGGTAAGGAAGTTCAATACGACTTTGATTACGACAAATTCTACGATCATTTAGCAGGTCTAGGTGATTCACTACTAGTTGTTAATGATGATGAAATCGTTAAGGTTCATGTTCATACTGAACAACCGGGCGAAGTTATTTCTTGGGGACAAAAGTTTGGTGATTTAGCTAACGTTAAAATCGATAACATGCGTCTACAACAAGAAACAATCATTGAAAAAGACGATGAATCAAAGAAAGAAACCAAAGCTGAACCAAAAGAAACTGCAATTATTGCAGTTGCATCTGGTGATGGAATTGGCGAACTATTTACAAGTCTAGGTGTTACTGATGTTATCAAGGGTGGCCAAACTATGAACCCAAGTACTCAAGACATTCTAGATGCTATTAATAATAGCAATGCTAAGAAGGCAATTATCCTTCCTAATAATGGAAATATCTTCATGGCTGCGCAACAAGCAGCTGATGTTGCTGAAATTCCTGTTGAAATTGTTCATGCAAAGACTATTCAACAAGGTTTAACTACAATGCTTTCATTCAATCCCGATGCTAGTTTAGATGATAATGTATCTGAAATGGAAGATATGTTAGACACAGTTGTTAGCGGTGACGTTACCAATGCTGTTAGAGACACCGAAATTGATGGTGTTAAAATAAAAAAAGATGATTTCATGGGAATTATCGACGGTAAAATTAAAGTAGTTAAAGATGACTTAAATGAAACTACTGTTGATATGATTAAGCAAATGCTTGATGAAGATAGTGAAGTAGTAACTATTATTTATGGTGAAGGTATTTCTCAAGATCAAGCGGACGAACTAGCTGAACAAGTTGAATCAATTGATGATGACTTAGAAGTTGAAGTTCATCCAGGAGGACAACCAGTCTATCCATACTTAATTTCTGTTGAATAAAATGTCGGAGGTTTCTCCGATTTTTTTATTACATAAGTAAAATGAGGTGATATGTTGAAAAGCTTAAACGATAGTGTTTCCGTTTTAAAGGGTGTTGGACCTAAAAAGGTCGAAGCTTTGGATGAATTGGGTATCGATACTATATATGATTTATTGACATATTACCCATTTAGATACGATGATTTTCAAGTCAAAGATTTATCACAAATTGTAGATCAGGAAAAGGTAACAATTAAAGGTAAGATTGCAGCTGATCCGGTCGTTGCACACTTTGGTAGGAAAAGAAATCTATTGAACATAAGACTACTGGTTGATAATGATGTCGTTAAAGTAACGTTCTTCAATCAACCTTGGTTAAAAAAACAGCTTCCCGTTGGTAAGGAAGTTCTTATCTATGGTCGCTTTGATAAGGCTAAGGCATCATTATCTGGAATTAAGATTTTATCTTCTGTTGATGGTAATGAAATGAATCCAATTTATCCCGCTAATAAACATATTCGTCAAAAGACAATTAGTGATTTGGTGAAGTTGGCCTTTGATGAATATCAAGACGTTATTGATGATGTTATTCCAGAAGATATCATTGAAAAATATAAGTTGGAATCACAAAAGCAAGTCATTCAGGATATGCATTTCCCAAAGGATACCAAGGATGCTTATTTAGCCAGAAGAACTGCTAAGTTTAATGAGTTCTTTTTATTTCAAATGCGTTTACAGGCATTAAAAAGTGAAGAACAAAAAGATGCTGGAATAGCAATTGGTTTTAACCAAGCTGATATGGATTCTTTTATCAATCAACTTCCTTTCTCATTAACAAATGCGCAACAGCGTGTGGTAAATGAAATTCAAAATGATTTATCATCAACTAGACAGATGAATCGTTTGCTTCAAGGGGATGTAGGTTCTGGTAAAACTATCGTGGCCGCATTAGCAATATTGGCATGTATTGATGGAGGATATCAAGCTGCCTTAATGGCGCCGACCGAAATATTGGCTGAACAGCATGCTAATAAATTGGCAACACTCTTTAAAGATACAAAGGTCAATGTTGCTTTATTAACTGGTGATACTAAACCAGCAGCAAGAAAGGAACTTTTACCAAGAATCAAATCAGGTGAAATTAATCTTGTTATTGGAACGCACGCCTTGATTCAAGATAGCGTTGAGTATCAAAAACTAGGTCTAGCAATCATTGATGAACAACATCGGTTTGGGGTTAACCAACGTGCTAAGTTAAGACAGAAAAACGATGGAACCAACGTTTTAGCAATGACAGCTACTCCTATTCCTAGAACATTAGCCATTACTTCATATGGAGAAATGGATGTTTCAGTTATCGATGAGCTGCCAAACGGTAGACAACCGGTAAAGACAGCGTGGATAAAAGAAGGCCAATTTAAGAATTCTGTTCAATTTATTAAAGAAAGATTGAATTCTGGGGAACAAATCTATGTTGTTACACCGTTGGTAGAAGAATCTGAAGCTGTAGATATGAAGAATGCCATCAATATCTATGATAATTTTAAGAATATGTTTGAGCCAGAATTCAAAGTTGGTCTACTTCATGGTAGAATGAAAGATGAAGATAAAAATTTGGTGATGACAGAATTTAAAAACAATGAGTTTCAAATTTTGGTCTCAACGACAGTTATTGAAGTAGGTGTCGACGTAAGTAATGCCACCATGATGATAGTATTTAATGCTGATCATTTTGGATTGGCGCAGTTACATCAATTACGAGGTCGAGTTGGAAGAGGTAGTAGTCAGTCATACTGTTTATTAGTATCTGACCCCAAAACAGAGACTGGTGTTAAGAGAATGAATGTCATGGTTGAAAGTAACGATGGATTCGTTATATCTCAAAAGGATCTGGAATTACGAGGACCCGGTGATATCATGGGAAAAGCACAATCAGGTCTTCCTGATTTTAAGGTAGGAGATCCGGTTGCTGATTTAACGATGTTAAGTGTCGCACAACAAGAGGCAATCCAGATTGTAAGTACAAATGATTGGCAAAACAATCCAATTTATAGTAAATTATATAGTTACGTTCACCAAAAAAATAATAAGAAAATGTTTGATTAAAGGAGTTTTATAAATGAAAATCGCAATTGATGCCATGGGTGGAGACAACGCCCCATTAGAAGTTGTTAAAGGGGTAGAAATGGCAAGAGACCAATATCCTGATATTGAATTCAAGTTATTCGGTCAAATCGATAAAGTTAAACCATTAATTCAAAACGAAGAAAGAATTGAATTAATTCAATCTGATGAAATTATTGAAATGGGTGAAGAACCTGTTAAGGCTGTTATGAAGAAGAAGAACTCAAGTCTAGACATGGCCGCACAAGCTGTTAAAGACAAAGAAGCAGATGCTTTCTTCTCAGCTGGTAACACTGGGGCTATTTTAGCTGCTGGTCTATTCATCATTGGTAGAATTAAGGGAATTGATCGTCCTGGTTTAGCAACTACTTTACCAATCGTAAATGATGAAGAACATGACAACTTTGTTATGCTAGATGTTGGTGCTAACGCCGAATCAAAACTATTTAACCTATACCAATACGCATTCATGGGTAAATACTATGCTGAAACTGTAAGACATATTAAGAATCCTCGTATTGGACTATTAAACAATGGTACCGAAGCAGATAAAGGTGATTCATTACATAAGGCAGCTAACGAAATGCTTTCTAAAGATGAAAACCTAAACTTTATCGGAAATGTTGAATCACGTGAACTATTAAATGGTGCAGCTGATGTTGTTGTTACCGATGGTTTCACTGGTAATGCAGCATTGAAGGCTATTGAGGGAACTGCACTTTCATTACTTACTTTAATCAAGGGTGAAATCATGTCAGGTGGTCTTAAGTCTAAGGTAGGTGCCTTAATGCTTAAGCCAACATTCAAGAAGATTGGTAAGGAAATGGATTACTCACAATACGGTGGTGCCGTATTAATGGGTACTAAGGCTCCAGTTGTTAAGGCTCACGGTAGTAGTGAAGCTGTAACAATCAAGAACACTATTTTCCAAATTAAGACTATGATTGATAACAAGACAATCGATGACGTTGTTGATTACTTTGATAAGCATGCCGATGATATGCAACAAATCAAACAAAACGCCAAAAATAACTAAAAATCTGTTATAATTAGAATTATCAATTACGATTTTAAGGAGATAGATTATGACAAAAGAAGAAGTATTTAACAAAATTGCTGATATGGTTGCAGATCAATTCAGTATTGATAGAGATACCATCAAAGGTGATTTAAACTTTCAAAACGATTTAGACGCTGATTCAATTGATTTTGTTGAATTTGTATTATCTCTAGAAAGTACTTTTGGTACTGATATCTCAGATGAAGATGCAGAAAACATTAAGACTATTGATGAAGCTGTAGACTACGTTATGTCTAACGCTGATAACAAATAATTAAAAAGGCGATTACTCAATAGTAATCGTCTTTTGTTGTATTATTCACTGGAGGGAAAGACTTGGAAAAAGAATTTGATGATTTACTAGAAAAACGATTTAACATTAAGTTCAAGGATGAATCATTATTAGATGAAGCCTTTACTCAAGCTTCATACGTTAATGAACATCCAGGCAAAAATTTGAAATTTTATGAACGAATTGAATTTTTAGGTGATGCTGTATACGAATTAGTAGTATCTGAATACATTTACAAGCGTTATCCTAATTTACCACAAGGTCGTTTAACTAGATTAAGAGCTGCGATGGTAAACGAACAAAGTTTTAGTAGCTTTGCTAGAGAATGTGAATTTGATAAGTACATTCGTTTGGGTAAGGGTGAAGAAAAAGCCCAAGCCAGAACGCGTGATTCATTATTGTGTGATATTTTTGAATCATTTATTGGTGCTGTATACTTGGACCAAGGAATGGAACCTGTAGTTAAGTTTTGTCATCAAGTAATTTTCCCTAAATTAGATGAGGGATGGTTCGATGAATTCTTTGATCACAAAACTGAATTACAAGAACTAGCACAAGCAAATGGACCGGTTGATATTGAATATCATCTATTAGACGAAAATGGTCCAGAAAATGACCGTCGTTTTAAAGTTTCAGTGACTATCGATGGTGTTGAAAAAGGAGTTGGCTTAGGACACTCCAAGAAAAATGCAGAACAAGGTGCTGCTAAGAAGGCAATTAAAAACCTTACAGAATAAAAACGGGATGGGGAAATCATTTTGAAGTTAAAATCATTAGAGATTGCCGGATTTAAATCCTTTGCAAACAAAACAACCATTAACTTTACAGATGGTTTAACTGCGATTGTTGGTCCTAACGGTAGTGGTAAGAGTAATGTTATTGAAGCTATCAGATGGGTGCTGGGAGAACAATCTTCTAAGACTTTGCGTGGTTCAAAAATGTCCGACGTTATTTTTTCTGGTTCTAGTACCCATAATGCGGTTAATCGTGCTGAGGTTAAACTAACTTTAGACAATACCGACCAATACATTAATAGTTCCTATTCAGAAATTATCATCACAAGACGCTTGTATCGTAGTGGTGAAAGTCAATATTTGATTAATAATTCTGAATGCCGTTTAAAGGACATTAATAACTTATTTATGGACACAGGGATGGGAATTGGTTCATTTTCTATCATCTCTCAAGGTAGTGTTGAAGACATCTTCAATAGTAAGCCTGAAGACCGTCGTTCAATTATCGAAACAGCTGCCGGTGTTTATAAATACAAACAACAAAAACACGATGCTAACTTAAAACTTCAACAAACTCATGAAAACCTTGATAGAGTTGAAGATATCATCTTTGAACTTAAGGATCGAAATGATCAGTTAAAAGAGCAAAGTGAAACTGCAATTAAGTATTTGGATTTGAAAAAAGAATTAAAAACATATGATGTTTCTAGAATTGCACTTGAATTGAATCAAGTTGGTGCGGATTGGAACAATACTAAGGCAATTATTGCTGAAGAAAAGCAAAATGCTGAAGACATTAATAATCATTTAAATGATCTTACCAATCAAAAGAAATCATTGAATGAACAACTTGAGGTTCTTTTAACCAAGAAGGAAGAACAACAAGATAATCTTTTGAACTATTCAAAGAAAATTGAACAATTATCTGGACAACAAAATCTTTCAAAACAAGAAATCGAGTTTAAAAAGACTAGTTTGAAAGAACATAAGGCAAATTTAGAAAAGTTAAATTCACAAGTTGCTGATTTACAATCTAAGGAAAAAGAAATTAATTCTGAAATCGATAAGTTGAATCAAGAAATTGCTAAACATAAGCAATATCTAGAAGAAATTGATGAAGATAAGATTAATGAAATGATTGCTAAAAAGAAGGACGAATATGAAGATGTTCGTGGTGAATATTTAGCAATTATGCAAAAGATTGCCAATGTTAATAATGAATCTACTTATCTTGAAAAGACGCAAAAACAAGCAGATGTTCAAAACGATTCTAATCGTCAAAAAATTTCTGGTGTAAACGATGAAATCAATCAATTGGAACAATCAGTTGAAGAGTTAAATCAAGAATATAATAAGAAGAACGAAGAAGTTCAAAAGGTTCAAAGTGATTTTAATGACTACCAAGCTAAGGTAAACAGTCTAAAAAAACAAGTTGATGACCAACAATCCATTTGGTATAAGCAATTAGAAGATACGCAAAATTTAAAGATTAAGTACAACAGTTTAAATAACCTGCAAAATGATCACAGTAACTTTTATCGCGGGGCACAAAATGTCTTAAACAATAAAGAAAAGTTAAATGGTGTATTGGGTTCTGTATCTGATTTCATTAATGTGCCATCAGAATACACTACTGCAATCGAAACTGCTTTGGGTAATCAGCTACAACAAATAGTGGTAAGCAATAATGCTTCCGCTAGACAAGCTGTTAAATTTTTAAACGATAATCGTTTGGGACGCGCTACCTTCTTACCAATTAATGAAATTTCACAACGTAGCGTTAACAATAATGTGTTGAATATTTGTCAAAGCAGTGACGGTTTTATTGGCGTTGCAAATGAACTAGTGCAAATTAGTGATAACCTTCGTTCTGTAACTAGTCACTTGCTAGGAAATGTTTTAATCGTTAAGGATTTACATACTGCTACTGATATTAGTAATAAGATTAGGCACGTTAATCGAATTGTGACTTTGAGTGGTGAAATTGTTAACGCTGGTGGTTCAATTACCGGTGGTTCTAATAAACGTCAATTTGATGGTGTATTGACTCAAAAAAACAAGCTAGAAGAATTGGAAAAGCAATTCAAAAACAGTCAAGAAGTTGCTAAAAAGACGGAAGCTAATCTTGTTGATTTACAAGATCAATTAAAAGAACTAAATGCTAAATCTGATGTTTTCTATGACAACAAACGTCAATATGATGGTCAACTTGATTCAATCAATAATAAATTGACGTTTGCAAAGGAATCACTTGTTAGAAAACAACGTGAATTAAAAGCAATTAGAATGTCTAATGGTGGATTGTTTGACGATGATATTGATGAAAAGCAACGTCAAAACAAGAAACTAAAGGAACAATTGAATATTGATTTGGTAAATAACCAAACTAAATCTAAAGATATTCAAGAAAAGATTGAAACTTTGGAATCAATGAAGGATAATAACTCTTCAAAGGTACAATTAACCCGTGAAAAGTTAATTGTATTGAAGGAAAAACTATCTAATTTCCGTGACCAAAAGGCTAATTTGATTGAAGATTTTGATCGATTAGATGCCGATATTGATGACGAAAAAGAAAACATCGATGAATTAAACGAAGCAATTAGTAACAACATGCTTTCCGTAAATCAAGATGATGAAATTAAGTTAGTTAACCAACAAATTCAGGTTATCCAAAGTAACTTGCAAGAATGCAAAGAATCTATCGATAAACATCAATCAGAAATCAAGCAAATTGAAGAACAGATTGATAAACAAACAATGGATTCCGTTAACCAACAAAATTATCTAAATAAACAAACGAATAAGTTTGAACAATTAGAAAAGCAACTTGCTAGTCTAAAACAACAACTAATTGGTAAGTATGAAATTAACCTAAATGAAATTGATGATATTGTAGTTGACGATACTATTGATAACATTAAGGCTCATATTGATGATTTACGTCGTTTAATTGACCATTTGGGCGTTGTGAATGTATCAGCAATTGATGAATACAAGGAAGTATCTAAACGATATGAATTCCTAGTTCAACAATCAGATGATTTGAAAAATTCTAGTCAACAGTTAACTGATACCATGAACAAGATTGATGTTACCGTTGAAAAGAAATTCAAAGATACATTTGATGCGATTGCTACCCAATTTTCTAAAGTTTATAACGAAATTTTTGGTGGTGGAAAAGCTAAGTTATTACTTACTGATCCAAATGACTTGTTAACTACTGGAATTGAAATTATGGCACAACCGCCTGGTAAGAAGTACCGTCACATGTCTTTATTATCAGGTGGAGAAAAAGCTTTGACCGCCATTGCATTACTTTTCGCTGTGTTAAAAGTAAAGCCGGTACCTTTCAGTATCTTGGATGAAGCAGAATCAGCATTGGATGCTGAGAATGTTGATAGATACGCTAGATACATGACTAAGCTAGACGATGGAACTCAATTCATTGTTATCACACATAGAAAAGAAACAATGGTTTATGCCGATACATTGTATGGAGTTACCATGCAAAATTCCGGAGTTTCTAAAGTGGTTACAGCTAACCTAAATAAATTTAATGCCGCGGAGGAATAAGCTATGGGATTATTTGATATTTTTAAAAAGCGTAGCAACGAAGAAGAAAGCAACAACAAAGTCGATGAAAGTCAAAAGACTGAAGACACTTCTGCTGCTGTTGAAGAAGAAAAACAAAATGATGAAAAAGTTGAACAAGCTAGTGATAAAGAAGTTCCTACTAGTGATGAATCTAAAGACACGACTAAAGAAGATGGCTTAAGTGAATCAAAGAATGACGATGATACTGGCGACGCATCAGATGTTGAAATTGAATCAACTGATGATGAAAATCCAGTCGAAGATGATCAAACTAAGTTTACTGAAGGACTTGAAAAGTCTAGAAGTACATTTGGTGACCGTCTAAACCGTTTGTTTGCTAATTTTAGAAGTGTTGACGAAGAATTCTTCGAAGATTTGGAAGACACCTTAATTGAATCAGATGTTGGATTTGATATGGCTGTTAACCTAACAGATCAATTAAGGGATGAAGTTAAACTTCAAAACGCGAAGAGCAAAGATGATGTTCAAAACGTAATCATTAAAAAGATGATCGATATTTATGATCAAAATGGAAATGACGAAAACACTGAAATTCACTTTGCCGAACAAGGACCAACTGTTATCCTATTCGTAGGTGTTAACGGTGTAGGTAAAACTACCACCATTGGTAAGATGGCTAATATGTACAAGCAACAAGGTAAGAAGGTATTATTAGCCGCTGCAGATACATTTAGAGCCGGTGCGATTCAACAACTAGATGAATGGGCAAAACGTGATGGCGTTGATATCGTTAAAAAGCCAGAACAAAGTGATCCATCTGCTGTTGTATACGAAGCAGTTCATAAGGCTAAAGATGAAAACTATGATATTTTATTTGTGGATACTGCTGGTAGATTACAAAACAAAATTAACCTAATGAACGAACTTGCTAAGATGAAGAAGGTCTTAACTAGAGAAATTCCAGATGCTCCGCATGAAGTTCTATTAGTTTTAGATTCAACAACAGGTCAAAATGCCTTAAACCAAGCTAAACTATTTAAGGAAACAACCAATGTTTCTGGAATCGTTTTAACTAAGTTAGATGGTACTGCCAAAGGTGGAATTGTTTTAGCAATTAGAAATGAACTTCACGTTCCGGTTAAGTACGTCGGTTTAGGTGAAAAAGTAGAAGATTTAAGAGAATTTAACGCAAACGATTTTGTGTATGGATTATTTAAGGGTCTAATTAAATAGTCTGAATTGAAAGGACTTGATTTAATTGGAAATGGAAAAAAACTATCGAATTAATTCACTATTCGAATTTTATCGTCCATTATTAACAAATAAGCAAGACAGTTATATTCAACTTTATTATGCTGATGATTACTCCTTAGGTGAAATTTCTGAAGAGTTTAATGTTAGCAGACAGGCTGTGTATGATAACATAAGAAGAACAGAAGTGATTCTGGAAAAATATGAAGATCAACTTCATTTGTATGCAGATTTTGTCAAACGAAATGATCAAACTGATGCAATTAGAAATTACGTTAAGGATAACTATCCCAACGATGATAAATTAAATCAATTAGTTGATGATTTAGAAATAACAGAAGAAAAATGAAAGTGGTGAAATAAATGGCATTTGAAGGATTAACAGAACGTCTTCAAAAAGCAATGCGTAATTTACGTGGAAAAGGAAAAGTTTCCGAAGCTGACTTAAGAGAAACTATGCGTGAAATTAGACTTGCTTTACTTGAAGCCGATGTTAACTTCACAGTTGTAAGAAATTTTGTTAAGCGTGTCCAAGAACGTTCTCGTGGAGCGGAAGTATTGGAAGGATTGAATCCTGCTCAACAAATCGTAAAGATTGTTAATGAAGAATTAACAAAGACAATGGGTGAAGAAGCAGTCCCATT
This sequence comes from uncultured Lactobacillus sp., assembly GCA_946481335.1. Classification (GTDB taxonomy): domain Bacteria; phylum Bacillota; class Bacilli; order Lactobacillales; family Lactobacillaceae; genus Apilactobacillus. Next base: position 37,533 of record CAMLMR010000002.1, on the reverse strand, counting down.
GAATAAATCTGAAAAGATTCCAACTGTAATTATGATGGCAGGTTTACAAGGGGCAGGTAAAACTACCACTGTTGGTAAATTAGCTTTAAAACTTAAAAAAGAAGAAAATGCACGTCCATTACTAATCGCAGCCGACGTTTACCGTCCAGCTGCCATTGACCAATTGGAAACCGTTGGTAAACAAATCGATGTTCCTGTTTTCCAACAAGGAACAGATGTTGATCCAGTTGAAATTGTTAGAAATGGGATGGCTAAGGCTAAAGAAGACCATAACGATTATGTATTGATTGATACTGCTGGTCGTCTTCAAATTGATGAAACCTTAATGGAAGAATTAAAGAACATTAAGGAACTAACTCAACCAGATGAAATCCTATTGGTTGTTGATGCGATGACCGGTCAAAATGCAGTTAATACTGCTGAAGGCTTTAATGATGCATTAGACATTACTGGTGTTGTTTTAACTAAGTTAGATGGTGATACCCGTGGTGGTGCTGCCCTTTCAATTCGTGAAGTAACCCAAAAACCAATTAAGTTTGTTGGTCAAGGTGAAAAGATGGAAGCCCTTGATGTCTTCCATCCAGACCGTATGGCTTCTCGTATCCTTGGAATGGGTGACATATTATCATTAATCGAAAAGACTCAAAACGATTATGATGAAAAACAAGCCAAACAATTAGCTGAAAAGATGCAAAATAACACTTTTGGATTTGAAGACTTCCTAGATCAATTGGAACAAATTCAAAAGATGGGGCCTTTGGATGAAATCATGAAGATGATTCCAGGAATGGCTAATAATCCTGCCTTAAAGAATGTAAATATGGATCCTAAGGATTTAGAACACATTAAGGCAATTATTTACTCTATGACTTATGAAGAACGTAATAACCCTGATTTATTGAATCCTTCTAGAAGACGTCGTATTTCTCGTGGATGTGGACGTCCAATTCAAGAAGTTAACCGTATGATTAAGCAATTTAATCAAATGAAAGACATGATGAATAAGATGTCTAAGGGTAACATGTCCGGTATGGAACAAATGATGGGTAACATGGGCATGGACGGAATGCCTTCAATGCCAGGAATGGGTGGCGGCCTAGGTGGCAAAATCTCACAAATGGCAATGAAGCGTATGAGCAGAAAAATTAGCAAGAAAATGAATAAAAACAAGCGTAAGCGTAACAAGAAACGCAAATAATGGAAAAGGCATAATTACCATGGGTAGTTGTGTCTTTTTTAGGAGGGATTTATATGGCATTAGGTTTTACCCAAACAATGCAAGCGGTAGATTTGATTGAGAAAAGTGGTGCAGTCGCCAATATCGTGGGACTTGCCGGAATTGGTAAGTCTGCATTGGTAGATCAATTAGCGAAACGCAATCATGCTAAATTATTTACGACAGTAGTTAGTCTATTGGAAAAAGGTGATTTAGCGATTCCGGTACCTCCATTAACTGATAAGTCGTTTGTGGAAACTGAGGAGTACGGTACATTAGCAGACGTTCAGTTTGGCTATTCACACACGATTATCGAAATCATTAAATATGCGGAAAGAAATCCTAAAACACCCATTTATTGGTTCCTAGATGAATTTAACCGTGGGACATCTGACGTGCAAAGTGAATTGATGAATCTAGTTTTGCAACGTCGTATTAATTCAGTTGTTTTACCAAAACAGGTGCATATTATTATTGCTGAAAATCCAGATGATATGAATGGCAATTACGATGTGTATGCAAGTGATGATGCCATCACAGATAGAACCGTGCTTGTAAATATGCAAACGGATGTTGATGACTGGTTGAACTGGGCAAAAGAAAATCAAATTAACCAACAAGTAATTGATTTTATAAAAGATAATCCTTCGTTTTTAGACCATGGAAAAGATGACATAAAGCCAACCCCAAGATCTTGGCATCGAGTCGCCGATATCATGACTGAAAGTGGTTTAAACTACGATGTAGATGTATTGACAGAGGTTATCGCAGGAAATGTTGGTTCATCAATTGCGGAAGTCTTTGTCAAAAGTATGAACGAATCATCATCCAATCACATTGATTTAGATGATGATTTAAAAAGCGTAATTGATAAACTATCTTTAGTTGATGAAGTAACTAAGCAATCATTAGTCAGCGAATACTTAAAATCAAATTCACAATTAAGTGATGACTTTTGCAGTCGTTTATATGCGTATGTAGGAATATTGAGTCCAGATGGTCAATACGCAATTGCTAGAACGTTTATTAATGATTCCGGATTAATTGACGATTTGTACGAATTGGCTACATCAAGCGAGTCTGCTAAAGAATTATATAATCTGCTAACTGAGATTAGTTTTAACGCGTACAGGTGATTAATATGACATTGAATAGTGATATCGAGGAATTAATTAATACCAATTCAAGCAATGTGACTACTGATATGGTTGATGAAATTATATCCCAAGGGATTTTATCCTTAATTCGTAATAAGAGCATATATGGCGAAATTTTGCTTAATTTAAATAGGGAGCCAGATTTTGATATTCATTCATTTCTTGCTTTAAAGTGGCATGATAATCAGTTGGTATTGGCATTTAATGTCAATCATCTTAAAGATGATATCGCAAATGATGACGATCTAATTGCGATATTAGAACATCTTTCAATGCATATCGTGTGGTTGCATCCCCTTAGATACGCAACTCACAGTCGACTAAATGATGTGGCATCCGATGTATCAGTAAACCAATATGTTTCCGATGTTTACTTAAAGGGATGGACACTGGATAAACTAAATTCTGAATATGGTCTTGAGATGGCGCCTAATTTAGACTCCAGCCAATACGCAAAACAAATATCCGAATTGTTTAGTCGGGACAAGCAATCAGGTGTTGGCAAACTAGATAGCAATAATTTACGAATTGTCGATGATCATAGATATTTTGACGATAATAGCGATATTAGTGACCAAGATTTTAGTCAAAGACAAGCAGATATTAATAAGTTACTTAGGGATGCATATAGCCAGTACAGAGGTAAGATATCTATGGAGATTGATAAACAAATTAAGTCGGTAGTAATGCCCAATGTGGACTTAAGAAAGATAGTTAAAACAATAACTACAAATAGTAATCAATCCAATAAGACCTATAATCGATTTAATCGAAGACAACCATACCGAATGGACATTGCAGGTAGAATCAGGAACCAAAGCAAACATATTAATGTGTTTATCGATAGTTCTGGATCAATCAGTAAGGAGCAGTACGAAAAGATGGTATCGTTAGTTGACGTGATTAAATCAATGTCAAACATTAAAGTTAATTGTTTTGTTTTTGATTCTGCTGTTCAAGAAGTTGAATTAAATAAACAGTTTGATAAACGACTTTTACAGGGTGGCACTAGTTATCAAGCGATTATTGATTATGTTCATCAACATCATTTAAAAAAGCAGGGATGCATTGTATTTACTGATGGAAAAGGTGAACAATATTTGGAAAAAAATAATATTGCATTAACTTGGATACTGCTGGATTATTCAAATGAATTATCAGTCAAGAATTTAAATGATAAAGTTTTATATTTAGATCAATTTAGGGTGTGATAGAATGTTAAAACCTGATGTTTTAAAGATGGCCATTAATAATGACATTAATATTAAAAGAGCAAAAGCGTTGTTATCTGATAGATGGGATGAAATTTATGAAGATTCACCATTTGTGGCTAAAATGTCAGTCAATGACGTTAACCTAGCTAAGCAATTATTGCAAAATCATATATTTCATAATGTCAAAATTGATTTTACAGATTATAAAAGTGTACATGGTTTTGTCATCAATAACGAGAAGTACATGGATCAGCTAGCAAAAAACGCGCTTTTAGTTGAATTTTAGTAAAAAAATCATGGTGTAAAGAAAAAAACCTTTACAAGCATCTAAATAACTGTTATATTTAATATCGTTAAAAGAAATACAGGAGGTGTTTATTAATGTCTGTTAAAATTCGTTTGAAGAGAATGGGTTCAAAGAAGCGTCCTTTCTACCGTGTTGTAGTTGCTGATTCACGTAGCCCTCGTGATGGTCGTTTCATCCAAACTGTTGGTACTTACAACCCATTAACTCAACCAAGTACTGTTAAACTAGAAGAAGAAGATATCTTCGAATGGTTAAACAAGGGTGCACAACCTTCAGATACTGTACGTAACTTACTATCTGATGCTGGTATCATGAAGAAATATCATGAAGCTAAATACTCTAAGAAATAAGTGATATCGAGTTATGACTAATTTTGATGAGCTGATTAAAAAAATCGTAAAACCACTGGTGGAATACCCAGAGGATGTTGCTATCGATCATAGTGAATCGGATCGTTTCTATGAATATCATCTAGTTACTAATCCTGCTGATGTAGGTAGAATTATTGGTAAAAAGGGCCATGTAGCGCAAACAATTCGTACGATTGTTTACAGTGCTCGTGTTTCTGGTGATAAGAGCGTAAGACTGATTATTGATGATAGTAAAAATAAAAACTCTTAAATGAAACCTTGGTGTTTTGTTTAAGAGTTTTTTAACATAAAAGGGGAAACGAATAATGAACTTTTATAATATTGGAAAGATTGTAAATACTCAGGGACTTCGTGGTGAAGTTCGTGTAATGTCTATTACCGATTTCCCTGAAAAACGTTTTAAAGTTGGTAATGAAGTTTATGCTTTTTTAAATGATACTAAGAGCGAAAAGCTAATTATCGATGGTGTTAGAACGCATAAGAACTTCATTTTGCTACACTTTAAGGACAAGTCAACTATCAATGATGTTGAATACTTAAAACCTTCAGAACTAAAAATTGCTGAAGATCAACTTGATAGTGATGACTTACAACCTGGCGAATATTACTATCACCAAATCATTGGTTTAGATGTTTTAGATACCGATGGCCAAAAGATTGGTTCCGTTAAGGAAATTCTTTCACCTGGTGCTAATGATGTTTGGGTTGTCTCACGTGATAACAAGTCCGATTTATTATTACCTAAGATTGATTCAGTAATCTTAGATGTTAATTTAGACGATGAAGTAATTACTGTGGATGTTCCTAGGGGGCTCGACGATGAAGATTGATATCTTAAGCTTATTTCCAGACATGTTTGATGGACCATTAGGAGATTCAATTCTTGGAAAAGCAAAGGAAAAAGGATTATTAGATATTAATATTACTAACTTTAGAGACTTTTCTACTAACAAGCATGGGAATGTCGATGACTACCCATTTGGTGGTGGTGCGGGTATGTTACTACAAGCCCAACCAATTTTTGATGCATTGGCACACACTCAAGAGAAAGCTGCTAAAGAAGGCATTTCTAAGGGACGTGTTATCCTGTTGGATCCTGCAGGAAAACAATTTGATCAAAAAGATGCGGAAAAGTTATCTAAGGAAGACCATTTAACATTTATTTGTGGTCATTATGAAGGCTATGATGAAAGAATTAAGACATTAGTTACTGATGAATACTCATTGGGTGACTTTGTGTTAACTGGTGGAGAATTACCAGCAATGGTAATGATTGATGCAACTGCACGATTATTATCTGACGTGTTAGGTAACGATGAATCTGCACCAGGTGATTCTTTCTCAAGTGGGTTGTTAGAATATCCGCAATACACTAGACCAGCAGAATTTCGTGGGATGGCAGTTCCTGATGTGTTGACTAGCGGTAACCATCAAAAGATTGAAGAATGGCGAGAAAAAGAGGCACTAAGAAAGACTTATCTTAGACGCCCAGATTTAATTGATTACAGTCAATTAACTGATTTACAAAAGAAACTATTAGCAGAAGTAAAAATTGAAGAAGAATAAAATAGTCTTTACAAGTTTTTATGGTTATGTTAGTATTCTAATTGACTATTTTTATAGTTAAATAAAAACGGTATTCCGCTGTTGCAATAAATAAAGACAAGAATGCTAGTTGGAGGATGTTATATTATGCGTCAAAACGAATTAATCTCAAAGATTAACGCGGAACAACTAAAGAGTGATGTTCCAGAATTTAGAGCCGGAGATACTGTTAAGGTATCTGTAAAGGTTGTTGAAGGTAGCAACGAACGTATCCAAGTATTCGAAGGTGTTGTTATCAAACGCCACGGTACAGGTATCCAAGCTACTTACACTGTTCGTAAGATCACTTCAGGTGTAGGTGTTGAACGTATCTTCCCACTACACTCACCACGTGTTGCTAAGTTAGAAGTAACTCGTCGTGGTGCCGTACGTCGTGCTAAGCTATACTACTTACGCGAACGTCATGGTAAGGCTGCTCGTATTAAAGAAGCACGTCGTCGTTAAGATAAAATTTATATCTAAAATGAAGAGTAACGCTTATGCGTTGCTCTTTTTTTGTACAAAAAAAGGATGGCGATTAAGCCATCCTTTAATTTATAGGTTTTCGTCGGTATTGTAGTTTAATTTGGAGTAGTCAGTTGATTGTGAGATTAACTCATACGATAGATGTCTGTAACTATCCATTGCATATTCAGCACATTCATTACTAATCTTTGTGACAAAATCAGTAACTTCTTGAGGTGCTAAATCAGTTGCTTTGACATCAGCTTCGTTAATCTTTTGTTGGAAGTAGATGTTGAGTTTTTCTTGGACATCACCAACAATATCAACGAAGGCGTTGTAGTGAGGATCTAATAGCACACCTGTTAATTTGAAAATCCAATATGCTGATTTTGGTTCATAGGTTAATTTACCAATCTTGTATTCTAGCGGAGTATCTTTGATTCCGGCGAAGAAAGGTACGAAGACACTTTGGGCAGCAACTCCCATTGATAACCAATGAATGCCACCAACTTCAATTGGTAAGTTAGGTCGGATTTGTAATACGTGAGATTCTTGAGCTTTAGCTAAACTAATCGGACGATATCTAGTTTTGTCTTCACGGCTACCTTTACCAACTGGATCAAAAGGTGTTCCTTGGTAGTGTGATGCTAAGAAGTCTTTAGCGTCTTGAACTGAAATTAAGCGACTTGGTTTTCTAACAAATGGTAGGTCATGTGATTCAGGATCTTGTTTGATTTCTGGATTGAACATGAGTTGACCATACCAAACACGCGGGTTGTTGTAGTATAAGTCAGATTCACTTCTAGTTCCAAAAATTTCACGGAAGTTAAAACCACCATTATTAGAGTTATTTAAGTGATTTTTTCTAACGAATTCAATGATGTTATCTGACCACATAAAGTTGTCAGGATCATCAAAGTCGATGTTTTGAATTGCTAGACGATTTGATACGACTGCATAGCAATCATCTGGGATCCGCATCGCAACCCAGTGATGACCGGAACCAATTTCAAAATACCAAACATCATTTTCATCAGAGAATAAGATTCCGTTACTTTCACTGGCACCATACTTAGAAACAATTTCACCAAGGCGTTTAACCCCTTGTCGAGCTGTTTTTACGTATGGTAGGACAACAGTAACCATTGATGCTTCACTAATTCCATCTTCAATGAGTGGATCGTATCCTAATACATAACTATTTGAATAGGCACTTTCAGTGGCGCTCATTGCGACACCGTATTCATTAATACCTTCTTCTTCAAATAATCCCTCTTTATTAGTCCATTCTGGTGTAGCAGTGTATTTACCCCTAACAGTGGGTAATTCCATTGTAAAGTCATTTTCTTGCGCTTTAAACACTGGTTTTTCTTTGTACTCCTTATGAGGATGAACAACAAAATGTTTTGGCCAGGTTGCTTTGCAATCCTCGTTACGACCAATCATGGTAGAACAGTCAACAGATGCTTTCTTACCAACTAAAATACTAGTACATGCATCATACTGTGGAAACTTTGGCATGGTAAACACTCCCTCGTTAGTTTCATTTCTATAATTGTACATTAAACTTTTAAAAAATTGAAATATATAAGTATCTAAAGTATAATCAAAATAAAATTACAGGTTAGGAGAATGATTATGCCATTAGTACATATTGATTTAATCGAAGGAAGAAACGAAGAACAATTAAAGGGACTTGTTGCAGATGTAACCAGTGCAATTGTAAAGAACACTGGTGCACCAGCAGAACACGTTCACATCGTGTTAAACGAAATGAAGAAGAGTAACTATAGTGTTGCAGGTAAATTAAAGAGCGACGAAAAATAATAACTGAGGAAATAACATGCAAAACGAACAGTATATAATGTCAATTGATGAGGGAACCACCAGTGTCCGCGCGATGATTTTTAATCATAGTGGTGAGGTGGTCAGTAAGTCACAAAAGGAAATTACGCAGTTTTTCCCTCAATCAGGATGGGTTGAACATGATGCTAGTGAGATATGGGATGCTGTGCAGACCGTAATATCAGAAGCATTAATTCACTCCAAGATACCGCCTTATAAGGTTCGTGGAATTGGGATTACCAATCAAAGAGAAACTACAGTGATGTGGGATCGAATTACAGGTGAACCAGTTCATAATGCAATCGTTTGGCAATCCAAACAAACCAGTGATATCGCAAATAATTTGAAGGCTGCTGGTTATACCGACATGATTCATGAAAAGACAGGACTCGTAATTGATTCATACTTTTCAGCTACTAAGATTAAGTGGTTATTGGATAATGTGGAGGGAATCAGAGAAAAAGCTGAAAACGGTGATATCTTATTTGGAACCATTGATACATGGATTTTATGGAAACTAACTGGTGGGCATGTGCACGCAACCGACTATTCAAACGCTAGTCGAACAATGTTGTATAACATTCACACACTAAGTTGGGATGATGAAATTCTAGAAGCGTTAGATATTCCAAAACAGATACTACCAAGTGTCAGATCATCATCTGAAATATATGGTTATACAGCTGGATATGCTTTTTATGGTGTCCAAATTCCCGTTTCTGGTATTGCCGGTGACCAACAAGCAGCACTGTTTGGTCAATTAGGTTTAGAAGCAGGAAGCATCAAGAACACATACGGGACTGGTTCGTTTATTGTAATGAACACAGGTAATAAACCAGTTTTATCTGATCGTGGGTTATTGACTACCATTGCTTATGGAATAGATGGTAATGTTAATTACGCGCTTGAAGGAAGTGTCTTTGTCGCAGGTTCCGCCATTCAATGGTTAAGAGATGGTCTTAGAATGATTAAGGATGCTAAGGAAACACAGGCATTAGCATATGATTCTAAAAATGACCATGATGTGTATGTTGTGCCTGCCTTTACAGGATTAGGTGCACCATATTGGGACCAAGACAGTCGTGGGGCGATATTTGGACTAACCAGAGCTACATCAAAGGAAGACTTTGTTAAAGCAACGCTAGATTCATTAGCATATCAAACCAAGGATGTTGTAAATACGATGGTAGATGATACCCAGTTAGATTTGAAACATCTAAAGGTTGATGGTGGTGCTGCACAAAATGATTATTTGATGCAATTCCAATCAGATATCTTAAACACACCAATTGAAAGATCTTCTATATCAGAGACTACTGCGTTAGGTGCTGCGTACTTAGCTGGACTAGCGGTTGGATTTTGGCGAGATATTGATGAAATCAAACAAATTAAACCAAAACAAGATGAGTTTTATCCTGAGATGGATGATGAAAAGAGAAAACATTATTATGAAGGATGGCAATTGGCAGTTAAGAGTACTCAAATGTTTCATCCTAATAAATAGACAAAATAAAAAAGGCTTGAGGTTATCTCAAGTCTTTTTATAATTCAAAGTATTCGTCTAAGTAACGGGCTAAACCGTCATTGTCGTTATCATATTTTGTAACGTCATCGGCTAATTCTTTAATCTTAGGTTGACCATTCTTCATAGCAACACCTAATCCCGCATACTTCAACATTGTTTCGTCATTAAATTCATCACCAAAAGCAATGATATTAGATTGGTCAATATTGTAGTAATCAGATAGTACTTCTAGTCCAGTTTCTTTACTTACATCCTTAGATGCTAATTCAACGATTGAATCAGGACCACCCCAAGGTGAAATTTCAAGAGTATCACCGTAGTTTTGATCAACATAGTTAATGAATTTATCCATTTTATTATGTTCGATTTGTAGGGTTAAGCAGATCGGATTTTCAGTTAGGTTTTCTTGGGTAATAAATTCGGAAGGCTTAAGACTAGTTGGGAAGAAACCAACTTCATCATTTGCTTCACGGTTAGCCAAGAATAGTTCTTTACCTTCAACGGCCATTAAGTTAATACCTAGGTCTTTGTCTTGTTGTAAAACGTCAAAGACGATATCACGATTAATATTGTATTCATAAGCCTTGTTCCATTCAGTTAATGGATTATAGCCAAGACTACCATTGAAACTGATTAGGGGATTATCTAAACCAATTTGATTATAGATGTCTGTAATCAAACGTGGTGGACGTCCTGATACGATATTGACAACGTGACCCAAATCAATTACTTTATTTAAAGTGTTAATAGTTTTTTGTGAAACCTTTGACTCGCTATTTAAAGTAGTTCCATCAAGGTCAATTGCGATAAGTTTCTTATCCATGTAGTTGTTTCACCTCTTTTAAAAAAATATAATAGTAATATGTTAACTAATTAAAAAATGTAAGTCAATGCAAAAGGAGTAATCTCGTGCAATTACCAAACGATTTTAAAACAAAATATCAAAAATTACTGGGAGACGATGCAGAGTCATTCTTTACCAGTTTAGATAATGAAACTAATCCTGGATTTAGAATTAATCCATTAAAGGAACATATGCCAGAAGAACCCGACAACGAATCCATTCAGTATTGTCAATATGGATACTATGGGGATGTTAATGGTAAGAGTGTTGAACATCAAAGCGGTGCCATTTATTCTCAAGAACCTAGTGCGATGTATGTAGGGGAAGTAGCTAATATTAAACCTGGTGACTATGTATTAGACTTATGTGCTGCACCTGGTGGGAAGACTACTCACGTTGCTAGTTACATGAAAAATCAAGGATTACTAGTTACTAATGAAATTGATCATAAGCGTGCGAAGGTACTAGTAGAAAACGTCGAACGATTTGGAATTAGAAATGCATTGATATTAAACGAAAATCCCAATAACTTAGCTAAACATTTTCCACGTTTCTTCGATAAGATTCTAATCGATGCACCATGTTCTGGTGAAGGGATGTTTAGAAAGAATAACGATGCTATTCAATACTGGAATGCAGACTATCCCAGTCAATGTGCCACTCGCCAAAGAGAGATTATTGAACAAGCCGTTAAGATGTTAAAACCAGGTGGGAAGATAATTTACTCAACATGTACATTTGCTCCAGAAGAAGACGAACAAATTGTTGAATGGATGAAAAACACCTATGATTTCTCCATTGACCCAATTAAGAAATATGAAGGGATGCTAAGTGGTAAACCTGAATGGTCAGATGGTGATGAAGAGTTAACCAATACGGTAAGATTATTCCCTAACCATTTTAAAGGTGAAGGCCATTTCGTATCTAAGTTAACCAGCAACGAAGAAGGGAATGCCAAAAAGATTAAGCGTCGTCTTCAAAGCAACCTATCTGCTGATGACAAGAAACTATGGAATGAATTTAAGGATGATAATCTAAACAACTTTGATCCAAAACACCTAATTTTGTTTGGTGATCAATTATATACCTTTGATAATTCTCTTCCAGATTTAAAGGGACTAAAGGTAATGCGTCCAGGATTACATCTGGGAACAATTAAAAAGAAACGTTTTGAACCTAGCTACGCATTAGCATTAGCATTGCACAGCGATGAAGTAATTAACTGTCTTGATATCTCTGTAGACGACTGGAAGCAATATGTCCATGGGGATGTTGTTGCTTGTGATAAGGATATTAAGAAGGGATGGTATCAATTAGTATGTAAAAACCAACCAATTGGCTTTGGTAAGGTGGTAAATGGTACCATTAAAAACTTCTTCCCTAAAGGATTAAGATTTAACGTAGATTAATATATTTGTGAGGACTGTATTATAATATACAGTCTTTTTTTGTTATTTATTTAATTCTTAATTTATAATGGTATAAGATAATTAAATAAAGACATATTATTATTAATATTGGTATAATGTTTATTTTATTACATATTTTTTGGAGGTATATCTATGAGCGCAAAATTTTGCCCTAAGTGCGGTAACCAATTAAAGGAAGGAGCTAAGTTTTGTCCAAAGTGTGGAACACAAATTGTGCAAAAATTACAATCAGAGAGTGTAAATACTAATAGTGCACCTAATCAAAACGTTGTTCCTAACCAAAGCGCAGAACAAGCTAAGAACTATACTAAGGATTTCTTCAAGTGGTTCTGGGATAGTGTTAAACATCCTTCACTAAGTGGAAAGGCTTCAAACAAATACTTTGGTTTAACTTCATTTATTGCCAGTGCAGTATTTTCTATTTTATCTGTTATGTTAATCACTTCAAAGATAAACGGTGCAATTGACCTTGCTTCAAGTGGTCTTGGTGGTGATACAGCATCATCAATCGATAGCATATTCGAAAAACTAGTAAGTGATGGTGCAGGTAAAGTTGAATTATTCTCAGTATTAATGATTGTTGCTTTCGTTGCATTAGCTTACGGTTTCAGAGCTTTTGCAGTTGCTGGTACTGGTGAAAAGACTTATTTCTTCGAATTCATTAACAAATTAGCTGCATACACTAATATTTCAGTTATGTTATCAGCTATCATGTTCTTATTCCTACTAATTGGTGGTCTTCTAGCATTACCATTGAACATGTTTATCTTCCTATTTGTTGTAATTAATGACCTAATTGGTTTCACTTACGCAATTATTGATGGTCAAAACTCAAACAAGTTTGATAAGTTATATGTTCTATTATTAGCTCACTTATCATTAATTATTGTGTTCTTTATTGTTTTCTTTAAGTCACTAACAGCTTAATTTCAATTAGGGGGAATAAATCATGGGGGAATCTAGATTTTGTCAAAATTGTGGTACCAAAGTAGAGCTTGATGAAGTATTTTGTCATAACTGTGGTGCAAAGCTAGAAACAGACTTAGCTGGTTCATCAAATCAATCAGCTCAAAACAGTTCACCAAATACTGATAACTTATATCAACAACCACAAAACAATAACAATAGCAACACCAGCCAACAATCATTAAACAATGGAAGAATCAGAGCTGCCAAAAATAATTTTAAGAAAAGCAAGAAAAACCAAACCAGAAATTTAATTATTGGTATTTCGGTTGCTGCGGTAGTATTAATCGCATTTATTGGTTTTCTTTTTGGTAATCACTATTATTCAAAAAGTGCTGTTTTAGATCGTGCGATGACATCTCTAACAAGTGATCAAAATACTGATTCATACTTTGAATCAACGGATGATAGGGTCACTGTTAGTGACAGCACAATGGCACCTTTATCAAAACATATGAATAAGAATAACGATGAACTTGAAGAATTACAGAACCAACTAAGTACATCAGGTTCTAGTAAAGATGGAAACTTCTCATATGTTGAAGATGGCCATAAATGGTTGATTTTCCCTAATTATCAAATTAAGGTGAAACCAGTTGTCCCAAGTATCACAACTAGTGAAAACTCTTCTGATGTTTCATTAAATGGTAATAAGCTTGGCCAAACTGGTGATTCTAATACAGAATTTAGTTTAGGTCGAATTCTACCAGGTGATTACAATATCTCAGTTTCTAAAACACTATCTGGTAAGAAGGTTGTTAATCAACAAAACATATTCCTAGATAGTAATGATAATGTTAATATGCCATTAAAGACTATTAAGTTTACAATTAATGCTGGTCCAAACGCAGATATCTATATCAACGATAAAAAGATTGGTACAAGCAATGATTCTGGTGAATTTAAGGTTTCTGATAGGGAATTCTCTTCTGCTATGTACATTTTTGGTGTAATGCATAGTGATGGTAAATCAATCAAATCAGATAAATACCATGTTAGTGAAAGTGACGATGGACAAGAAATTAGCTTGAACTATCCAGGTGCAGTTGATAAGGATGACGCATCAGATTTAGTTAATAATTTTACCAACGACCTTAGTTCAGCAGTAAACGATAATAATGATTTTGATCCTAGTGATTATTTCGTTAATGGTTCGGACAGTAAGGACGCTAAAGATTTCATCAACTGGGTTAAACTACAAGAAGAACAAATTAATAATGACAAATATGACACTGTAGATATCGATTCTACTGTAAATTCAGTCGTACCTGCAGGTGATCACTCAATCGTTACTGCCACATTCAAATATACTTTTGAAGTACCTGATGACAATGGTGATAGTCATAATCATATCCAAATCTTTAAGTTAACTTCTAATATGAAGAAAGTAGATGGATTACTTAAGTTCCAAACTCTTCATGACGTAAGTAAGTTGAAAGATTACGATACTCATGATGATGACGATGATTAGATTTTAAAAATTAAGGCTTCTGCTTAAATGCAGGGGTCTTTTTTTTAGTGCTTAAATGGTTTTATTAATGATATTAGTTAAAAGTATAAATTTACTTTAACTTATTGAAATAAAAGAAAAAAAGCAAGCAGAAACCGCTTGCTTAATTAATAGGGAAGTCCTCTCTGGTGCACATATGATAAAAGATCGGAGCTTAGTATCATTTTTTCACTTTGTAAATCAGAAATAGACTTAGTTCCCAACATCGTCATTATTGATTTAATACCATAAATAAATTCGTTAATAAATTCAACTGTTTCTTCTTCACCATTTTTTATTAGTGAATATAGGATAGGGGCAGCAATTCCAACTGAGTTTGCGCCCAATGCCATTGCTTTAACTGCATCGAGTGGTGTTCTGATTCCGCCGGAGGAAATAATGTTAACTTTATTCTTAAATGGTTGTGCTTCTAGAAGTGATTCGACAGTCGTTTGTCCCCAGTCTTTTAGGTAATCCATTTCTTGCTTTTTTCTACGATAGTTTTCAATCTGACTAAAGTTTGTACCACCTTTACCGCTGATATTTATGTTCTTGATACCAGCATCCACTAATTGTTGAATAGTCTCTTTAGACATTCCAAAACCAACTTCCTTAACAATTACAGGGCATTCTATATCAGATTGAATTGATTTAATATTATCAATCCATTTGAAGGTACGATCACCTTCAGGCATAACCATTTCTTGCGGTGTGTTAATGTGGATTTCAATTGCATTAGAATCCATCATTTTTATAGCTTCAATAGCCTTGTCAGTAGTTGCAGATGCTCCTAGGTTAGAGAAAATAATGCCATTTGGGTTTGTTTTTCTAACAATTTCAAATGAGGGAGAAACACTGTTGTCTCTTAGAGCGACGCTTTGAGAACCGGTGGCCATTGCAATCCCTGTTTTTTGGGCGATTCTTGCAAGTTTTTCATTAAG
The DNA here is from genome assembly GCA_946481335.1 of uncultured Lactobacillus sp. Classification (GTDB taxonomy): domain Bacteria; phylum Bacillota; class Bacilli; order Lactobacillales; family Lactobacillaceae; genus Apilactobacillus. Next base: position 22,179 of record CAMLMR010000002.1, on the reverse strand, counting down.
CTTCTTTGTATATTCACTTCCACCAGTCATTGCTTCAATGTAGATGGGAAAATCCATTGATATATCTTCAAGTTTTGTTGATATATCAATGTCATCAAAACTAATCTCAGGAATTCCCTGGTGTATGAATCTTAATTGATCAAAACCAGCATGACTGTCTTTATCATAAAATTTGATAGCCAGAGAGACATGTTCGTCTTTTCTGTGAGATTGTATACTTACCATTTAATTATATGCCTCCTGTTCTAAGTAAACATGTAAGTGAAGGGGAACAATACCATTTTCTATCCAATCTGATTCTATATCTTTAATTGGTGATTGTTTGTCTAGAATAGCAATTCCACAATCACCACCACCAGCCCCTGAAGACTTTCCAGATCCGTTATATTCTTCCACAATTTCACATAGGCGTTGTAATTTATCGGTTTCAATATTGATACCGGTGAAGTTTGCTAATTCAAGAATGATGTTTCTGTTTTCATTGATTTGTTGCTTGATAACATCGATGTCTTTATTTTGAAATCCATCAATCATCTTATTGATACAATGCTTACTTTTATTCAAAAATTGATTGTATTGTTCTACATTTGATGATGATTCAACGCTCTTTAATAAGTTAGATGTTGAAGCAGGTGTTCCAGTCCATCCAATTAATAATTTCAAATCAGAAGGAGGGGTAAGTGGTTTAATCATTAGATTAGGCCAATCTTGTTCCATTAATAATTTAAGATCAGTTTGATTAGCCAACCATTTCTTGTCGAATGAGCTATATGCAATCCATCCACCAAAACTACTTGCTGCAACATCTCCCAATGAACCATTACCCTGAATGGTGAGATGTGCAATGGATGCTAATTTAAAAATCTTAGTTTTGCTCAAATTTAAGTTATATAACTCATTTAATGCTTTAATTGTCGCAACGGTTACAGCAGCTGATGATCCAAGTCCATACTTCTTACCATCTTCGCTATTTAAGTTGCTATCAATATCGATGTTATATACTTTGTGACTAATGCTTAATTCTTCAATGTATTTTTCAAATGTATCCATTGCTGAAATTACATATCCGAAAGAACTATTGCTGTTTAGTAGATTAATTTGATTATTATCGTAAATCCATTCGATTTTTTCATCTTGATATTGCTTCGAATAAATAACACCAACATTGTTTTCGGATTCGCTAATATTGGCAGTAATATATTGATCGATTGCAACAATAATTGCAGGGTATCCATTTTCGACAACGGCATATTCACCGGCAATATATAGTTTTCCGGGTGCTTTTACAGAAATCATTTTAAATTAGTCCTTTCGATTTTATAGATACTTTATTCCCTCACCAGGTCCAGATACCTTAATTTGATTTTCGTCAAATCTAGATGAGAGCTTTTTAGTAATTGCATTAATGTTATTGTTTCGGCAAATGATTTTGACATTTGGGCCAGCATCCATTGTGTAATAACATTCAATTCCATTTTCCCTTAATTCTTTTACCATGTTGATTACTTCAATACTGTCAGAATTTATGTATAAGTATGAAGGATCAGAGCTAAGTGTTAGCGAGTGCATTCTCATCGCATTTAACTCTGCTGTTTTACCTAAGGTTGTGAAATCATTATTTTTGATTGCATCTGAAATGGTTCTGAAATCAGCTTTTGTTTGTTCAATCCAACTATTATAGTAGGGGGAAGTTTCGATGGAAATTTTCATTCCTTTTCTACTACTAATCTTTTTAGGTTGATTATCAAGAATAATGGCTATCATGTTAATATCCATCTTTACAGGGTCCTCAATACTGTATCCGTATGAAGTTTCATCATCATCTCCTTTATTCCACGCTGCAAAACCACCAAAGATTGATCGTGTTGCTGAACCAGAACCGCGTCTAGCTAATCTAGATAGTTCTTTTTCACTTAGATTAAGTCCAGCAGCCTTGCTACCGGCTGCAGATAGTGCTGCGTAAGCTGATGCAGATGATGCCAGCCCAGCAGAAGTAGGGACGTGATTGGTTGATTCTATTCTTGCAAAATAAGGAATGTTAGCTTTTTCTCTGATGATATTCATGAAGTTAGTTATTTTAATATCTTCAACGGTTTTATCGTTTAGCGTCACTTCATCAGATTGTAGTGTTTCGTCAAATTGAACACTTGTATCAGTATAAAATTCATCAAGTGTAAGCGATAGGCTACTGTTTGCAGGAATAATCAATTCTTCATTCTCTTTTCCCCAGTACTTAACTAAGGCAATATTTGTATGTGCTCTTGCGGTAATTTTATCACCTAACATCTTATATATTCCTCCGAAGGTTATTTAAAAGGTTGAATCCAAGTATCTAGTGCACCGGCTTTTAGTAGTGCATTTTCGATGCTTTGAGCTTCATTGATGTTTCTAGCTAATGCAATAATACATCCACCAAGGCCGCTTCCTGTGAGCTTAGTACCAAGTGAACCATTGCGGTTAGCAATTTCAACTAACTCATCGATTTTATCGTTACTTACCTTTAATTTTTTAAGTTCTTTTTGATTTTCGGACATCAATTTACCAAGCTCAGTTGAATTATCGTTTTCAATGTCGTATCTTGCGCGAGTGACTAAATCACCAATGTGTTTTATAGACTTCATAGTGTCTTCTTTATTGTTATTTAGTTGTTGCTTGACATAATTAATCGCAATATCAGTTCTACCTTTGATTCCAGAATCAGCAATCACTAGAACGGCGTTTAAATTAAAATTAATTTCATTTAATGTTTCATTTCTGATAAACCAAACTGGGTTATCTGAACCAGCAGTAGCTGTATCCAATCCAGAAGGGTTACCATGTGTAATTGTTTCTTCAACATTACTTAAATCAAGCAGTAGGTCTTTATCAAAGTTAACATCAAAGTAGTGAAACAACGCTTTAACAATTGCAACAGAGGTTGCTGCTGAAGATCCCATTCCACGCTCAGATGGAATGGAACTATCAATAATCATCTCAAAAGAAGCATCCTCTTTATGAAGTCTAGAGAGGGTACTATCAATTAAATTTTTAATTCCTAATAGGTCATTAGGCACGTTGTTTAAATCACCAATGAAATATTTACTGTTGATGTAAATGCCATTTTGCTTTTCGACGATTCTAACGTTTAAATCGATTTTGGGAATTGGTAGTGCAATAGCCGGTTGCCCATATACGACACTATGTTCACCCATAAGTATTATTTTGGCATGACTATGCCCAATTGATTGATTTGTCAATGTTATCGCTCACTTTCTCTTAATATTAATAGTATCATAAAATCACCATAATAAAAATAACTTAAATATTTATATTTGTACCGTGAATTGATAGATAAACATAGTGTAAATGTAGTATTATTAAGGTAAGTATTTTTTGAAAGATTGGTGAACGAAATCATGAGTAATACCATTTTTTCAGTGGTGGATATTGAGACTACTGGTAGTAGTCAATCCAACTATACTAATCGAATAATCCAATTTAGTTGTACATTTGTACAAAACAATAAAATTATTGGATCGTTTAATTCATTTATTAATCCTGAAATTAGTATTCCAACTGAAATCACAAAATTAACTGGAATATCAAACCAAACAGTCGTTAATGCACCAACGTTTGCTGAAGTCGCTGATAAGATTTATCAGTTACTTGATAACACAGTTTTCGTTGCCCATAACGTCAATTTTGATTTTCCATTTTTAAATTTTGAATTTAAAAGGGTTAATCATAAAGAACTAACAAATAAAGCAATTGATACCGTTACTTTAAGTCAATTGTTACTTCCAACTGAACCTAGTTATAAACTTACCGATTTGAGTAAAAATTTGAATATTGTTCATGACCATCCCCATTCATCAAGCAGTGATGCAATGGCAACTGCTAAAATTTTAATTATATTACTTCATCAATTAGATAATTTACCTAAAAAGACTGTTAAACAGATATTAAATATTAATCCTTCATTACCAATGGATACATTAATCATGTTTAGACGTGCTTTTAATCTTAAACATAATGATGATAATCCTAAGATTATGAATATAAAAAATCTGAAGGTTAGAAAGATTAAGTATCATGATGATAGTGACTTTGTAGAATTAAAATACCCCAATAATAAACGCAAGAAAGCTAAAATGTTTAAAGGTATTACAGAATTCAGTAATACTGAAAACAAATTAATGAATTCTATTTATGGTAATTATCATTCAGATGCTGAAAGTAATAACCTATTAATCGAAGAAAATAGGGAGTTTAATTATGATTTTAGTTACTTATTCCCATTAAGCTATTTGATTAAAAAGGGACAAAAAATCGTAATAGCCGGAGATGAAAACTTTAATTCAGAATCTTCATTAATCAATCAGATCAAGAATATTAACAAAATTAATGCTAATCGTTTGCGTAGTCTGATTGTAAGACCGGTGTCGGATTATATCGATTTGGATAAGTTTTCTGATAGTTTAAATGTTGTCAGTAATTCAAAAAACACCGAGTTTTTAAAATGTAAAATCTTAGTTTGGCTAACTTTTACTAAGACTGGTGACATTAACGAATTAAAACTTGATAAAGATAATAATCAAAATTACTTCTTAAACGTAGTTAGTGATGATCAAAATAGAGGATATTATATTAAAAAGTTAGCGCACGATTATCAAAATGCTAACGTAATTTTTGTATCCCATGACTATTTATTGCAGAATGTGCAAAAATTACATCAAAATGATCCATACCTAGTAATTAAGGATTCGAGAAGACTAAGTGAAAATGCACTGAATAATTATCGAGTTAAGTTTAAATTAAGTGAAAACAAGATTATATGTAATCACATCACAAACCTAATGTATCAAACTCACAACAGAAATGTATTTGATATATTTAGCAAAGCTAAGAAGCAATCAGGTATGGCTAAAAAGATTGCAAACCTATTGGCTAAAAATACCGATCAGTTTGAAACAATCAAGGATGATTTCCTAAATGCATTTTATTCCAAGAGCAAACTTAATCGAACTATTGAGGGATATATCGTTAAACCTGATGTTGAAAGATTTAAGACTTTTGTTTTGAATAAGAAATCATTGTTTAATTCAATTTCTAGAAACCAACAAACCATATTAGACATAGTTGATGATATGAAGAGATCAATTAACCATTTTAACGGTCACGATAAGGCCATTTTGTACGATTTCTTTGATAAGATTGAAGAATATTGCGACTTCATCGAAAAAAATCTCGTTCGTTTATTTAAGTTAAATAAATTGGGTAAAAAACTAGTCTTTGCATTCAGTGTTAACGATGATAAAGATGTTGATAACGGTATACTATACGGTGGTTTAGTTAGAAATGAAAACATATTACCCAATGAGCTGTACAAATATTTCAACGGAATTATATTCTTGGATAGTGCAATTTATTCATCTAAGCGATCTCAATACTTCTACGATAAGTTAGAATTGAAACGCCAAAACACTAGAATGATTAAATTCGAAGATGACATTGACTTGAACGGACAAGTTAATCTAATTTTGGATGAATCGTTACAAATTCCAATGCCCATTGAAAAAGTTATGAAGTATAATAAAGGTAATTCGTTTATCCTAACCCGTTCAAAAGAGAGGGTAAAAGATATTGCCAAAACATTATATGAATCTGACGTTAACGAACATAACGTGATTTTAAGCCAAGACTTTAGTGGCAATGATGACAAAATCGTAAAGAAAATTATTATTGATTCTCAAAACATTGTTATTGGTAATAATGATTTATTAAAATCATTACATAATAAAAACAAACCAATTAACACGCTAATTGTCGACTCAATGGCGATTGATTCATTTGATGACATATATTTACAAGCACAGTATGATTTAATTAATAATGAACACGGTAATCCAAATGATGGACTATCGATACCATTAAGTATTTTAAATATTAAAGATGCAATCAAAGATGTGATAGAATTATCTGGTTCAAAGGGATTGATTTACTTAAGAGACAAGGAAGTCATTGAAGGACCATATGGTAGTAATCTGATTGACTTAATCCCAAGTCATATCAAGCCACAGTTGCTTGATAAAAGAAAGATTATCGAAAAATTTAAAAAGTTATAAGGGAGTAAGAAGATGAATGTTTCATTTTTTAAAAAGATTAACTATTTTAGAATTATTAAATGGTTAATTGGAATCATTATCACTTTAATTTTAATAATTATTGGTCTGTTCCTATGGGCTAGACAACCACTATCAACTGCCAAACACCAAGCAACAACATTGGCAGAAAAGAAGGTTGGAATTAAATCTGTAGACCATTTTTACATGTCTGATTTAAATAGAACATATTACACTATTGAAGGTCCTAATAAAGATAATCAAAAGCAATATGTGATAATCGAAAAGAAGACAGGTAATATCAATGTTGCCAATGTCAAAGATGGAATCTCAGCAAACGAAGCAAAAAGCGTTGCTAATCAAAAACAAAGAATTGCTAAGTTGATTAGTGTCGCTCCAACAATCTTTAATGAAAAGCCTGCATGGACAGTTAGCTACTTCAATTCAAAAAATGAATTAAACTACGCTGTAATTGACTTCAAGACAGGAAGAATATTAAGATTTATTGCTAACGTATAGAAAAAGGGGCATGTTCTAATGGATAAATTTGCAAAAACCATACTTCAATCAGGCCAAACAACTATTTCTAATTATCTATTGAAGAACTATCCTAAGCTAGGAATGACTAGTGATCAATTAGTGATTTATCTTCAAATCAAAAGAAACATTGATATAGGCAATTATTTCCCTGATATAAATGACATTGCTAATTCAACAGGATTTACAAATGCCAAGGCCTACCAAGTGTTGCATGAACTCGTTGAAAAGAAGCTTATGAGAATTAAGACCTTATCAAACGCAAAGGGACAAGATTTCGATGTATATGACTTCTCTTTAATGTACGAAAAACTATCAGAATTAAATCAAGATGTTTCAAATGATGAAATAATATCTAATGATAATTTTGCAAGTAACAATACATCTGCCGAAATTACAGAATCTGATAGAAAAAAAGTGTTTAATTCAATAGAATCAGAATTTGGTCGACCATTATCTCCAATCGAAATTGAAACAATTAATCAATGGATAAATGATGATAAATACAATCCTCAAATGATTAAATTAGCACTTAGAGAATCTGTCCTAAATCAAGTTTATAGTTTGAAGTATATGGATAGAATTCTTGTTAATTGGGAAAAAGCTAATATAACTACTCCTGCAGACGTTGAACGTAATCGTCGTAATCATGAGCAAAAATATAGCAAAAACGCTAAATTTGGCGACAAAAGTTCTCAAAATAAACCGGATATCCCATTGTTTAAGATTGATAAATAAAACGCAAAATAAAAAAGCACCTAGAAATTTTCTAGGTGCTTTTTTATTTATCAATTAATGGTTGTTGTTTCCATTATTGTTTTGTTGATTGTTGTTGGTATTATTGGCTTTATTACCGTTGTTGGTATTTTGTTGATTCTTATTTGAATCATTATTGTTGTTTCCATTTGAGCCAGCACTCTTCTTAGCTTCGTTTTTATCTTTTTGAGAATCCTTATCATCATCATCGTCTGATGATTTGTTTGACTTGGTATCCTTTGTTTGTTTCTTTGTACTATCAAGAACTGATGAAAGTGATCCACCTGAGTAACCAGTGGTCTTATCACCTTGGATAGATGAGTATCCGTCTTTGTAGTACTCAGTTTGTCCGCCAGACTTAACAGCAGTTACATTGCTTGGTTTTACCCAGTCGCTGTTAGTTTGGTTTTGAGAAATGTATTGCATTTCATACTTGTAAATTCGTTGCGCAATATCAGTTTGGGCTGCGGTTAGATAATTACCAGTCTCATATGGATGGTCATATCCCGTCCAAACAGATAGGGCATAGTTTTGAGTATAACCAGTGAACCATGAATCCATTGCTGCATATGCTGGTAGGTAACCCTTGTAAGTGTTATCAGGGTATTGAGTAGTACCAGTCTTACCAGCTTGGTATAAGCCAGGAATGTAGGCAGCAGTACCTGAACCGTTTGATTGGTTCATAACACCCTTAAGCATTGAAGTCATCATGAATGCTGTAGCAGGGCTCATTACTTGAGAACCTTCTGAAGAGAAATCATGTGATTCGTTGTCAGGAGTAACAACCTTACTGATTAGGTATGGCTTGTGGTATACACCATTGTTAGCAAATGCAGAGTAGGCTGCAGCTTCTTGTTCAGTTGATATATATAATCCGATACCATTTTGTAGTGATAATGGATCACTGAATGACATCCCTAGTGAACTTAAGAAATCAGTTGCTTTACTTACACCAACGTTTTCAAGGGTTCTAATGGCAGGAATATTTCTAGATTCAACCAATGCTTTATGCATTGAGATAGTTCCTTCATATCTACCATCAAAGTCCTTCAATGTTGTGCTAGTTCCAGCGTAAGTGTAAGGAGTATCATGAACTAATTGATAAGTAGGGTAGTTTAGGTATTCAATGGCTGGACCATAATCCATTAAAGGCTTAGCTGTTGAACCACTTGATCTATCAGTTTGGACAGCTCTGTTCAAACCTAATTGAATATCTGTCTTTCTATTACCAATCATTGCATTAACAGCACCGGTCTTAGGATTTACTAATGTAGCACCAACTTGCATGGTGTTATTAGGGAATCCAACAGATGCATCGTTGTTGGCTAAATCATAAAGTTTCTTTTGGGCTGAAAGATCTAGGTTAGTGTAAACTTTCAAACCAGATTGTGTGTTATAACCTTTATCTTTAAGTTCTTGAATAACTTGTTTTAGATATGAATCAACATATTTTTCTTTAACAGCTTCAAATGAACTACTCTTATGATTCTTAACTAATCCACTCTTGATACTTGTTTTCTTAGCTTCGGCTGCTTGTTTTTGTGTGATTGCACCGTATGAAGCCATTGCGTTTAAGACTTCATTTCTTCTATCCTTTGCATATTGAGGATATACATATGGGTTGTAGTAACTTGGTGATTGTGGCATACCAGCTAGTAAAGCGGTTTGTGCAATGGAAAGCTTGCTTAATGATTTACCAAAGTAGTATTCAGAAGCTGTTTCCATACCATATACATTGTTACCCATGTAAACCTTATTAATGTAAAATTCTAGAATTTGTTGTTTTGAGTAGGTGCGTTCGATCTTTAAGGCTAACCAAGCTTCTTGAGCTTTTCTCTTGAAAGTTCTATCAGAAGCGGCAGTAGAAAATACTGATAACTTAACTAATTGTTGAGTTAAAGTAGAACCACCTTGAAGATTTAAAGAACCTGAGGTTACATTAGATAATGAAGCACCTAGGATTCTAATTGGGTCAACACCATGATGCTTATAGAAACGACGATCTTCAATTGAAACAATCGCATTTTTTAGTTGACTAGGAATTTTATCAGACTTGATATAATCACGATCTTGAACACCTAAACGAGAGATAACGTGACCAGAATTGTCATAAATCTTGGTTGAGTTATCACTTGATAGAGATTGATAACTAATTTCAGGTGCACTAGATGCAAAAATTGTAAAAACGATAGCTCCCAAAACGATTAGTAATGAGATAAATCCTAATCCACCTACAATGACTTTTTTGATCCATGTAGCATGTTTAGAAGATTTATATTTCTTTTGATTTCTTTGGACACGGCTGCCCAAATTAGGATTATTTTGAGACATTATTATTCTCCTTTACGGTCTATATTAATTCATCCACGGCATCCAAATAAGGTATCGTGGGATTTAATGAATAATTAATCTTATAACCAAGTTCCTCAATTATATCCTTTTTTATGGATTTTTTTCCACCATTATTTTGTTTATCCCAGAAATAAAAGAGGTCAGATGCTTTAAATAAATAAACTTCATCAAACGTTACAAATTTAATAATGGCGAAGCAAATTCCACCATTACTAACGCATTTACGCATATGTTCTACCTGGTGGTCATGAAAGTTAGATAACGGAAAAGATGTTTTATTTTTAGTTTCCTTTGCATCAAAATCTATGTATCTTCCTTTATATACACCATTATAATCGGTAGTAGAGGCTTTACGAAAATACGCTTCCTTAATTGTAGCGGCACTTCTCTTAGGATAATCAACCTTAACGATTTGAATAGGGGTTGGTTTTTTGTGTATTACGGCAATATCTTTACTTAAATAATACTCATTGCTTCGATTCAATTCTTCTTCAAGAGTCATTCCACGACCACCATGTAACGTTGGTTTTACGTATCTATTCTTGGAGGTTGAATTCTTTTTATCCAAGCCGGTATTATAAGCCTTACCATTTGGATAACGGATAGCCATGTGTACCACCTTTCAAAAAAATAATAAATTATTACTGTAAGTTTATTAATGATATTATACCATTAGTAATGAAAAGTTAATAATAAGGTAGGGGGTGTTAATATCTCAAGACTTTGGGTAACTGGATATAGAAGCTATGAACTAGGTGTGTTCGGTGACAAAGATCCAAAAGAACTAGTTATAAAGAATGTAATTGAAAATAATTTAAAGCAATCTATTGAAGATGGTGTTGACTGGATAATAACTGGTGGGCAAATGGGAGTCGAACAATGGACAGTTGAGGCCGCTGATCAATTAAAAGAGGCTTATCCTGAAGAATTTCAAATTTCTATGATGCTACCTTTTAAAGAGTTTGGTAACCAGTGGAACGAACAAAATCAAATGAAATTATCAGAAGCCCTTAATAAAGTGGACTTTTCTGCTAGTGTTTCTAATGACTCTTATAAGTCACCAATGCAATTAAGGGCATATCAAGATTTTATGCTCAACCACACCGATAGAGCCCTATTAATCTATGATGTTGACAATCCTGGCAAAACACAATATGATTATGAACAGATTAAAAGATTTTCAGAATTACACGACTATGATTATCATTTAATTGATTTTGATGAGCTACAAGAAGCCGCGAATGAATACCAAAATAATTTAAATAATTTCGAGGAATAAATTGAAAATGTTTAAATTTCTGGTACAATGATAATTGTTCGTGATTATTTATAATATGAGGTGTGAATAATGAACAATATACAATTTACCCCTAAGGACATCTTAGAAAAGTCATTTTCTCAAAAGATGAGAGGGTACGATCCAAATGAAGTTGATACTTTCTTGGACGGTATAATTAAAGACTATCAAGCATATGACAATCGTGTTAATAGTCTAGAAAATGAAAACAATCAATTAAGAATGGAATTACAAAGATTAAAGCAATCTGCTGGTACTGTTACACCAGAACCAAGCGTTACTCCTTCTGGTTATTTCAACAATTCAAATTCAGCACCATCAAATAATGACGACTTAGGTAGAACTCGTATTGAAAATGAACTTCTAAAACGAGTATCTAACCTAGAACAACGTGTATTTGGTTCTACTGAAGGGCCAAGTAGCATTGACAGATATTAATCGTTAATAACTGGTGTATGTTCTGAGTAATCGCGGTCAACTTATGTTGGCTGAGGAAAGTCCACTCTCGCACAAGCTGCGATGCTTGTAGTGTTCGTGCTCGGTGAAAAAATAAGCCGGGGGACTACAATTATGTAGTAATGGCGAAGAAACGAGCTAAGGTTTTGCTATGCTTTAGTACTTCTGAAAGTGCCACAGTGACGATACAGTTTCGGAAACGATACTGGTGGAACGCGGTAAACCCCGCGAGCGGGAAACCCAAACTTTGGTAGGGGAGCTTCACACACGGAAATTGAACCAAGTGTGGGGGAGAAATTTTATTTCTCAGATAGATGATTACTACTTTATATTTAAAGGCCTGACTTAAATATAAAGCACAAAACATGGCTTACAGGAATGTACACCATTCAGGAAAAGGGTGGAAGTTTTCTTCCTCCCTTTTTTTATTGAAAATAAATAATTCATAAAAAGGATGAATTAAATGAAAACTTTTAAATTAATGGCCACATGTGCCGCCGGAATTGAAGCTCTAGTTGGTAGAGAACTACGTGACTTAGGATACGAAGTTCAAGTCGAAAACGGAAGAGTTAGATTCGAAGGAACCATCGAAGATATCATTAACACTAACTTATGGTTAAGAACTGCTGATCGTGTCGAAATTATCGTTGGTGAATTTGATGCAAAAACATTCGAAGATTTATTCCAAAATGTAAAGGCTCTTCCTTGGGACGAATTACTTCCAATGGATGCACAATTCCCTATGAACGGACGTTCACATAACTCTGCATTACACAGTGTTCCAGACGTCCAAGCAATCGCCAAAAAAGCGGTGGTTAACAAGTTAAACGAAACTTACCATCGTCGTACAAGACTTCCAGAAACCGGTCAACTATACAAGCTAGAAACTAGAATTAACAAAGACCACGTCATGGTAACTCTAGATACAACTGGTGAAAGTTTATTTAAACGTGGATACCGTGTTGCTAAGGGACCTGCTCCAATTAAAGAAAACATGGCAGCCGCATTAATCATGCTAACCAGCTGGTACCCAGATATGCCTTTCTTAGATCCAATGTGTGGTTCTGGAACTATTCCAATTGAAGCTGCGATGATTGCTAGAAACATTGCACCTGGATTTAACCGTGAATTCTCATGCGAAAAGTGGGATTGGGTTGACGAATCAGTTGTAGAAGACGTTAGAAATAAAGCTGATGAACAAGCTGACTACGACAAAGAACTAGATATCATGGCATCAGATGTTGATGGTAATATGATTGATATTGCTAAAGTCAATGCTCAAGAAGTTGGGTTATTACACGATATTCAATTCAAACAATTATCCGTTTTGGATTTTAAGACTGACAAAATTAATGGAGTTGTTGTTTCTAACCCTCCATACGGTGAACGTTTAAGTGATAAACAAGAAGTTCGTAAGTTATACAAAGGTTTAGGACGTGTATTTAAACCAATGACTAGTTGGTCTAAATACTTCCTTACATCCGATTTGGAATTTGATAAGTTCTATGGACAAGCTCCAACTAAGACTCGTAAACTATACAACGGTTACTTAAGAACCGACTATTTCCAATTCTGGGGTAAAAAGATTAGAAAATAAAGGGTGTATATATTGACCAAGAAAATTGCAATTATTGGTGGAGGAATCGTCGGATCAACGGCTGCTTATTTCCTAAGTCAATTAGATACCGGAAACGATTTTGATGTAACCATGTTCGATGATGGCAATGGTCAAGCTACTAAAGCAGCTGCCGGAATCATTTCACCATGGTTATCGAAAAGAAGAAATAAAAAATGGTACAATCTGGCTCGTGATGGGGCAACATTATTGAAGCAAATTGCTAAGCAATCTGAAATGCCTGATAGCATCTACAATCAATGTGGTACCATTATCACTCGAGAAGATTCTACGAAGTTAAAAGAGCTTTATCAACTATCAGAAGAACGTCTAGAAGAAACTGATACTATTGGAAATATTAAAGAGCTTAGAGCTGATGAAGTAATGAGACTTGTCCCAATTATTGATAATTCATTTCCAGGGATTTTTGTATCCGGTGGAGCTCGTTTAAACGGCGATAAGTACTCTAGCCACTTAATTAAAATCGCTAAGCAAAAAAACTTAACAGTAATTAAGCAAATGGTATCAATCAATAAAGACGGTAACATTGAATTAGATGGACAATCATTGGAATTTGACAACATCATACTAGCAACTGGTGCTTGGACAAAACAAATTTTGGAAAATCTTCCTTTAGATGTTGATGTTCGACCACAAAAGGGACAATTAATTGAATTGTCTACAGCTCAAATTCTTGGCGCCAATGTTGAAATGCCAGTAGTAATGCCTGAAGGTGAATCTGATTTCATCCCTTTGGGAAACGGTCGTTTAATCGTTGGTGCAAGTCATGAAAACGATAAAGGATTTGATTTATCTCCAGATTCCGACGTTATTGATGAACTTTTGGAAAGCGCTCATAGTATTTCAGAACAAATCAATGCCGAAAACCTAATTAGAGTAAAAATTGGAACAAGGGCATATACTTCTGATTTTGCTCCATTCTTTGGTAACGTTCCTGGATACGAAAAAATCCTAGTCGGCAGTGGACTAGGATCATCTGGTTTAACAACTGGACCATTAGTAGGTAAGATTTTAGCAGAAATGATTGCTGATAAAGTCGACTACGATATCGATGAATACCGCAAACCAATTGAAAATTACATTAAATTAGTAAAATAGATGAAGGGCCTGTGTCGCAAGATTATGGGCACCTTCATTTTTTGTATCTGGAATCCAATTATTGATTACCATGCTGTACTTGGATTGTTCTTCAAGGATTTGGTCAACATATTCTTGATAATGCTTAGCGTATTGTTTTTCCAAACTTTCATGAACAATTTTGCTATCTGTATAGTAAACGATTATTGAATCTTTGTTAGTTAATGAGGATATTGCTTTAAAGCCGAGTAAACAGGCTTCAAACTCAGCCTCATGATTGTCTTTTGAAGTTAATTTAAGCTTCTCTTGGTATTGTTCACTATCATGAACAATTAAAATTCCACAAGAACTGTTTCCAGAATTGTTCATTGTGGCCGCATCAGTGTATAATTTAAACATAATCTAATTCTCCAAAGGAAGGTTTTACTTAATGATAACCCAAAAACGAACATTTTTATACCAGCCAGAACCTTTATATACGGTAATTACCTGGGCTTGGACATTCGCACTCTTATTTATCGGAATTATTTTCTGGCTTGAAGTAACAGTGATTCAATGGATTACAATCTTTTTCTTCTTGGTATTTTTCTTATTTACAATTTTTCAAATTATTTTTAGAAGAATTACTATTGAAGATGATAAAATAACAGTAAGTAAGCTAATGAATCCAAAATGGTTGGAAGCGGATATTAAAGATATTGATAATGTTAGTTTCACAAAACATACTGTTGATATTGAAATTAACAAAAAGCACTATAAATTGCTACTACCAGTCAATTCAATAATTGAGCTAAGCAACTTACTTAAAAAATAAATTACATAATTCTAGGAGATGTTCTTACCATGAAAACAGATATTGAAATTTCACAATCAGCTGAGTTAAAAAACATTAGCGAAATTGCTTCAAGTTTAAATATAAGTGACGATCAAATGGATCCATATGGTAAATATAAAGCCAAAATCAACTTACCATTTGCAGGTTCAAAAAACGGTAAATTGATTTTAGTAACATCAATTAATCCTACTGCTGCCGGTGAAGGCAAAACTACTTTGACCATCGGTTTAGGAGATGCTTTCCATAGAATTAACAAATCAGTAGCAATTGCTTTAAGAGAACCATCACTTGGACCTGTAATGGGAATCAAGGGTGGAGCAACTGGTGGAGGATATGCTCAAGTAGCTCCTATGGAAGATATTAACCTATTCTTTACTGGTGATTTTCCCGCTATTACAGAAGCTCATGATACTTTATCAGCTCTAATTGATAACCACATTCATCATGGTAACAAGTTAAACATTGATCCTAGAACAATTACTTGGAAGAGAGTAGTTGATATCAACGATAGAGAATTAAGAAATGTAATCGTCGGATTGGGTGGACGCACATCTGGGGTTCCTCGTGAAGATGGTTTCGACATTACTGTCGCAAGTGAAATTATGGCAGTGCTATGTTTAAGTGAAGATTTAAACGATTTAAAGGAAAAATTAGGTAAAATTCTTATTGGTTATAACTATGATAGACAACCAGTGACTGTTGGTGACTTAGGAGTTACTGGTGCATTAGCATTATTATTAAAAGATGCAATTAAACCAAACTTAGTTCAAACCCTAGAACACACTCCTGCATTCATTCATGGTGGACCTTTTGCTAACATTGCCCACGGATGTAACAGTATCTTAGCTACCAAGGCCGCAATTCAACATGCTGATTATGCAATTACTGAAGCCGGTTTCGGTGCTGATTTGGGTGGAGAAAAATTCTTAGATATTACATCTGATAAATTAGGCAAACGTCCCGATGCAATCGTTATTGTTGCCACTGTAAGAGCATTAAAACTAAATGGTGGAGTTAACAAAAACGATTTAGATCAAGAAAATGTTGAAGCGTTACTAAAGGGTGCTAAGAACTTAGGTAGACATATCGCTAACATGAAGCAATACAACAAACCAGTTGTTGTTGCTGTAAATGAATTTACTAGTGATACTGAAAAAGAAATTGATGCTTTAAACGAATACATTAAAGAACAAGGCGTAAAGCCATTTAATACAACTGTTTGGGAAAATGGTGGAGCAGGTGCTACTGACTTAGCTGAAGAATTGGTAACTGCATGTGATAACAATCAAGAATTCAAGCCACTATACAATAACGATGATGACTTTATGGATAAATTAAACGCAATCGTTACAAAGATTTATGGCGGAAATGGTGTTGTTTTAAGTAACAAAGCTAAAACACAATTAAAGAAACTAGTTAAGAATGGTTGGGACAAGCTACCAATCTGTGTGGCTAAGACTCAATATTCATTTACTGATAATGCTAAAGAGTTAGGTGCACCAGTTGATTTTGAAATTAATGTTTCTGATATTCAACCAAAATTAGGTGCCGGTTTCATCGTTGTTTTAACTGGTAAGATTCTAACAATGCCTGGATTACCATCACATCCTGCCGCATTAGATATGGATATTGATAATGATGGTAAAATTACAGGATTATTCTAAAGGAGTTTTTCAATGCCAATTGTATATATATTAATTAGCCTCTGTGCTCTTGTTGGAATTGATCAAGCAATTAAAATCTGGATTTCCGCAAACATTTCGGAAACTACCAGCACAACAATCATCCCTGGAGTATTATCAATCACTAACTTGCATAATAGCGGTGCTGCTTGGAGTATTTTAGAAGGCCAACAATGGTTATTTTCAATTATTACCCTCGTAGCAGTCGTAGCAATCGTTTATTTTATGATAAAATTAAAGGGAAGAAAGCTTTATTTAACAAGTACAACAATTCTATTAGCTGGGATTTTAGGAAACTTCATTAACCGTTTCTTACAAGGATATGTAGTTGATATGTTCCAAGTTGATTTTATCAATTTCCCAGTGTTTAATTTCGCAGATATCTGCATCACGTTTGGAATTATCTTGTTATTTTTTGCAATTTTAAGAGATGGTGATTTAGATTAAAGATACAGTAACTTATACAGTCACGGAAGGTAATGTTCGATTAGATAAATCGTTAACTGACAATGTTGACGATTTAAGTCGATCAAGAGCCAAATCCCTGATTGAAGATGGATTAGTCTTAGTAGATGGACAAAAGAAAAAGCCAAAGTATGATGTTAAAGATGGTGAGGTAATTGAGGTTTCAATTCCTGAACCTGAAACAATGAATGTTGAACCCGAAAACATCAATATTGATATCGTATATGAGGATGACGACGTAATTGTTGTCAATAAACCACAAGGAATGGTGGTTCATCCATCCCCAGGACATCCTGATCATACACTAGTGAATGCATTACTTTATCATTCACCACTTTCAACAATTAATGGAACATATAGGCCAGGTATTGTACACAGAATTGATAAGGACACATCTGGTTTATTAATGGTTGCTAAAAATAATTACGCTCATGAATCTTTATCTAAACAATTAAAAGATAAGTCCAACATTCGTGAATACATTGCGTTAGTCCATGGAAATATCAAAGAAAATAGTGGCGTTATTAATGCCCCAATTGGTAGATCTAAAAAGGACCGTAAGAAACAAGCAATTGTAGATGATGGTAAGAATGCAGTAACTCATTTTAAGGTGCTAGAACGTTTTGGTGGAGAATACACGCTCGTATCATGTGTATTAGAAACAGGGCGTACACACCAAATTAGAGTACACATGAAGTATATCGGTCATCCTCTTGCAGGAGATCCTTTATACGGACCAAAGAATACATTAAAGGGAAATGGCCAATTCTTACACGCTAAAAGGCTTGGCTTCGTTCATCCTAAAACCAATGAACAAATGGTTTTTGAAACTCCATTACCAGAAATTTTCGAACAAACAATTATTAAATTAAGAAACAAATACAATCAAAAATAGGAGGATTTGTAATGAGTAAAGTTGTCGTTGATAAAATGGCTATGCAAAGAGCGTTAACTCGTATTACTTACGAAATTATCGAAAAGAATAAAGGGGTAAACAACTTAGTCTTAGTTGGTATTAAGACTCGTGGAATTTACCTTGCAAAACGCATTGCAAACCGTTTACAAAAACTTGAAAACAAAGAAGTTCCTGTAGTTGGAATCGACGTTACAAAATATCGTGATGACATTCAACATACAGACAACGAACCAGCAGTTCTTTCAGATGAAGCTATTTCATTAAAGGATAAAAACATCATTTTAGTTGATGACGTATTATTCACTGGTAGAACAATTAATGCTGCGTTATCTGCGATTGCTGAATTAGGTCGTCCCAATAACATTAGATTAGCGGTATTAGTTGACCGTGGACACCGTGAATTACCTATTAGAGCAGACTTTGTTGGTAAAAACATTCCAACTTCAAAGCAAGAAATTATCAATGTTCAAGTTGATGAAATCGATGATCAAGATTCTGTTGAAATTGATGAAAAGTAACTCTTAAATAAAATATTTAAGGAGATTGTTGTTATGACCACTAGATATTTAATATTAGAAGATGGAACTTCGTATAAAGGTAAGGCCTTTGGGGCTGAAGCAACCACAACTGGCGAAATTATTGTAAATTCTAATATGTTAGGCTATCAAGAAGTTATAACAAATCAAATTTACCATAATCAAATCATTGTGTTTACACAGCCATCTATTGGAAATACAGGAATTAACCACAAAAGTTTTGAAGCAATTGTAACTAATTCTAAAGGTGTTGTTGTTAAGGAATACTCCAACATTTCAACCAATAGATTAGGAAATTTAAACTTAGATTTATTTTTAAAACAACATAATATTCCTGGTATTGCGGGAATTGATACCAGAGAGCTAACTCGTCGATTAAACCGAAAACAAACTATGAAGGCTAGCATCGTAGACATTGACGATGAACACGCGTTTGATCAGCTTCATGCGACCGTTCTTACTAACCAACAAGTAAACCAAGTTTCTACCAAAGCTCCGTTTCCAAACACTGGTGATGGATACAATATTGTTTTAATCGATTTTGGCCTAAAATACGGTATTTTACGTAAGTTAGCTGACCTTGACTGTAATGTTATTGTGATGCCATTTGATACAAGCAGTCAGGAAATATTTGATTTGGACCCAGATGGAGTTGTTTTATCAACTGGTCCTGGTTCACCAAGAGATTTACCTGATTCTGTATTACAAATGATTAGAGACGTTCAAAAAGAAATTCCAATGTTTGCAATGGGGCTTGGGCATGAATTGTTTGCCTTAGCCAATGATGCGAACGTATATAAACTAGATGGTGAACATCATGGTAGTAACCATCCAATCAGACAGATTATTACCAACCAAATCATTTACGCATCACAAAGTGAAGGATATGCCGTTGATCCTAAATCAATTATCCATGATCAACTATTAATTACATACGTTGATTTAGTTAATGGAACTGTTCAAGGAATCAGACATCGTGATTATCCAGCTTTTTCTGTTCAATTCTCTCCAGATGGTGGGCCTGGTCCACAAGATAGTGCAGATTTGTTCGAAGAATTTCTAGAAAACGTTAGCTCACAAAGGAGATAACTAATGATAGATAATAAAATCAAGAAGGTATTAATTTTAGGTGGTGGGCCTTCTAAAATTGGCAGTGAAACTGAACTTGATGCCGCTGCATTTCAAATGATGACAGCTTTAAAAAAGAATGGCGTTCAAGTTTTAGTGATTGATAATAATCCTTTTTCACTTACACTTTCAGAAGTTCAACCAGCTAATGTCTTTATCAAAGAAATTAATTTAAAAAATGTTCTTGATGTAATTAAGAAAGAATCTCCTGACGCAATCATTCCAATTGCAGGGGGATTGAGAGCTATTCATGTTACACAGGAACTATTAAACCAAGGAATTCTAGCTGATTTAGGAGTCCGTGTTTTAGGGATCTCTAAAGAGTCTTTGAAGGTCATTAATAACCCTGATAAGATGAAGATTGCTATTAATAGTATTGATGAACCTGCTGTTCCTTCCAAAATTGTCAGAAGTGAATCAGAAGCATTTGAAGTTGTTAGACAAATTGGTTTCCCGGTTAATATCAAAAAGGTCAATCATAAAGAAAGCACTGAAAGAATTATCTGTAACAATGCCGAAGACCTATCAGACATGTTAGAAGATGAATTTAAAGACGACAGTGTATGCATTATCGAAAAGAGCATTGTTGGATATAAACAAATCGAAACAGTCGCTGTTAGAGATCAAACTAATACTAAAATCTTGATTAGTGGTTTGGAAAATATTGATGCCGTTGGTGTCCATTCAGGTGATTCAATCGTAATTTCTCCAGTTCAAACACTGGGGGATATTGAATACCAAAGTCTAAGAACTGCCACATTTAAGATGATGGACTTATTAAACATTGTAGGTTTATGTCATATTCAATTTGCTTTGGATCCTGATGATGGTAGTAACTACTACATTACTAAGATCAATCCGATGATTAATAGTAGTTCAGCTCTAGCTGCTAGGTCAACCGGTTATCCATTGGTTTATGTATGTACAAATCTTCTATTAGGTAATTCATTACCAGAAATTCAGTTACATGCTAACTATCATCGATTAACACCAATCATGGAACCAACATTAGATCATGTTGTAATTAAAATGCCGGTTTGGCCATTCGATAACATTCCAGAAGCTAATCAACATCTAAATACTACTATGAAGTCTGTTGGTTCAACCATTGGGGTAGGTAGAACTGTTGAAGAAGCAATGTTGAAAGCTTTGCGTAGTTCTCAATTCTCACCTCGTGATGTTCTACCAAGCATGTACGAAATCAGTAGTGATGAATTAATCAGTCAATTGATTCACCCTAAGTCAGACCGTTTATTAGTGCTAATTGAAGCGTTAAGACGTGGGTACCAAGTAGATGAATTAGAAGAATTAACTAAAATTAATAAATTTTATTTCTACAAACTAAAGGAATTATTGGATGTTGAAGAACTAATTATCAAAGAACCTATGAAACTCAGCACCATCGAAGTTGCTCATGACCATGGGTTTGGTGATGGTATGATGGCTGAAACATGGAATCAACCTATTGAAAAAGTCCGCGATTTATATCATGCTGCAGGTGAATACCCAACATATAAGGCAATTGAGCCATCTGCTGGTGAATTCGATCAAAACATTCGATCATTCTACAGTAGTTATGAGGTGGAAAACGAATCCAGTCAGGAATCAGAAAAAACTGCTTTAGTTATTGGTCGTGGTGGTAATAAACTAGGACCTAATACTGGAGCTGACTATTACACTGCTGAAATGTTAATTCAACTACACAGAATTGGTTACAAGACGATTGTGATGAATAATAACCCTAATGCATTATCACTTAGTCCACAAATTAGTGATAAGCAGTACATTGAACCAATTCAATTAGGAGCTATTCTAAACATCATTGAACTAGAGAAACCAGTTAGAGTATTCATTCCTGGAAATAGACATTTCTTATTAAAACAATTGAAGAAATATACTGATTTGAACGTTCAAGTATTGCCACCTGATCAAGAAACAGGGGTTGTCTTACCTAAGGACGTTACCTATGCTTTAAACTTCTTTGTTACTCAAGATGATAGCTATTTTATCTCAACAGAGAAACTGATTAGCAATAACAAGAGTGATTTAGACTATGTAACATCATATGAAACACCTTACGTCTTAGATGACGAATCTTTACAAAGAGATATTGAAGAATCTAAAAAACATATTCAAAGTTCTAATTGGATTGGATTAGTCCAAATCTTATTCAATCAAAACAAGAAGGGCGAGTCTGAATATGTTGGAATTAGACCATTACGTTTAACAGAAACGATTTTCTTAAGCAGAGCAACCGGAATTAATTGGGTGAGGGCACTTGTTCGTTTCTATACCAAGAGATTGAATATCGACGAATTAATGAAGAATATGCCTGATATGTCTAACAGAGTTACTCATATGCAAGCAACCTTCCCATTCAAACAATTAAACGTTAAAGTTGATCA
>CAMLMR010000001.1 GCA_946481335.1 uncultured Lactobacillus sp. | reverse complement strand
CAGGGGATCAGTCTACCCAAAATCAGACTTCTTCAAATGATTCACAAAGTGATGATAACCAACTAAGTAATCGTGATGGGGATAGTACGTCTTCAAGTACTACTGATAATACTGATTTATCTGCCCAATTCAGTCAACAAATTAGTCAAGGTGAATCTGACGCATACAATAATAAAGGTAATAATGCAGCTAACTACAGTGGCCAAGCCCAAGACTACTACCAAGCTGGTTATGCCGGTGCTATCAGTGCCATGAACGCTTACAACACCAGAACAAAAGGTGAAGGTACTGGTACTCAAGATACAACATACTACGGAAATACACCAAATCGCCCTGGTGGATACACTGGAAATACTTCAGATGGTGCCAAAGGGGACACCGGTGGAGTGAACGGAACTACCAGCCAAGATACAGGATCTGGTAATAACACTTCATACACTCAAGCACCAACAGATGGTACACCTTTAGCTTACAACACCCCAAGTAACCCTAATCAAGGTGGAGCCGACGATACTAAAGCAGGTTATGCATCTGTTCAAAAATACCAAACAACACTTGTTAACAAGTTAAACAGTGTCTACAATCACAGTGTTCAATTTGCCAATGGTTTTACAATCGATGTACCAGCCGCAAATGACGTAATGATTACTAATGATAGGAACAAGTACGCCCAAAAAGCGGGCTTATTAGCCGCCTTTGATCAAGGGGTAACCTACGCTTTGACCCAACAAGGTTTTGCTGATGCTGAAGCTGGTAAGTGGACCGGGGTTAAAGGGGATGGTACTACCACATCATATGATTTCTATGATAACGGTAATACTGACTTACACAATTCACAAAACCCTTATGATTTAGCCTACATTGGGGCTAAAGATGCTATTAAGGCCCAATACGATAGCAAGAATAACTATCTAAAGAATAACTTACCTACTGCACTTACAACCTCTCAATATGGTTCAGCATACGTAACTGGTTATAACGATGTTGTTTCTAACATCAATCAAGGGGTAGCTTATGTTACTAATTCTAACCAATTCGATGCGGTAATGACTAATGGTCAAGCTAGCTACACAAATGGTGGTAATACACCAGGAAACATTTTTACAGTTAAATTAGCTGCCGATGTTGACTTTACTGGTGCACCAAACAGTGAAACCAACAACACATATGCTGGTAATCCTCAACCATTCACATTAGATGGCCAATTCCATATGTTAGATATGCATGGGGTTTCATACAGATTAACTTCAGCAACTCAAATTAATTTACAAAACATCCAAGCATTGTATGGATTCAACTTCTATGGTCCATTCGCACCTTCTAACAATAACCAAACGTTGCACTACAAGAACATTAACTATATTGGTTCTCAATTGTTAAGTGCTAGAAATAATGATACTTATTTCTCTGGAAACGTTAATGTTTTGAATCCACTAGATACAAGTAATCCTAAGTACTATTCACCATGGGTTGGTTCGAATGGAATTGTTATAGAAGGTGGCGGTAACCAAGAAAACCTTGAAGTAAATAACTTTATCCTAGAACCCAACAGTAACTACTTTGGTGCAACTGCCAAAGCCTATGGTGCCAGTCCTATCGGAATCTACAATGGTGGTAACGTTACTTTAGGTCAAGGATCCAAGATGACATTAGTTCCAATTGGTAGATTTGGTCAAAGTGGAATTAACGGTGATGTATTTGGGGTTGCGTTTGTTAATGGTGGATTGTTAAACGTAAATAAGGATGCCATTTTAAATATTGTTCCTGATGTTTCAGCTAATGATGGTTTTGCTGGTGGGGCAATTGCTACTGCTGGTGGAACAACAATTACCGTAGATGGTGGTGCTATCAACTACCTTACTGATGGAATGCAACCTGGTGTATATAACCACCCATTTAACTTCCAAGCTAACACTACTATTAATGTTTTGAATGGTGGTTTAATTCAATCTAAAATGACCAATAACACTGGAGCCGACGATGCATGGGGTGGAATTTTTAATTTTGCTAGTGGTGGATCAATCAACGTTGGTAATCGTGGTAACTTCATTGTTACAACAGATAATACAGGTACTAAGATGGTTCCAATTAATGGTTCTTTGAACATTAACAACGTTGGTGCCAGTCACGTTGTATTGGCTAAGAATGGCAGTACAAGTCAATTTAGTAACAACGCAATCAGTGCGTACACTGTATCCGTTGATAACAGGTTGTTCTACTACTTTAACTTACCTTCTGGTTCTACTAACTATACAGGTATTGATAGTACTGGAAACAAGGTTTCTGGAACAATTAGTGATCCTAATAGAATTGAAATCGGTGATGTTCCATCTGTATCATTCGTAGGACCTATCACTAAGACAATTAACGCAGACAAAACTGCTACTGTTACTGCTTACGCTAAGGTGTCCAAGTACGATCCTTCAAATGGACCAATCTATGTTGGTGTATATACAGGTAATGATAATAAACTAATGTACAAAACTAACTTATTAGTGCCTAATCAAACTACTAACAGGACCATTTCAAATGGAAACGCGCCAGCTGATCCAAACCAATACTCTGATACTAAGACATTGCCAACCAACTATACAGATGGTCAAGTCGTACCAGTTACTTTTACTTTGCCAAGTTCACTAGCTAATAATAAGATGACTGGAGTTAGATTGACCTATGGTATTAGTTCAGTTATTCAAACAACTGATGGTACAAACTATACCAACACTACCGAAGGTTACAACCAAGGTTCTAACGGAAAAGTTAAGTTAGATAACAATGGGACAATGACAACCAGTCAAGGTAATGTAGCTCAAACTACTCAAGGGGTTATGGATGGTATCAATGATGCCATTAATGGTAATGGAAATGCTAAAGCTAGTCGTACATTTAATGTTCAAACAAGTGCCGATTACTTAAGTGGATATGATAGTGCCGTTGCAGGTTACAAGGCTTTTGATCCAAGTAATCCAGGCGCAGACTATAAAAAATTGGATAGCTATAATTTAGCTTCTAACACAGATGCGTTTATCAAAGGATACAATGAAGCTTCATACCGTGCTGGTGTTACCGCTGCTAGAAATGAAAAGAACTACGGACAATATCAGGGGAATGTTGCCTATATAAACGGTGCGAATGATTACTTGTACACTTTGACAGGATTTAATGGGAAAACAGCTTTTGATTCTAAGAAGGATATAGACCAAAGTGGAATGCCTGCTATTGGTATTCAAATTGGTCTTGCCGATAAAAAAGCAATTCAAGCTTTTAAGGATGATGAAAAAGCAGGTGCATCATTTACAATCGGTAACTTTAACGGTAATGGATGGAACAGTGTGAAAAACGATCCAAATGCGGCCGCCGCATACCTATCAGCGGTAATTGGTTTCAATAACGCAATTACCATGCCGGATTCAACTGCTGATAACCCAGATGCTAACTCTAACAGACCTGAAACAAATGGATTCATAATTGGTAAGTCATTGGTTAATGGTGCCAAGTCAAAGACTTTCCCTACAAGCGCTTCAAGCGATATTCCAATCATTCAAGCTGGACAAGCCGGATATTATTCAGCTCAAGCTGGATTCTCTGCTGTTCAAGCTGCTGTTGCTTCAGTAGCTGGTAAGGACGTCACAAAGATAGCTGAATCTTCAGCGACTGATCCAAGTCAATTGAGTGGAACCAATCAAAAGAACCCTGATGGTAGTGCTGTCGATCAAATGGTATACAAGCAAGCTAAGTATGGTGCATACCAAGCACTTCTTGGTAAACCAGAAACGGGTCTAAACCAACTTCAATTAGCTGGTTACACTAAGGCAATTGGACCAATCGTTTCCGCTAACGCAATTAGTGACTTCAAGAATGGTAAGCCACAAGCGTTTGCTCAAAACGATAATTCAATTCGTGCCACAGCATACCGTACTGCCTACAACCAAGCTCAATCTGCGTTTAACCAAGGTAAGGCTGACGGACTAGCTGCTGTACTTGCTAATAGTAATGTTAGTCATACAGCAAGTGATTCTGCTGCTAACCAAAGTGTTGAAGCCAGTTCATACAAGATTGGGTACCAATCCGCAGTTGATGGTTACAAGGATGGTTCTGCTGGAACTAACCCAGTATCAACCAACAATGATGCTACTCAACCAGCAATTTACAGTACTGGTTACCAATACGGTATGGACGAAGGTCGTCGTACTGCCGGTGCTAATGACTATGTAAACAAGAGTGTTAACAGTAGTGTTCAAACTAGTGACGCTAAGTACGCTGATGGTATCGCTGCCGCAACCCGTGGGTACAACGATGCATACAGTCAAGCTCAAGTAACAACTAACCCAACTACCAACAGTACTGATCACTCATACGTAATTGGTTTTAATGCTGGTATTCAACAACATGCTGCGGATGTTCAAGCACAAAAAGATGCTCAAGGTTACATTGATGGTGCCAACGCATTTGCTAACAACCAAAAATTAACTACACCTGCTGGCCAAACAGCGGCATATCAAAGTAATTATGCTGCTGGTTTTAATGCGGCCGCAGCTGGACTAAACACTGCTTTAACTAATTTACGTAAAACTAATAAGGATTTAGGAATCGAAGACCAAGGAACTTACACTGCTGATACAGCAGGTGCTACAGCCATTGGTTTCTACGCATTTAACGCTCAAAACGTTGGTGCTAAACAAGCATTCCTAGTATTAGATGCTCAAGGTAAGAACATTACCTCACAAAACAATCCAACAGTTTCATATGGTGTTGCCGTAGACGCATTCTACGGTTCTTTGGCAAACCTTCAAAAGACAACTTACCAATCAACTAACGACACCGCTGCACCACTATACCAAGCATTACGTCAATTCATTGATGCTCGTGGTAGCAAGGAATATGCTGATGGATACAATGCATACCTAGCTGGTAATACAGCCCCAACTAATGGTTTTGGTGTCGCTGGTTACAATGATGCTAGTGATGGATTCAATCAAAAGACAGCCCAAAATGGTGCCAACGTAAATTCAGGTGGATACCAAGCTGGTTTGACTCAATACCAAAACTACCAAGCCGGTGTTGCTGCCGCTAATAACGATGTAAGTACCGAATCAGATAACATTAAGAACAATGCTGATGCTAACGATGCATTCTTAGCTACTGCTCAAGGTTATGGTGATGGTGCATACAACCCTAACTCACAACAAACAAGTACTACACTTACTAACAAGAGTAAGATTTACAAGTTAGCTTACAACCAAGCCTTAACCATTGGACAACAACTTGGAAAACAAGCATACAGTGATTTAGTTTACGGAAGAGTTAATGGATCTACTAAGACCCAAGATAAGGGCGGAAAGACCATTGCTTACTTTGGTGCTATTACAGACATAATTACTGGATTCCAAGATGGTGCAAGTGCAAATAACCAACAATCATCTTCGCCACAATACGGAAATGGTTATCAATTAGGTCAATCAACATTGCAAGCCGCTGTCAATGCACTATCAAACATTGCAACTGCTAAGCATGTAAATAATGACAAAAGTTTACCTGCGTCAACATATGCAAATAACGATGCAAGTAACGCTGTTATCGATGCATACAACGATATGCTTCGTGGTACTGGACAAAACAACTCTGATTTGAACAAGTACAGCATCGTTTACAACTCTTACTACAATTCATTCTTCAACGTACTTCAAAGTAAATACAACGAAGGTAAGAATGCCTTTGATAATCAAAATCCATACACTGGTGATTTTGCATACACTGATGATCCTGCATATAACGAGGGATATTTGAATATGGCACTAGGATTTCAAGCTGGAATCACTGGAGAAAATTCAAGTACGGATTTACAAAATTACAATAACCAAGGGTTCATTACCCAAGGTCCCGCATTCCAAGCTGGTCTAGCAGAAGGTGTCGCTCAAGCCAAAGCCTTTACGAACGCTAATAACCAATTAACACCAGCACAAACTGCGAGTGATGATGTAACCCAAGCTGTCTTTGATGCATTTAATGATGTTAAAAACAGTGGGGTTACCAAGAGTCCCGATGCATCCAAGTCAAGTCTATACAAGAAGGTTTACTACATCACTGCTCAAGATGCCGTTACTTCTTATACCAATGGTTCAATTGGTTATGTTAACGGAACATCTAGAGTCGATCCAAATAATCCAAACAATCTAGATGGATTTGCTTATGCTAACGGTTGGGATAAAGCAAAAGCTGGTTTATTGGCTGCATTTAAGTCATCAAATACTAAACCAACTGAAAATGCCCAAAGTACCGGTTATATATATGGTAAGAACATCTATGCTGGTGCAATGGCATCAAGTCAACCAACTGATAAGACTACTACTGCATACAAGGGATACGTAGCTGCTCAAGCCGCCTTAGCTCAAGCTAAGAGTGACAATGAACACGGCGTTACAGTCGATATTAACAACCTTACAATCCCATCAGGATACGATAATGGTCAAACTGAAGCATACAAGGCTGTATACCAAGGTGCTTACTTCCAATACAAAAACACTTCAATTCCATCGCAATATGATAACGATGTGAGTGAAAATGCCTACAAGACATCTAAGAACTCAAACATGGCATTCTACGGTGCTCAAGCATTCGCTAATGGACAAGCCTTAACCGGTGATAATGCTAATAATGCGGACTATGTTGATGGTTACAACAATGCCAAGGCTGGTTACCAAGATGGATTAATCAATGGACCAAGCCAACAAATGGAAGAAGGCAAGTCAAGATCATACAACATTGGATATGAAGCGGGTGCAAGCAAGCATGATAGCTATGTCAGAGCTGTAAACAATCAACCTAGTGATAATACCCAAACTTATGCTGGGGCAAAACAAGCACTAGATGACTACAACAATGCAACCACTGATGCTGCTAAGAGCAGTCTTGTTGATAAGCAAATTAGCGATACAGTTAATTCTGAATACGCTAATGCCTACAATGCTGCATTGAGCCAAGCTAGAGCAAGCGCAACTCAAGGTGCCAACGACTTCGTTGGTGGACAAGGTCGCGCAACACTTCCATACAGTGAAATTCAAAAGATTTACAACCAAGCTTACAACGATGCCCAAGTTGGTTTCCAAGCAGGATTAGTTAATCCAAATGCTAAGGGCGCTAATGCTAGTCAAACTACTGGTATTCAAGCTGCTCAAACTTACTCAATTGGATACGGTCAAGCAATTTCCGATGCCAAGGGTGGTACTTTGAACCCAACTGCTCACCCTGAATTAGTTGGATACAAAGATACAATGCAAGCAATTATTGATGCTAACAAGGGTCAAGTAAATAACCAAAGTACATCATCTGTATACGCAATTGCTGCTTCACAACAATTAGGTATTAACAATGCACTTGCTAAGCTATCTCAATCTGCTTCATCAGCCCAAAAACTAGGACCAAATGATGCAGTTACTAACACTCAATCATTAAGTGATAACGCATACAAGACTGGATACAATGCTGTCTTAGATGGTTACCTTGATGGTAAGGCAAGCACACTTGGCTCAAGTGACAATTACAACAAGTCACCAGAAAATAATAATCCAGCATACAAGTCTGGATACAGCCAAGGTAACGTTATTGGTAGAAAAGAAATTGGTGCCACTGACTTCTTAAATGGTAAGGAAGCCGGAGACACAGCTGATCCTAATTACAATACTGGATACATTGATGCTTCAAATGGTTATTCAGACGGAATTAGTGGAGCTAACTCAGCTAATACTTCTAAGGAATACAACCGTGGATACGAAGTAGGTCAACAAGCTAAGAATGATTACCTAGCCGCTGAAGGAACTGCTTCACCTGTATCAAGTTCATCTACTTCAGACACCTACAATGGTGTTGCTGACGTTATTGCATCAGTAAAGAAGACAGGTTCATTTACCCCAATTTCAGTTGATAGCAGTCATAATGCCGCTTACGTAATGGCTTACAACAAGGCCGGATCCGATGCATACGATGCTAACAATGCTGGATTAAGCGACTTTGCTAATGGATTGGTTGCCAACCCAAGCAGTCAATCAACAGTGGCTAACCAAGCTGTATACCTACAAGCTTACAATGATGCTACTGCCGGTTTTAAAGAAGGATTAAGTGCTGGTGCAACTACTGAACCAACTAATCCAAACGCAAAAGCCGGATACGATATGGCTAGATCTGTTCAAAAGGGTTATCAAGATGCTATGAATGACTTCTTGGCAGGTAAGACTGACATCAACGCCAACGCAGAACCTGGCTACAAGGACACAATGGGTGCCTTAGTTGATGCCAAGAACAATACTAGAAATGCCACAAATACAACTCCATTGTATGCTGTGACTTACTCACAAGAAGTCGGTGCTAACGATGGTATTAATGCCGTTAAAGCAGATTCAAATACTTCAAATGAAACAACTGTTCCGGCCGATCGTCAAAGTAGCGTAAACAGTAGTGCATACCTATCAGGTTACAAAGGTGCTGTTGATGGTTACAAAGATGGTGCTGCAAGTACAAAGGGTGATTCTACTAACAAGAATGCTAGCCAAAGTACTGAAGGTAACAACGCGGTTTACCAAAACTCATACGATCAAGGTAACGCTTCAGGTCGTCAACAAGCCGGTGCTAATGATTACACCAAGGGTACTGTTGATAACCAAGTTAAACAAACTGATAACAACTACGCAACCGGTGTAGACACTGCTGCTAGTGGTTTCTCAGATGGTAAACAAGCTGGACAAACTTCAAGTTCTGTTCAACCAACTAACACAGATAAACCATACGTTACAGGATTCGAACAAGGGGTAGCGACAGCCAGCGGTTCCAATGCAGCGGTTCAACCAGGTGCAAAGGATGAAACTGGACTTACTGGGGATGCTAAGAACGCATTCTACGGTACTAAAGATGGTTACCTACTAGGTGCAAATGCTGGTAATCCAATCTCAGCCAAACCATCTGATGGTAAGGGTGCAGATACTCAATCCAATTCATACACTGCTGCTCTACAAGATGCATACAATGATGCGGTTGCTAAGGCTAAACTAGGTGCACAAAATGCATTTAGTGCTACCAAACCAACAGCTTATGCAAGTTGGAATCCAGAACAACAAAAGGCATACGATACTGGTGTGCAAAATGCTCTAAATGGTTACAACGAAGCTAAGGCAAACATCAACTTAACTCAACCAAGCAACAACGGTACTAACATGGTTAATACCTTTAATGGTGCCAAGGCTGGTTTCGCTGATGGAACTATTGGTGCAACTCGTGACATTTCAAGTCAACCTTCTGAATACCAAGCTTCATACAAACAAGCTAGAAATGAAGCTATGGCTGCTGCTAAGTTAGGTGTATCTGATTTTGCTGCCAACAGTGGTAATGTTAAGGATAAAGCAACTGATGCTCTAGGAAATGCAGAAAGCCATGGATTCGTTGCAGCACAACAAGGTTACAATGACCAAGACATGGGTGGAGCAAGTCGTTCTAATACGGATCCTTCATACCAAGCTGGTGCCCAAATGGACAAGGACAAATACAACGGTATTGATGATGCCACATTTAACCCGACTCAAGGTAACTCATATAGTGCCGGTGCTGCTCAAAAGGCAGGATATCTTGGATTCATTGCTGGTTACAAAGATGGTGCAAATGGTACAACTGATAACATTCAACCATCTGACCCAACTCAAGCTTATGTATACAACGATGCATACAAGGCGGGTAGAAAATCAGGATCAATGGATGCTAGAAATGGTGCTAATGCGTACCTAAATAACTTAATCGTTCCACAAGGAAATAGTTTATCAGCTCAAGCAAAACAAATTGGTTATGCTAAAGCTCAAAATGGTTTCAATGATGGACTAAACGACAAAAACAATAGTAATAACTCATCTTACAGAGTTGGTTACAATGCTGTTAACGCAGCCAAAATTGGTTTGGCAGAAGCAGAAGCGGGAAACAAGAATTCACAAAGTACTATTTCTGATTTGAGTGCTTACAACGATGCTCAAACTGCCTACAACGACGCAAGTACTGCAATTGCTTCTAACCCAGATGACACCTCTGTTACTCAAACTAATAAGACACCTGCTTATCAATACGCATACAACCAAGCTAAGCAAGATCTAAATGCTCAATACAATGCTGGTAAGCAACAATTCTTGAATAACTATGTTGCAGGAACAACTCAAGCTGATACTAGTTCTGCTAAGTCAGCTCAAGGTGTCAGTGCAATCAACCAAGGTTTCAATGAAGCCGTAAATGGATTCAATGAAGGAATGCGTGGATCAAATACTTCATCTAAGTCAACTACTGCTGCACTTGCTGGTTTCACTGAAGGTCAACAAGCTCTAAAGGCTGTTAACCAAGTTACTGGTGGTCAAACAACTCCAGATTCTGATAACAACGATGCCACATACCAAAAAGCATTTACTGCTGCGGTAGCTGCTAAGACAGCATTTGATAAGAACCCAGACATTTCTAACCAAGTACCTTCAACTGATGCCAACGCTGACAACACAGTATACGCAGCTGCATACACTGCTGCGGTATTCAACATGTCTACTGACTACTCAAATGGGATTCAACAACTTCTAAGTGGTCAACCACTACCAGAAAATGCTTCAACTGAATTCACTGCTGGTTTCAATGATGCTAACAATGGTTTCGATAATGCATTGAGTGGACCAAACTATCCTGATACTAACAAGTACGGATACGTTACTTCCGGTGCTCAACAAGGTCTAGCTGTTGGTCAAAGAGCATTGTCTGGTTACAATGCCGCAATGCAAAACAACACCACAGCAACTGCTGATTCAGTTCAAAATGACGCTAATAGTGGTGCTACTGCAGGTTACAAGGATGCTCTATCTGGTTCTAAGCAAACTGATGCTCAATTAGCACAAAATAGTTTGGCATACAGAAAGTCATACGTTAAGGCTTACGAGGATGTTAAGAACGCCGCTAAGACAGGTGCTGACAACTTCGTTAACGGTAAGACTCCTGACAAGACTAACAGTCAATACAGTAAGATTATGGAAGGTTACAACTTTGCTGCTCAAGGTTTCAACTATGCACAAAGCAACCCAACCGTAACTGATACTCAATTAACTGCTGATCAAAGAAACAATGATTCATTCATGCGTGGTTTCTATGCTTACCAAAATGCAATGATTGGTTTGCAAGCCGCTCAACAAACAATGACTGATTCATTCAACCCTGCATACAGAGAACAACAACGTGGATTCCAAGGTGCCGTTGATGGTTACACTGATGGTAAGAACGGAACTGTTCAATACAATAACCCTGAACAATTCCCATCAGCTAAGGCTGCTTACGACATTGCTTACCAAGATGCTAAAGCCAAGGCTTCACTTGGTGCTAGCGATGCAATGAGTGCTAACCCAACCACTGATACATCTAAGTACAATGTAAGACAACTTGATGCATACCGTACCGGTGCTAATAACGCCGTAACAGGATACAATCAAGCTAAGTCTGACTTGTCTGTATCAAACACCAACCCATACCAAGCAGGTTCAGATTCATACGATACCTTTAATGGTGCTCATGATGGATTCATTGCTGGTATTGATGGTAATGGTTCAATCCCAACTGGAAGCACTGCTGTATACACTGCTGCTTACAACAAGGCTCAAGCAGAAGCTACAGCTAATGTAAACAATGGGGTTGCCGACTTTGCTAAGAATGCTGATGATACAAGCAAACAAAACCAAACTGACGCAACTAACCAAGCACTATACAGTGGTTACAACAACGCTAGTGAAGGTTACTCAGCACAAATAAATAACAATGCCGATAATACTAATACCAATGCTGCATACGTTGCCGGTAAGAATATGGCAATTGATAGAGCAGCCGGAATTAGTGCCGCACTTGCCAATCCAACAGGTCAAGCAAGTGGATCAGCTGCCAAAGTGGCTGCATTTAACGCAACCATTGCTGGTTACAACGATATAATTAACGGTACAAATACCGGTCAAAACCCATCATCATCTGATGCAGCTCAAAGCAGAGTATATGGTGATTCATACTCACAAGCTGTTACTAATGCCACAACTAGTTCAAGTGCAGGTGCACAAGCATTCGTTCAAAACACTGGTAAACCAGCAAGTGGCAGTGACTTCGATTCAATTGCTAAATTAGATGGATACACCCAAGCTAATAGTGGTCATGATGACTTTGGTCACGGTAAGGCTGCTCAATCATCAACAGCATCATACCTAGCTGGATACAACGCTGCTAAGTCAGCTGCTAGTGGTTTGGCTGATGCTGAAAATGCAACTAATAGTGGTCAAGGTACTGCATTAGATGCTAATGCATATGGTGATGCTCAAAGTGCTTACACAGATGCATTTAACTATGTAACAGCACACCCACAAGACACTTCAGCTCAATCATTTGCTAACAAGTCAACTGCATACAATGATTCATACAATGCAGCTAAGACTTACCTACAAGGTCAATACGTTGCTGGTCAAAACCAATTCGTAAACCAATACGCAAATGGTAATAACTCAGCTAACCTAAGTGGTGTTGCTTCAACTCAAGCTCAAACATTAGTTAACCAAGGATTCAATGACATGCTAAGTGGATACACTGAATCCATTAATGCTAACAACCTAAACGGTAGTTCTAGTTCATCTGACAACCCAGTTCAACAAGCTGGTTTTGCCGAAGGACAATTAGTATTGAAGGCTGCTAACCAAGTGGTTAACGGAAATACTACTGGTGATTCTTCTAACCAAGACGCAATTTACCAAAAGGCTCTTGTAGCTGCGAACGCGGCTAAGACTGCCTTTGACGCCAACCCAGATGTTTCAGACGTCGTTGCTGCTAGTGACAGTAATTCTACAGTTACTCCATACGTCAATGCTTACAAGGTAACCATTGATCAAATGAAGTCTAACTACCAAAACGGAATTAACCAATACCTAACAGGTCAAGCTAACCCAACAAATTCAACTAGTGAATTTACTCAAGGTTACAACGATGCTAACAACGGTTACGCTACTGCAATGCAAGGTGCTTCAATGGCACAAAACGCTACAAGTGGTAACAAGACTGGTTTTGCTCAAGGTCAACTTGTATACACCGGATACACTAATGCGATGAACAGTAGCAATAGTGCAGGAAGCACCAACTCTCATCAAGTTGATGGTTACAATGGTGCTAAAGATGGTGTATCAGCTGCGATGACAGTTGGTGGTAATGTTCAAACTAACGACCAACTAAAGGCTGCTGGTAAGTCATTCGATTACATCCAAGCTTACCGTAAGGCTGTAAACGAAGCCCAAAACTCAAGATCAATTGGTGCACAACAATATCTATCTGGTCAAAACAGACCAAATGGAACTACACAAATTGAACAATCAAAGGGTCATGGTTATGACGATGCTCAAGCTGGTCATCAAGCTGCTGTTGACGGTAAGACTGCTGATCAATTAACAGCTGATCAAAAGGCTAACCAAGAATTTATGGCTGGTTACAATTCTTATGCAAACAGTATGAAGGGTTATGACGCCTACGAAAATGGTGGTCAATTAGATTCAGATGCTACTCAAAGTCAAAAGGATGCCTACGCTGGTGCCCAAGCTGGATACCTAGCTGGACCAAGTGGTTCAGGAATTCCTGACATGACTGGTAAATCACCTGCATACATTGATGCATTCAAGAAGGCTTACGACAAGGCTAAAGAAATTGCTAACCAAGGTGCTCAAGATCAAATGACTGGTAACGATAACAGTCAAAGTAATTGGAGTGCTCCTCAAAAGGCTGCATACAATGCTGGTAAGCAAAATGCTTCCAATGCATACAATGCAATCAAGGCTAACATCAAAGCCGACAACAAAAACACACCAGGTAGTGATGCTTCCGAAGCCTTTGATGGTGCCAAAGCAGGATTCAATGCTGGAACTACTGGTATAGATGAAGACCTAAGTGGTAAATCAGATGTTTACAAGGCTGCCTACAACAAGGCAAAGGCCGAAGCTGCTGCCGCTGCATTACAAGGTCAACAAGATTTCCAAGCTGGTAACATTAATTCAGCAACTGCTGGACAAGACGCATTAAGTGTTGCCAAAGCAAATGGTTACAACCAAATGCAAAAAGGTTTCAATGATGCGAATGCAACTCCTCAAACCATTGATCCTAAAAACCATGATGCTTCTTACCAAGCTGGTTTGAAGATGTCTCAACAAGTAAAACAAGGGATTGCTGACGCTAATGCTAACGGTTCAATCGCCGATTACGGTAAGGATGGAAATAAGTCATTAGCTCAAATCGCGGCATACAACGCTGCTGTTAATGGATACTATGCTTCAGTTAACGGATACAAAGACGGTGCTAGTGGAAGTAAAGACCACAGTAACCCAATTAATCCAGCTCAAGCGGCTGCATATAACTATGTATATCAATTAGCTTGGAATAATGGTGGAGCTCAAGCAATGCAAGGAGCTGCTAATTATGAAAATGGTAGTGCTAGATTAACTGATAAAGGAATTCAATCTTTAGCTCAAAACATTGGTTATGATGATGCGCAACGTGGACATGATGAATTTATTCATAACAAGCACGCTACGGGAAATGTTACTTCAGCATATACATTGGGCCGCGATATGGCTAAGGATGCACAAGATGGATTAGTTGATGCAATTAATGGCGTAAACAATTCAAGTTCTTCTAAGTACCCATCAGCATACAACGATGCACAACAAGCATACGAAGATGCTGCCAGTGCGGTTTATGATAATCCTGAAAATCCAGTAGGTTTGCCATCAGGTAAGTCAATTTCCTATCAAGATGTTTATGATAGTGCCGTTAAATCATTACAAAATCAATATCAAAACGGTGCAACTCAATTTGCATCTCAATACTCAAATGGTAAGACCTCAGCTGATGAGACTTCTGTTAATTCCCAACAAGCAAGACGATTGCTACAAAAAGGATTTAGTGAAGCTAAGTCTGGATACGATGAAGCAATGAGTAAGGCAATGCAAAACGGTACATTGAACCTAGCTGTGACTCCAGATGACAGTGACAGCGCAACTAAGAAGAGTGGATTTACTCAAGCAATTACTGCACTAACAGCTGCACAAAACGTTGCTAATGGTGAAATTCAACAATCTCAAACCGGACCAATGTACAATACTGCATTTGAAGCTGCAATTGCTGCAAAACAAGCATTGCACAACAATCCAGATGTTTCAGACGAACTTCCATCAAGTGATGCTAATAGCGGCAACCAAGTCTACAAGGACGCTTACAAGGCTGCAATTGATCAAATGAAGATTCATTACAACCAAGGTTACCAAGACTTCATGGATGGAAAATCAATTCCAACAGGTACTACTCAAGCTGATGTTGATGGATTCAACAATGCTAAAGCTGCATATAAAGCTGCGTTGACTAATCAACAAGCAAGTGGTTTGGATTCTAAGAGTCAAGAAGCATACAAAGCCGGGCTACAAGTTGTTAATGCATATCAACATGCATTTAACAAACAACCATATGATTCAAAAACTGACTCTAAGGAAGCATTTGATGCCGTAAATGATGCATATGCCGATGCTAATAGCAACAACAGCACTAGAGATCTTAGCGGTAAATCATTAGACTATGTCACTGCTTACCAGTATGCATTGAATAAGGCTAATGATTCTAGAAACCAAGGGGCACAAAACTATGTTTCAGATCATAATTACCAACCAACTGGTAATACTCTTGAAACCGATGCCTTATCTAATGGTGCACAAAAGGCTAAACAAGGTATTGCCGATGCACAAGAAAAGAACCCAACTACTGGTGCTTCAACCGATAGTGCTTACTTGATTGGTTTCAACTCGCTTTCAGGTGCTACTGACGGTTCCGTTGATGCTCGTAAGGGTAACCAACAAAAGACTGCTAGTGACTTATCTGGTAAGAGTCAAAACTACATTGATGCATATACTGATGGATTCCAAGGAACTCAAGATGGATATGCTGCCGGACAAGATGACCAACCATATCCAAATATGGATGGTAAGAGTCAATCTTACAAGGATGCATATCAAAATGCATACAATGATGCCAAATCAATTGCTAACAAGGCAGCATTGGATCAATTAGCTGGTACTAGCTCAACTGATGGATACGATCACTTGCAATCTGTTGCATATGCTCATGGTCAACAAAATGCATCTGATGCATACGCATGGGCTCACGATGATGTTTCTCATACTAATAAGTACAGTCAAGATGATTCTGATGCATCACAAATCTTCACTGGTGCGCAAGCTGGATTCCTTGATGGAAAACTTGGCCAAGTTAACACCAATGTCTCTCAATCTGCTGTATACCAAGCTGCATACAACAAGGCAAGAAACCAAGCTGGTGCTTTAACTGTACAAGCAATTAAGGACTTCCAAGCTGCTAACTCCGATAACATTAAGAACTACAATAACAAGAACGATGCTGAATCCGTTTCATATGTAAATGCATACACTCAAGTAGGTAGAGGATTTAATGATCAAATCGGTCAAACATCACTTGTTAATACTGATGGTAAGGATTCATCATACAAGACCGGTACTCGTATGGCCAAGGATGTTCAATTAGGTACTACTGATGCTAAGAACAACCCAAGTCGTACAGATTACGTTGGTACAGATACTCAAAAGGCTGCTTACGCTGCTACACGTGATGGATACCACGATGGTAGTTCTAAGACCACAATGAGTTCTGATTTGGCTAGTCAAAAGTACGCATATGACTATGCATACACACCTGCCTACGCTAGCGGTTTAAGCGCTGCAACCAATGGTGCGAACGTCTACATTCAAGCAGACGCTCAAGTACCTGCAGTTACAGCCGATGGAATCGCCCAACAAAAGGGTTACAACGATGCTCAAAATGGATACCAAGCATATCTAAATAACCCAACTGGTAGTGTTGATGGTTCTCAAACTAATGCATACAAACTAGGATATGCTGCTGCTAAGGAATCAAGAACTGGAATGGCAACATTCAATGGATTGA
Organism: uncultured Lactobacillus sp.; assembly: GCA_946481335.1. Classification (GTDB taxonomy): domain Bacteria; phylum Bacillota; class Bacilli; order Lactobacillales; family Lactobacillaceae; genus Apilactobacillus. The sequence continues at coordinate 80,992 of CAMLMR010000001.1, read as the reverse complement.
CCAATACCAGTGCAACAAGCACAGATCCTAATACTAGTGCAACTCAAAACGAAAAGGATGGTTTCAACGGTACTCGTGATGGATACTTTGCTGGAATCGCTCGTCTAACTAAGCAAGCATTTGATACTAGCTCAAGTCAATCTCGTGCATATCAAGATGCATACAATGCAGCATATGATATTGCAAGAGCAAAGGCTCAAGCTGGTGCCGTAGATGAATTGAGTGGTAACAACAACTCATCAACTAATTGGACACAAGCAGATCAAAACGCATACGCATATGGTCAAAGCGTTGCTAGTCAAGCTTACAGTGATGCTAACAACAACCAAAACACTACAGGCTACACTGCAATTAACGATGCAACAGACGCCTTTAGTGGTGCTAATTCCGGATTTGCTGATGGAACATTAGGTAACAACAATTACCTAAGTGATACTTCAGCTAAACTAGTCTACTGGGCAGCTTACAAGAAGGCTCAAGCAGCTGCATTTAATGCCGCTAACAATGGGTTCAAAGAATTTGCTGCTGGTCAATCTCAACCAAACAGTACTGGTAAGACTGATCAAACATCTGCTGCTGAAACTTATGGATTTAACCAAGCTCAAGCTGGTTACCAAGACTACGTTTCTGGTAATCCAACAAGCAGTAACAATGTTTCATACTTGGCTGGTTACCACCTAGGTCAGGACCAAGCTAGTGGTAGTTATGATGCTAAGCAAAATAAGAAGAAGGATAGCTCAAATGCTACCTATGCTGATGCATACCGTGCTGCTTACGATGCTGAGGTTAATGGTTTTGCTGATGGTAGTAACAATGTAACTACTAACAGTAACCCAACCGATTCTTCACAAGCGTTGGTATACAACTCGACTTACAATACAGCTAGAGTAATCGGTGTATTAGCCGCCAAGAGTGGTGCAATTGTTTACTTAACAGGTGGTCCAGATAACAACAATGCAGACATTCAATCACTTGCTTACCATCAAGGTTATATCAGTGCTAAGAATGCTAGACAAGATGCATTTAATGACTACAATAAGTCACAAGTTAGTGGTAATGACAACTACATTCAAACTTATAATGGGACATCGGATGCAATTAAAGACGTATTGAATAATCAACCACAGAAGGTTTCAGGAAATGCAAGTGTTTACAATGCATCTTATTCAAATGCTTACAGTTATGCTACTATCGTTGCTCAAAATGGTGCACTAGGGTACCTAACTGGCAACACTGCAACTCAAGCTACAACTGCAGATACTGACATCTACAACAAGGGAATTACTGATGCTACTAACGCTTACAATGCGGCGGTAACAGACCCTAACCAAACTGAACCAGCTGATTACGTTGCAGGTGGTAACGCCGATAAGACATTCAATGCCGCTTCACTAGCATTTAATGAAATTGCAGTCGGAAACACTGCTCTTGGAACTAACGGTAATAATGATCCAATCTTTGTTGCTGCATACAACAAGGCTATTGCGGATGCTACAACTTATGTAAACCGTGGAGCGACCGCATTCGGTAACTTGACTGGATTCAGTGATGTTATCAACACTGTTCACAAACAAGTTGCATACAGTAACGCAATCGTTAGTGGATATGTTGCTGCACAGAGTGCATACGTTGAAGCTCAAAGTAACAAGAATGAAACAACCCACACTTCAAACAGTGCATACGATCAATCATACAGCGGAGCAGTTGCTGCCTTTAATAATGTTATTGATGGTAAGGAAAACGCAAGTGATGCTAAAGATGGTAAGTCAGCTGTATTTAGTGCGATGTATGACCGTGCATTGAGTCATGGAATTGCTCAATCTAAGAAGGGTGCAATTGCATTCGCAAACGATAAGAGTCAATCAAATGCTCAAGACACTAACGCTGCAATGTACAATAAGGGTTATGTTGATGCACAAACTGCATATGCAGATGCTCAACAAGATCCAAGCAAATCATCTCAACGTACTAATGACAACAACAGTGATAATGCATACCGTGGAGCAGCCGCAGCATTTAACGATGTGGCAAGTGACACACCAAATGCTAATAGAAACAACGAAAGTGTTGTTTACAAGGCTGTTTATGACAAGGCACTTGCTGAAGCTCAACAAAATGCACTTGCTGGTGCAAATGCTAGATTGTCAAATACATCATTATCTGATGGTGTTAAGACAATGAGTAATCAAGCTGCTAAGAATGCATACACTACTGGTTTCAACGATGCTGATGCTGGATACAAAGATGCTCAGGATGATATGACTAAGTCAAGTTCACATGGGACAACTACCAACCTTGATAGTTCATATCGTGGAGCCGCTGCTGCATTTAACGACGTTGTAAATAACACGATTAACGCCGGTAAGAATGCTGACTCTGGTTCTGTATATCAAAAGGCATATGCATTAGCATTGGCAGAAGCAATTGCCCACGCCAATGATGGTGCTGCAGCATTCTCAAATGGTCACATATTAAACGATGATTTGAGTAAGCTACCAAATGATTCTGCTAAGAAGGCATTCACAACTGGATTTAACGATGCCAAGAATGCTTACACAGCTGCTACTGCAAACCCTGGTGACAAGACTCATACTACTCAAAGTAACTATGATGAAACTTACCGTGGAACTGCAGATGCATACAATGCTGTTGCCAACCACAAGTCAGCTGATGCTGGTAAGAATAACGATATTAACCAAGCTTACACAGCTGCATACACTAAGGCATTTAATGAAGCTACTTTATATGCTCAAACTGGTGCAATCGACTTTGGTAACAACGTTGATGGAACATTTGGAAGAACTAAGTACGGTAACAACCAAGCCGCTAAGACTGTTTACTCAGTTGGTTACAATGACGCTAAGGTCAACTATGCAAATGCACAAGCTAACCCAAGTGATCAAAAGAACCACGCAAGTCAAAGCAATGCTGATGAAGCTTACAAGGGTGCTGCCGCAGCATTTAACGATGTTTCAAATAACACTCCTGGTAAAAACGCTTCAGATGGTAATCCTGTATACGCTGCTAACTACAATAAGGCGTTAGCAGAAGGTAAATCAATCTCAACTAAGGGTGCTCAAACCGCTCCACTTGGTAAGGATGTTGTAAACCAAGCATTAGCTGTATACAAGAACAACCAAGCTGCTCAAAACATGTTTAACAATGGTGTTAACAATGCTAATGCAGCATACAAGGATGCAAGAAATAATCCTAACAACACTATTGATCACCCAACAAACAGTGACTACGACGAAGCATACCGTGGAGCTGCTGCTGGATTTAATGATATCTCCAGTGACACAACTAATAGCCAATTCAATGATGATAAAAGTCTGGTATATCAAAACGCATATACTAAGGCCGCAAACGAATCCATTGCATTGGCAACCAAAGGGGCAATCCTTGCTAATACTGGTAAGCAAGTTACTGATGGATTAGACGGTTCAAATGACCAAGCAGTTTACAATGCCGTAAACTCCGGATATAATGATGCTTCAACTGGTTATGATACTGCGGTTCAAGATCCAAGCAAGAGCTTTAACCATACTTCAAATAGTAATATCGATAAGTCATACAGTGGTGCTGCTGCTGCATTTAACGATATTGCCGGAAACAATGGTCAATCAAGTCGTTCAATCAGTGATGATCCAGTCTTTACTTCAGCATACGACAAGGCATACCAAGTTGGTTTGCAATACCTAAACAATGGTGCCAACGATGCTGCTAATAATGTAGATGAACAAACTGGTATCAATTCATTGAATGGTTACCAAGCATTGATTGACGTATACGACCGTGGATACCAAGACTCAGGTAATGGTTACAAACTTGCTCAACAAAACAGAAATGATCAAGCTAACCATACTTCTAACAGCAACAACGATGTTTCATACAATGGTGCTGCTGCCGGATTCAATGATGTCATCAATGGTACTGTCGGCAAACATCAAAACGATGTTCAATCAGCTACTTACCAAAATGCATATGCTCGTGCCGTTAAGGAAGCTCAAGCTCTAGTACATCAAGCAACACTTGATTTCAATAACGGATTGAACAAAGATACTCAAGTTCAACAAGTTAGTGAACAATCAGATAAGGATGCATACGTAACTGGATTTAACAATGCAAGTAACGTATACAAGACTGTTCAAGAATCTGGTGTTAACGATGGTAAACACACTTCAGACAGTGTCGATGATGAACAATATAGAGGTGCAATGAACGCCTTCAACGATGTCATCAGTGGTACTCCTGGAGCAAATGCTACAACTGACAGCGTAGCTTCAGCTGAAAAAGAAAAGACTAGTGACGTATACCTAACTGCTTACGCTAAAGCTCAAGTAGAAGCAACCAGCGACGCATTGAACGGTGCAACTAATGCAATCGTAGCCAATGCAGCTGGCAATGCGCCAACTCAAGCTGGTAAGCTATTGGCATACAACAAGGGTGCAGATGATGCTACTCAAGCATACAAGCTAGCTGAAAACGATAGAAGCAAGGGTGCAGATCACACAACTGATAGTAACTTTGATGTTGTCTACACTAATGCCGTTGCCGGATTCAATGATGCAATCAATGACCCAATGGCAGAAGCCAAGAGTGGTAATGACTTAGCAACATTGACTTACAACAAGTCATTGGCTCAAGCTAAAGCTTCTGCATTGAATGGTGTATTAGCATTTAACAATGATAATCACGATTCAGCACTAGCTAAGGAAACTATTCCAAGTGATAGGGATGCATTTGCAGTTGGTTACAGTCAAGCTCAAACTGGTTTTGAAGCTGCTCAAATCAACTACTCAGATGCTACTCATCACCAAAGTAATTCATATGCTGATCAAGTCTACAAAGCTGCTTCTCAAGCATTTAGCGATGTCAACGCAAGAACTGGTCAATTGAAGAAGAATGTCGAATCTGACGTTGCTGGTTCTTCATACAACAAGGCATTTACTCAAGCCTTCAATATCGCAAACGACGGTGCTGATGATTCTGTCAAAGGTATCGCACAAGTTAAGAACGTTGCTCAATATGCTGGCAAGAAAGCATTGGAAGATGCATACAACGCTGGTTACGAAGACGCAACTAAGGCATATGAAGATGCTCAAAATGATTACACTAAGTCAAGTCAACACACTAGTGACAGTAACTACGATCGTGTATACCGTGGAGCTGCTCTAGGATTTAGCGATATCATTAGTCACCAACCTGGTCACAATGCTCAACAAGATGCTAACAAGGCATTTGTCGATGCTTACAATAGAGCATCACAAGAAGCATTTGCACAAGCTCACAATGGTGCTATTGATGCTAACGGTCCAAAACAAGATCGTGCATTAACCACTAATGTTGACAAGCAAGCATATCAAGTTGGATACAACGATGCTACAAACGGATACAGCGAAGCTCAAGGTAATCCAGGCGATACAAGCCGTGCTGATTTAACTAATGCTGGTCTAGCATACTCAGGTGCTGCTGCCGCATTTAACGATGTCGCAGATGGCAAACCAGGTCAAAATAAGAACACTATTTCCGACATGGTATATCAAAATGCTTATGACAAGGCATTGGCTGAAGCACAAGCTAACGCCAACTTAGGTGCTACCGCATTTGGTCTAGGTCACACATTAAGTGATGACACTAAACAATTTGCATCTTCAGGTGCCAAGATTAAGGATTACACTAAGGGTTACAACGATGCATCCGCTGCATTTGCAGCCGCTCAAAGTGACCCAAGTCAATTAGACAGTCATAAGAGTCAAAGTGATTACGATGAAGTATACTCAGGTGCCGCAAACGCATTTAACGACGTTTCAAACCACGAAAATGGTAAGAGCCGCAATGCTTCAAATAATCCTGCTTATGTCGCAGCATACGACAGGGCATTGACTGCAGGTCAATCAAACACCCAAGATGGTGCATTGACATTCTTGACTGATAGCCAAGATTATGACAAGAAGATTAATGGCTTCACTACCCAAGCTGAAAAGAGTTCATTCGCAACTGGATTCAATGATGCTAAACAAGCATATGAATTAGCTCAACGTAATCCAATGCTACAAAGCCACATTGATCAAAATGACTTTGATGAAACTTACCGTGGTGCTGCCGCAGCATTTAACGATGTTAAGAACGGACAAGCTGGTCTAAACAGTAAGGCTGAACAAAACCCTGTATACCAAAAGGCATACGATAAGGCATTGGCTGAAGGAATGAATTCATTCACCGATGGTGCAAATGAATTTAACGACAACAAGCCAAACTCAGCAACTGGTGTTGACGCCAACAGCTTGGCTCACGATAAGGGTTACAACGATGCTAAACAAGCATTTGAAAAAGTCTTGATTCATGGTGACGATAACCTTCCTGACAACGCTAACGTTGCTCAAAAGATTGGTTACCAAAAGGCTAAGTCAGTTGTTGCCGGAATTATCGATGCAACTAGTGGTAACACAGCACAATCAACTGATCCAAACTATGTATTAGGATACAATTCAGCTCAAGCCGCATTACGTGATGCACAAGCATTTGCTGAAGCTAACGGTCAATACAAAGACATTAGTGAAATCCCAGTACCAGATGGATTGAACGCTGATGCATACCACCAAGTATTTGCTGGAGCATACGAAGGTTACAAGACTGGTGCAGGACTACAACCTAAGAACCCAAGTCAAAATAACCCAGCATTCGTAAACGCATACAACAATGCATACAACAAGGCTGCTAATGATATTCCAGCTCAAAATGACTATCTATACAACGGTAGAAAGACTGACTTTAACAGCAGAGTTGACAAGAATTCATATGACAAGGCTTACGATTTAACTGGTAATGGTTTCAATGATGGAATTAACAACATCGAAATGCAAAATCCAAATTCTGGTTACTATGTAAATGGTTATAAAGCTGCTAAGACTGCGATTGCCGCACTGAAGAAGGCTAAGACTAAGGCACAATTGACCAACCAAGAACTATTAGATCTAGGTGGTCAAACTTATGCCAACGCCTTCAACGGGTACCGTCAAGGTGTTAAGGCAGCTCAAGCAAGTGCTCGTACTCACAAGAAGCTAACTGCACAACAATTAGCTGCTAAGGGTCAAGTATTCGCCTATACTTACAACCAAGGATTTAAGATTGAAACTGCCCGTCAAACTAAGCTTGGTACTACTTACGGAAGCAAGCGTGCTATCAAGCGTAGCCCAATTCCAATGAGCATTACTAAGAACCATTCAGCAGCATATGCTAAAGCATATATTGCAGAATACAAACGTCAATTCAAGGCACACATGCCAAGATATATCTACAACGTTAAGACTATCTACATCCACAGAAGAACCAAGTTCTCTAAAGGTTCAAGAGTCGTTAAACTTAAGTACTCAAGAAGATATAATTCACAAGTGTTTAAGGTTGTTGGTATCAAGTACTACAAGAACCGTGTACCAAGATATGTAATTGCTGGCGGTCATCTTGTTACTGCTGGTCAAAAGGTCCAAGATGCATATTACCGTGGTAATACTGCTAAGACCACTAATAACAGCACTAACACTAAGAAGACCAAGAACAAGCCAATGGTATTCCGTGTAATCAAACCTACTGGAGCATTGATCCATACAGGTAAGAAGTACACCAAGCACAATGTGATTAGAAGAATTGGTCGAGGCCAACTAATTCACGTTGTTAAGGTTGTTAAGTACTACGGAATCACTAGACTATATCTAGGACACCACAGATACTTCACTTCCAACAAGACTTTTGTTAAGAAGATAAGATAGTCAAAAAAGACCTAGCAATTTTTGCTAGGTCTTTTTTTATACATATTATCCATAAATTTTAAGTTTTTCTTAAGTATTATTAAGAAATATTAACCAAAACTTATGCAAGTAGTAGAATTAAATTGTTGATTTTTTGGGGATGCTAATTTAAAAAAATAATGGATTATTGATAGTTTTATATTAAGATAATTTGTCGTTCCTAATTCAATGATCTTCAAATTGGTCAATTTAGTTATTCTGTTTGTATAAACACTAAATTAAATTAAAAATTTAGAGAGTCAAAAAATAACAGGGGAGGCTTTCTTTTTGCAATACAATAAGAATGAATTTCAGAAAACCAATGATAAAAAAATTCTAAGAAAAGTAAAGAAGCAATGGGTTGTTGTCTCATTGTCATCTTTTGCTTTCTTGGGAGCTACATCAATGGCTTTAATGTCCCATGGTGTAATAGCTAACGCTGATACTGATGATAACGGAACAAAGACTGAAGTAGTGCAACAAAATACTACCAATCAATCTTCATCCAACCAATCATCTGATAGTGACCAACATAATAATTCAAATGCTGATCAATATACCAATCAACAAAGCAGCAATAATCAAAATACTGGTAACAGTTACCAACAAAAGGATAGTAATGACATACAACTATCTAATCATTTAGGTTCAGATAATCAAACTACTAACCAACAACAATCTACAGATATTGTTTCCAACCAATCTGCTAGTGATGCTGCTAATTATCAAAAGAACTTAAATGGTAACACTAAGAACAGTAATGATTCATATAAGCAATACACGCAAGCTATCAATAAAGGGGTAAACGATGCTTACAGTAATCGCAGTGCTGATAATGATTACTTTACTGATAACAATAGCAAGGAATTATACAGCGCAGCCTATGAAGGGGTAAATGCTGATCAATCAAAGAGCATTTCAGATAACATGGCTAGTTCTTCAATCGATGACATCAAGAAGGCATCTGCAAATAACACTTCAATGCTATACATTGCATATAAGTATGGTGTTGATTTCAAGAAGACTGCCGACAGTGCTTTCAAAGACGCGACAACTTCAGGTTCTGATGGCTACACTAGCGGAAGCAACCGTCCTAGTGCAGATTCAGGACTACAAGCTATGTATGACAACGCATACATGGGAGTAAGAAACGCATTAAATCAACAATTCAATGCAAATAATAATTTTAATGTTTCAGGATATGATGCCAAACCAGACGACAAGAACGTTCCAGAAAACAACACAGATACTAGTTCTGCTCAATACAAAGCAACCTTCAATAAAATGATAAATGATTTTAATAACGGAATTGTTTATGCTAATAACAATGCTCAATTTAACAACTCATTGGTTGCATCAGGTACTAACAGCGTTCAAAAGATTGTTTTGACTAACAACATCAATGCTAGTGGAACTGTAACTAATCTAGGTAACCTAGTAATTGATGGTCAAAACCAATTCTCACTAAGTGGTGCATACACATTCAATAAGTCTGACAATAGCTCAATTGTTAAGATTCAAAACATGACTAGTTTGTCATCTCCATACGTTGTAAACGGAAATGGATTTGTTGAATATGATAATGTTAACTACACAGGCACCTTTGACAGTTTATTCAACGCCAACAATGGTAATGGTAACTTCGTCTTAGGCAGAAATGTGGTAACTTCAGATGCAAACACCAATGCTGATGGATCAATTACCTATGCAGAAACTTACAACGACTTGAATAAATTAGGTGGTAAGTTTGTTATAGGTGACAAAGCTAATTACAAATTTAATTCATTGGTTGTAAACTACATCGTGTTCCAAGAAAACGCCAACGTTAGTTTGAACCCAGTTGAACTTGATAATTACGTCTACCAAAAAAGTTGGGGAAAACTAGTTAAAACCGACTACATCGATTCAACAGTTAGACCTAGTTATGGAATTATGGCTAACAACAACATTAACGTGCACAAAGGTGCCACCGTTAATATCACACTAAGCAACAATACCAATGGTATTCGTGTTGGTAACTTAAACGATCCAACAGATACCGGTTCAGGTGACAGTGGTAACGTTGTTATTAAAGGTACTATTAACCTAGTCGTACCAAATGGTGTTACACCAACTTCACTATCAAATAATTTGGCAAGAGGCCAGGGTAATACCGGTAGAATAAGTGGTGAATGGAGTTTCAAGAAAACAGAAGCAGTTGTTTGGTTAGGTCATGGAATGCAAATCCTAAGTGGTGGTGCATTTAACGTCGACGCTAAGACTGCTGATACTGCCAATGCCGGTTTGTACAACGCATTTATTTACGGACCATACTCTTCAATGAAGAAATCAGGTGCACGTAGAAACCAATCAAGCAGTATGATTATCGTGCAACAAAACGGTTCATTGAATATCAACATGAACACTGGTGACAAAAGTCACCCAATTCGTGTTGCCTTTCTACCAATCGTTGCATTTAATCCAAAGGTCTTTAATTTAACCTTGAACGTAACTCCAGGAACTTCACCTAATGGTGCTGCTGGACCAAAGCTAAGTCTTTCTTCTATTGATGTCTTTGGTGCAATTCTAGACCAAGGTAACATTGCAAGTATCAAGACAAGCAGTGGTTACCTATTGAATCCATACATCTATCATTATCGTCGTAACGGTACAGCCCTAGATGAAAATGATAAGAACTTCAATAGTAGTGAAATTTTCCAAGATATTAATGGAACTACCAATGGTTACAAGCCATCAGGTCAAGATACCAAGAAACGCTTTAGTTTCAGTTATCCATACACTTGGAAGACCATTCCATCAACGGGTGTAACCGTTAATGGTGTGTCATTTGATACCGCCTTTGATTACTTACAATACTTCGTTCAATTATACGAAGATATCATCGCAAATAACCAAGATTTCGCCGATCAATCACAAAACGGTAACATTGTTACTTCTGATAGTGATAGAAGTGGTGCCTACAACCCAGATAAGGGTAAATTAGGTTATGTTAACCCAACTCAAGCAGACATTAAAACTGCAATTGCTAACGTTTGGAAGAATGATATTAATAAGATTAGTGGAAGCACCAGTATTTTAAACGATACTAACTACGCTAATTCGCTTAATCAACAAAGACAATACCTAAGTGGTAGCACATTCCCTGAATTAGTAGGGATGAGTAAGCGAGACTTTGTTAATAAGTTAAAGAACATCAATGATCCAGACCTACCTGGTCTTATCATTAATGTTGCCAAGGCATTAGGACAAACTGTTGCCAGCATGTCAGACAATAGTACTGTTGTTAACCGCTTTAATGAAGCCTTCAACGGTAATAATCCAAAGGTTATTTCAGGTCAAAACGCCAGAAATGATACTTCAATTACATTCACCGGTTCGCCATCAATTGAATTTAACCACAACATTCAAACCTACAAGGGTGCAGATGGTCATTACCACGCTAAGTTTGAAGCAACTTTGAACAATGCCGGTAGTGATGCTAAAGAACACCAAGTAGAAGTTCACTATGTAACTGGTTCATTTGATGCTAAGTCCAACAATGGTGATGTATACCGTAATATGTACAAAGCTAATAGTAATAAGGAAACATTAGCCGAAACCATTTCACTAAATTCAAGCAACTCAACCACACTAAGTGATGGCAGCATTGTCTTCGATGGTGATATTGATTTAGGTACTAATCCAATCGACACAGTCGGAATCCGTTTGAATACATTCATGGGTACCGGACTACAAGATTGGCAAGGACCAGCATACGCACCAATCGCTAGTGTATCAAGTTCTCTTCGTCCCGGTAATGACAGTTACCAAACCAACGTTGAAGGTTTCAACAGTGTTAGAACTCGTCTAGATGATGGAAAAGAACTTAAACTACTAAATGACTTCGGTCCAGATAACGACATGCACTCAATTGCTGCAATGCCTACTGCTCAAGGATTCTTGAAGAACATTAGTGGTATTTTGAACCACTTAAATGATCGTGATACAAACGAAGCTCAATACTACACTAACAAGACTTCAAGTGATCCATTGCCATCACCCGAATATCGTGAATATTTAATTAATAACCAAAACATCACACCATTTGATGATTCATCATACAGTGGTGTTGATACCAATAATAAGGATACTAAGTACGCAACAGTGAGAGTTATCGCTTCAAACGGTGATAAGACTAGATTGGTCGCAATCACCAAGGTTCCATTGGAAACAATTCTTGCTGGTGGTTCTTTAGATACTTCAAATTATCAAGCTAAGACAGCTTTGACCAAATTAACTAATGACGTCGCTGCCAATAACAAAGGTTACACTCTTGATTTATCACAAACTCCAATGAAGCAATATGATAAGTCAACTTACGATATCTACGTTCCAGATGTTCAATTCATCAAGGATGGATCATTACTACCAATCGACACACCTTCAGGTACTAAGATTCCATTCAAGGGGGTTGCCAAAGTAGATAGCAACGGAAACGTTGTTTCAATTACTCCACAACTACCTGGTTTTGCAATCTCAGCAAATACAACTGGATTAAACGTGGATAGTTATGGAATGTACACCGTTCAACCAGCTATCGGAACCGCTACTGTTTACATTGATGATGCAAACGGTAACCCAACTGGATTATCAGCATCTGTTCAAATTAAAGGTAACAGTGATGGTACTGTCAACGCTGTTAAACCGGTGGTCGTTTCATCAGGTAAAAACGATGGATTACAATACACCATCGACAACAAGACCAAGATTGGAATTGTCACTGATTCCAAAGGTAACCCAACTTACCATGTTCAACTAACAGCAACATCTGACAAGAAATTCGTTAATGTTGTAACTCCAAGTGGTTCTTCAGTTGACCAAGGTGGTTACAGACAACAAAGTGCTGACGGAACTTTACACACCGTTACCTACCTACCAGGTTTCGACTCTACCAGTGCAACTAAGACTACTGGAACAGGTGCAAACCAAAAGGATGTTGTAAGTCCATCAGCTACTCCAGTAAGCGTTAAGCTACCGGTATTCCAACCAAACACTAAGACCCCATTAGTCTCAAGTGATGGCAAACAAGTCTTCGTTGAAGTTTCTGCTCAAGGACAAAGTGATGGTACTTCTAAGATTACTGATATCAAGGGCAGAGGTATCTACAACACCAATAATGGTAGATACAAGGTAAGCACCGGCGACAACGTAAAGGCATACACTGATTCAAACGGAAACGTGGTTGTTTATGTTGAAGGTACTGCTGACAAAGATATCGTTGATAATACCCCAGCAATCACCAGAGACGGAGTAGTCGTTGATGGTGGTGCCGTCGTTACTAATAGTGATGGTACTTTGACTGTTAAACCAAACCTACCAGGTTTCGATGGCAGCAACCCTGGACAAATGAAGGGTAACAGTGCCGTAGTAACTCCATCTGCTAGTCCTGTTAAAGTAACACTTCCAGTTATTAGCAGTGCAGATGGCAGTCACGTCGGAGTTGTTGTAGTTGAAGTCCAAGGACAAAGTGATGGTCACTCTTACATCGAAAATATCGATAGCCCATCACAATTTAAGGACAGTAAGGGTAATACTTACACTGTTAAGAAGGGTGATGCAATTAAATCACCAGCTAAGTCTACTACCTTTATTCCATCAATTATCGTTGATCCAGAAGTTCCAGCCGACTATCAAGTAGATGCTGTTACTGATCAAGGTAATGACATTGCTGCCGGAGCAACCATTAAGACTAAAGATGGTGTGAAGACATCCGTATCTAATATGCCTGGTTTCGATGGCAGTACTCCAGCCACAATTGATGCTAATGGTAGCGCAGTCCTAACTCCATCCAAGAATCCGGTACCAATATCAGTGAACGTATACGATGCTGACACTGGTAAGAAGATTGGTACTGTTAATGTAAACGTTCAAGGTAATTCAGACGGTAATTCTTACATTACTTCAACACAAACTCCTTCAGATGCCAACTTAGTCGATGGTCACAACGGATACAACATTACTGCAGGTACTGCAATCAGCATTGATCCATTTAACCAAGGTCAATTTAGTATTAATGTAAGTTCAAAGTATGTTGGTACTGAACAAGTTAATGCGGTTACAGATTCTGGTAACCAAATTCAAGGTGGTGCAACAATATCTGCCAACGTATCTGGTGGTAAACAAGCTACTGCCAACTTACCAGGATTTGCACCATCACCAAATGCTCAATTTGATGATAATGGTAACGCTGTTTTACAACCAACTACCGCACCAGTTCAAACTAATGTTGACATTATTGATCAAGATTCCGGTCAAAAGGTTGGTACCGCAACCGTGATGGTTCAAGGTAACGAAGATGGTACTTCCCGTATTACTAGCGTTGTTAGCGGTGGATTCGTTGGTATGCAAGACGCTGATGGTAAGCACATTAGCTACACCGTTAGTGCCGGTAGTGCAATTGGTTTGAATAAGGATAGCCAAGGCAATTACACACCAATCATCCAAGTAGCCAAGAAGGCATTTAACTACAATACTGGTGATAAGGTGCCAATCAAACGTGAAGATGGTACTATTCTTCCATTCTCAGGAACAATTAGTTATGACCAAGACGGTCACATGATTGTCACTCCTGATTTGCCAGGATACAGTCCAGAACAAAACGATAAAGATGGTACTTTCAATGTCGCAACTAACTACACTCAACAACCAGTTAACATCCACATCTACAATGCATTGACTGGTCAAGATACTAATAGAGTATTGAGCGTATTACTAACAGGTCACAATGATTCAGCTAAACTAGATAGCAAACCAGTTTATGTCGAAATTATTGCGGTACCAGACAAACAATCAACCGGTGTTGTCGCTGATAGTAGTGATACTTCTAAGCCAGTTGCTAAGATTACAGATGCTGACGGTAACCAATACACCATCTCAAATGTATTGCGTGTTAACAAGGACGTCTTAGTTCATACTTCAGCAAATACTAATGATTCAAATTACTACTACCTATCACTATTACCTGATGGCACACCTGATGATCAACAAACAGTGAAGGTAGTTACTGCCAACGGTTCAAGCGTTGGGGTAGGTACTTACAACTCAAATAGTGGTAATGGTAAGCCATTCGTTACACCTGACAACCCTGGTTACACCACTACAACCGCTAAGAAGTACAATGGTCAAGATGCATATATCGTGACACCAACTTCATCACAAACCACCATTTCTGTTACTGACGGAAATGGTAACGTCGTTGCTAATAACGTCAATGTAACGGTAAGTGGTGACGCTAACGGTAATACTACAATTACGAATGTAGCTAACAATGGTGTTGTTAAGGGTAGCGATGGTAACACTTACCAAGTCCACACTGGTCAAACCATTCAACCAAACGTGGCTAATACAGTTGGTAAAGGTTATAACACAACTGGTCAACTAGTTGGTATGGGTAATGTGGCTGTTACATCCAACGGACAACCAACATCATCAACAATCAGTAACCTACCTGTTTCAACAAACATTGAAGGCAACCTTTACGTAACTCAAAATACAACCAGTGCCGATGGCAAGTACATGATTCCAGCCGGTACAGTTGTATCTAACAATAGTCAAAACCAACCAAGTGTTGAAGGACTACCATACAATGCAAATGATAAAACAGTAACAATCAACGATGTTCACTACGAACACCGTCACAAAGATACTGGATTGACCGGGACAGTTAAAGGAATCGTCGGACCTGACGGTAAGATTAGAGTAGTTAACGATACTACTATCGTTGGTCACAATAACGATGCTTACACTGCTAAGGACAATACAGTAATCGAAAAGGTTATGAACAATGTCGTTGCTGAATACCATGTTCAAACCGTAGAACACAAGATTAAGAAATACGTTCCAGCCCAAGCCGGTGCAAATGGACCTGTTATTAACGACGGTGCAATTGTAAATTACGATCCAAATACTGGAATTAAGACAGTTACTTCCAACGTTGCTGGATTTGGTTTGGATAACGGACAAAAGAGTGAAGTAATTCCACTTAACACAAGTATTTCTCAATTCAAACTAACACCATTAAAAGAAACGATTGATGGTGTTCACAACGATAAAGACAACCAAGACACAGGTTCAACTACCGATAAGTTGACCATTCAAGGTCATGATGATGGTAGTGTTACTGTTGTTTCAAACACCGTTTCAAACGACGGTAAGTATGTAATTCCTGCCGGAGCTAAGGTAACTAAGAACAGTGATGGTACTTTCCATGCTGAATCATTACCTAGAAATGCTGACGGCACAATTACAATTAATGATGCTTCATACGATGGTACTAATGGAACCAACACAGTTAAACCAGTCGTTGCTCACTTAAACGATGATGGTTCATTAGAAGTAAACTCAGATACTGCTGTTGATGATGGAAAAGGCAATGTTTACGTTGCTAAGAAGGGTAGTAAGATTACCCCAGTCGTTAACGCTGATGGCACAACTTCATACCACATCAGTTCACAAGTTCAACAACAAGACCAAGTAGTGCCTGCTAAGACCGGTGCTAACGGTAAGACTGTTCAAGGTGGAGCTACCATCCATACCAATGCTGATGGTACTAAGACAATTACATCAAACGTACCTGGATTTGTTGGCAGCCAAAACGTTCCAATGGATACAGATACCAGTCTTCCTACATTAACACCAGGTAAGACCACATTACCTGTTGCACATGCTGATGATATCAACAGTAATGATACTGGAAAGACTATCACCAACATGCAAGTAGAAGGTCATGATGATGGAACTGTCACCGTCGTTAACAACACTAATACTGATGATGGTAGTAATGTCGCAATGGCTAAATCACCAGTAACTATCAATACTGATGGCAGCTATCACGTTCAAACACTTCCAATCGATAAAAATGGTAACGTGACAATTAACGATGCTACTATCAATGACGACCAAGGTAAGAAGATCAACAGTCAATTGATTTACGCTAAGCTAAATCCTGACGGAACTCTTACTTTGAATCAACCAACTTCTGATAATGGTATCCACACAATTACAACTAATGGTTACGCATATCAAGCCGATAATGGTACCGAAGTTGTTAAGACTGGTAACGGATATACCGTAAACAGTAAGAACGACACTGCAACCATTACCAACGCTACTTTGTATGATCAAAACAATGACAAGATTGATGGAACCGCCGTTATTAATGTCGATAAATCAACTGGTAAGGTACTACCTAGTTCAGACCTATCTTCCGTTTCACATCTAGGTGGTAACAAAGAAGGTTATCACATTTACGACCCTGATACTCAAGTCGTTCAATGGGATGATGGAAAAGGCAATGTTAATCCAAATGCTGCGGTTAAGGTTGTTGAAAACTACCCATATGACTTCATCAACAATGTTTCATTTAAGAACTCATACACTGGTGAAACCTTCACCGACAGTAGTAAGAAATATACATTGAAGGTAACTCATTCTGATGGATTGCCAATCAACTATGGTACTAAGGATGGATATCAAGCAATTGATAAATTACCTGATGGATATGTATATGATGTTTCAAAGAACATTATTGTAAACAAGACTGCTGGTGGAAATACTGAATACATCATTCCAGTACTTCCTACCGAAGCTGAATTACCAACTGCCATTATTGATGGTAGGGATAATCAAGAAAAGGCGGTTACCACTCTACCTGTTAACACAAGCGAAGATGGTACTATCACTACTACTAAAGACCATGTTGCTAAGGGTATGAATGATGACCCTAACTATTACTTTGTTCCAGCAGGTTCCAATGTTCGTAAAGAAGCAGATGGAACTTACCATGCTGATGGTTACACAATCGCAGCAAACCAAGACGGAACATTTAGTATTACAACTGGTCAATATGATAAGGACGCTAATACTTCATATCCAGGTAAGATTACGGTCAATGTTGATTCTGATACTGGTGACATCACAATTGCCAAAGCATCAGTAACTAAGGCACCGGATGGTACTATTTATCAAGTCGACGAAGGTGAAACAGTTACTCCTAAGTTTGAAAATGGGGATGTTCAATACCACGTTGCTGCACATGCTGTAAACGAAAAGCAAAATATCCCTGCCAAGACCGGTGATAACGGTCAACGCATTGACAATGCCGCAACCGTAACAATCAATCCTGATAACGGAACTAAGACAATTACATCAAATATCCCAGGATTTGCTGGTCAAACCAACGTTCCTGTCGATCAAGATACTGGTAACGTTGTCCTAACACCAACTAATGACGTCATTAATGGTGTTCATTTCGATGACAATGGTACTGATTCTGGTTCCACTGGAAGCGTTCCTGTTAAGGGTAATGAAAATGGTGACATTGTTGTTACTAAGAACACTAAGTCATCTGATGGTAAGTACATGATTCCTGCTGGTTCAACTGTAACCAAGGGTTCAGATAACAACTACCACGCTCCATCATTCCCACTTAACGCTGATGGCACAATTAACATTCCAAACGGAAGTTATGATGCATCAGATAACACTTCTCAATCAGGTAGCCTAGTTGCTAAGGTGGATGACAACGGAAACATGAGCGTTGCCAAACCAACAGTTACTAAGGATAGCCAAGGCAACGTATACATTGCCCACAGTAATTCACCAATTACTAAGGTGGTTGATGGAAACGGCAATGTTTCATACCACGTCAACGCTGAAAAGGTCGCCCAAGACCAAGCCATCGCTGCTAAGACAGGTAAGAACGGTCAATCAGTTGATGGCGCAGCTAAGATTCATGTAAATGATGATGGTAGCAAGTCAATTGTTTCAAACGTTCCTGGTTTTACAGGCTTTAACGTTCCTGAAGGCCAACCAATCCCATCTCCAGTAGTATTAACACCTGCTGAACAAACACTAAATGGTGTTCACATTGACGACATTAACGGTAATAATACCGGCGATACCGCTGACGGTTTATCAGTAATCGGTAGTGATGACGGTACTATCAAGACCAACAAATCAACCATCACACCTGATGGTAAGATTATTCTTGCTAATACTCAGGTAACCAAGGACAAGGATGATAACTGGCATGCCCAAGCATTCGACTACGATGCCGGAAACAGACAAGTTACTTTACCTCAACTTCCAATCAAGGATGATAAGGGTAACGTCGTTGATCACCAAGATGTAATTGCAAACGTTGACCTAGAACACGGAACACTTACTGTTGCCAATATTCAAGGAATTCACGCAACTACAAGCACCGATGCTTACCAATCCGACGTTGGTACTCCAGTCGTTCGTGATAATGATAAGTTGTACGTAAACACTTACAACGACACTGCCGTAATTCACAATGCTACATTGATTGATGTTATTAACAACAACCATGTTGGTACTGGAACCGTCAGAGTTGATAAGTCAAACGGAACTGTTTTGATTGCCCAACTACCAACTAAGGGTGGTAACCAAGACGCCGGATTCCATGTTTACGATCCAACTGGTCAAGTCGTTCAATGGAGTGATGCAAATGGTAACGTTGATGACAATGCAATTGTCAGAGTTACTGATAACGCACCATACCATTCAAACACTCACGTTAAGTTCTTAAACATTTACAACAACCAAGTATTTACAGACGATACTAATAACCCAACTGTTAACATTAACGATGATGATTTACTACCACTATTTGCAGGTAGTACTGAAGCTCAAAGAGCTGTCAGTGGTATTCCAAACGGATATCAATATGCTAGTGGCAAGCAAATTATCGTTGAACAAACTAACAATGATGACAATACCGATAAGGATAAGCGCACCTACATCGTTCCAGTCATTCCGGCCCAAGGTGAAATCACCAACGCTAGTGTATTGGACCAAAAGGGTGACGTGAAGGTCGACCACAGCCAAACATTACCTGTTAAGACTAATGATGATGGCTCAATTAGCACAACTAAGGATGTCATTTCCAAGGGGAAGGACAACAATTACTACGTCATTACCAAGGGCAGCTCAGTTGTACCAAACAGTTCAGATGATGGCAGTTACACAGCTCAAGGTACCAAGTTACCAGCTAACGCTGATGGTACCGTAACTATTAACCAAGCTCATCTAGACGATAAGGCTGATCCATCTAAGTCAGTCATCGGTAGTGTTTCAGCAACCGTTGATCCAACTAACGGGACAATGACCGTTAACAAGACCACTGTTGTTACTGATCCAAACGATCCAACCAAGGCTTACCAAGTAAACCCAGGTGATGCGATTACAATTGAAAAGGATGCTAATGGTGAACCTGAATACCACATCCCTGCAACTGTAATTGAACAAGATAAGAAGATTAGTGCCCAAGTTGGTCCAAAGGGAACTGCTCAAGATGGTGCTGCCAGCGTTCATGTTAACGAAGACGGTAGCAAGACTATTATTTCTAACATCCCTGGATTTACTGGTGAAACCATTCCAAACGGTGATCCACTACCAACTAACCCAGTATTGAAACCAACTACTGGTACTATGAACAATGTCCATGTCTTGGATAATCAAGGTAAAGATACCAACTCAACAGTTGATAACCTACCTGTTCAAGGTCAAGATGACGGAACCATTAAGGTTACTTCTCCAGCAACAACACCAAATGGCAGAATTATTCTTCCAGGTAGTGAAGTTACTAAGGATAGCAATGGTAACTGGACCGTTCCATCATACGAATACGATGCTGGCAAACGTGAGGTAACACTTCCAAACGTTGCCGTTAAGGATGAACAAGGCAATGTAATCGATGTTGTTGATGTTCATGCAACCATTGATTTGAACACTGGTAAGATGACACTAGCTGACGATAACGGTGTTCACGTTGTTAAGGGTAATCATGCATACCAAGCAAATGCTGGTACACCAATTAATAACGATGACGGTTCATACTCATTGACTGCTAAAGATGATACAGCCGTTATTAATAACGCTAACTTCATCGATAACAACGATGGTTTGAACAAGGGAACTGGCCAAGTCATTATTGATAAGACCACTGGTCATGTTCTAGACGCCAAGTTGCCAGATGGTGGATATGAAGGTCATGGATACCATGTATTCCAACCAGGTTCACAAGTAGTTGACTGGATGGATAATAACGGCAACGTTGATGAAAATGCGAAGGTTGTCATCGCTGATAACTCACCTTACTCAGCAAGACATAACGTTCAATTCATCAATATTTACACTAACAAGACTGTTTCCGTTGATACTGACAAGTACTTCGTATACGCCAACGATAAGGACAACACTCCAATCTTCGCTGGTACTAGCGATGCTTACAAAGCAGTTTCAGCTATTCCAGATGGCTACAAGTTTGCAACCGGTAGACAAATTCAAACAGTAACTGATTCAACTCAACCATCCAAGACCTTGTATCAAGTACCAATTTACCCATCAAACGGTGAAATTGATAATGCTTCCGTTGTTGACCAAGCAGGTCACGTTGAAGTAAACCGTAGTCAAAAACTACCGGTTGATACAGATGATCAAGGTAACATCACTACAAGCAGTAACGTCATTACCAAGGGTGACGATGGTAATTACTACATCGTACCAAGTGGTTCTAACGTTAATATGAACCCAGATGATGGTTCATACGAAACTGTTGGAGACAAGTTGCCTTCACCAAGTGATGGTGTCGTTAACATCTCTGATGCTCATTACGATGACAAGGATGATAAGACTAAGTCAGTCGTTGGACCAATTACCGCTCAAGTAAATCCTGATAACGGTACAATGACCGTTAACAAGACTTCTGTTGTCACAGATCCAAACGACCCAACTAAGGCTTACCAAGTTAACGAAGGGACAACAGTTACCATCAAGTCAGATGGTAAGGGTGGTATTGAATACCACGTTGACGCTACTCCAGTTGACCAAGATAAGAATATCGATGCTCAATTGGGTAACGATGGTAAGGTTGAAAAAGATGCTGCTAAGGTTCATTACAACAATGATGGAACTAAGGACATCATTTCCAATGTGCCAGGATACACTGGTAAAAAGGGACTTGCTAACGATGCTGATACATCTAAAGCAGTTTTGACACCAGTTACTGACGTTGCGCATGATGTTTCATTCGATAACAACAAGAAGGCGACCGGTTCAACTGGTGATGTTCCTGTTAAGGGTGACGATAAAGGTAATATCATTGTTACTCAAAACACTAAGTCATCAGATGGCAAGTACATGATTCCAAAGGGATCAGAACTTGTTAAGGGTGATGACGGCAAGTATCACGGTGATTCATTCCCTGTCAATGAAGACGGAACTATCACCATCAATAACGCCAACGTTAATGATGCAAAGGGTGATACTAAGGCTCACAAGGACATTGTGGCTAAGGTCGACGACCAAGGTAACATCACAACTGCTAAGGATGAAATCGCCAAGGGTGATGATGGCAATGACTACATCATCCCAGCTGGTTCAAAGGTAACTAAGAACCCATCAACTGGAGAATATGAAGTTCCTGGAACCGCTCTTCCTGTTAATAACGGAACCGTAACTATCGACAATGCTCATTACGACGATAAGTTCGAACCTGGTAAGGGAACCATCAGTAGTTTGGTTGCTAACGTTGATGAAAACACTGGTAAGCTAACCGTTAAGAACGATACTGTAGTATTGGACCCAACTGATCCAAACAAGGCATACAAGGTTAACTCCGGTGACACTATTATTATTAAACCTGATGGCAAAGGCGGAGTTGAATACCACGTTGATGCCACTCCAATTCAACAAGATGCAAAGATTCCTGCTCAATTAGGTGAAAACGGTAAGACTCAATCTGATGCAGCTACACTACACTATAATGGTGACGGAACTAAGAACATCATTTCTAACGTTCCTGGTTTCAAGGGTCAAACCAACTTACCAGCCGATGAAGATACTAGTCATGCTATCTTGACACCAGTTCAAGCCACAGCATCTAATGTCCACTTCGACAATGACGGTAAGGACACTGGTTCTTCAGCTGATTTGCCTGTTAAGGGTGATTCAGATGGCAACATTGTCGTAACTAAGACTACTAAGTCATCTGACGGCAAGTACATCATTCCAGCTGGTACAATCATTACCAAGCATGATGATGGCACTTATCATGGCAACTCATTACCTGTAAATGGTAATGGTGAAGTAGAAATTGCCAACGCAAACGTCAATGACGCTAGTGGTAAGCCACAATCCCAAACTAACTTCAAGGCTAAAGTTGATGATGATGGAAACATTACCACAACTAAGACCAAGGTAGTTAAGGGTAATGATGGTAACTACTACATCATTCCAGCTGGTTCAGCTGTCACAAAGAATAAAGCTACTGGTGAATACGAAGTTACTGGTAACAAGTTATCAATGAATTCCGATGGCACTATTGATATCGAAAATGCATTCTTTGACGATAAGGATGATAAGACTAAGTCGGTAGTTGGCAAGTTAGTGGCTAAGGTTGACCCAGATACTGGTGATTTAACTGTTGATAAGACCGCGGTTGTGACAGATCCAACTGTGCCAAATCGTGCTTACCAAGCTGATGCTGGTGAACCAATTACCATTGGAATGGATGCACACAAGAACGTTTCATATCACGTTTCAGCAACACCAATTGAACAAAATCAAAAAGAACCTGCTCGTCCAGGTGCTGATTCTCAACCAATTGAAAATGCGGCCACTGTTCACGTTAATGACGATGGTAGCAAGACAATTGAATCCAACATTCCTGGATACACTGGTGAAACTATTCCAA
Organism: uncultured Lactobacillus sp.; assembly: GCA_946481335.1. GTDB lineage: Bacteria > Bacillota > Bacilli > Lactobacillales > Lactobacillaceae > Apilactobacillus. The sequence goes on along the minus strand of CAMLMR010000001.1, from coordinate 57,448 downwards.
ATAATGAACCTGAACCAACTACTCCTGTATTGACACCGGTAAAAGATGAAATCAATAACGTTCACTTTAACCACGATGGTAAGGATACACAATCTGTTGGTAAGCTTCCTGTAAAGGGAAACGACAAGGGTGAAATTGTTGTAACTAAGAATACTAAGTCATCAGATGGCAAGTACATTGTTCCTGCTGGTTCAAAGGTTGTTAAGGATAATGATGGTGACTACCATGTTGAATCCTTCCCAATCAATGCTGACGGAACTGTCAATGTCGATAATGTTCATTTCGATGCTAGTGACGGTACTTCTACAATTGGTAACGTTGTTGCTCACGTCAATGAAGATGGTTCATTAACAGTTCAACACAAAGTGGTTGTTAATAATGGTCATGGCTACAATTACACCACATACGAAAACACAGTCATTAAGACAGTTGTTAATAGTGATGGCACTACATCAATGCATGTAGTCGCAACTAAGTCATTTGCAGGTCAATCCCCTGAATCTGCTGGACGCAGTCGTGCTGCTAAATTATTACCTGTTGAAAATATGAAGAACAAAGATGCTGATTATGTAAACAGATATATGCAAGCATACAAGAGTGAATTGATGAGAAAGGCTCCTTCATACGTATACAGTGTTAAGGGACTTTACCTACACAGTTCAGCTCACTTCACAATTAAGAACCGTGTGAAGGGCTATGCTAAGAAGCCAAGAAGATTAGCACATGTCTTCAAGGTTAGAGGCGTTGTCTTAGATCATAATAAGTATCCTCGTTTGAAGGTTGATGGTGGATACATCTACTTCAACAAGAATATTAGGGATGCATACTACCGTACCAACCATTCATTATTCCGTGTAATCAGAAAGACTGGTGTATTAGTTCATACCGATAAGAAGTTCCACTATGGCAATCGCAGACGTGTAACTAGACTACGTCAAGGTGCATTAATCCATGTGAAGAAGGTTGTTAAGTTCTACGGTATTACTCGTCTATACCTAGGCAACGGCCGTTACGTAACTTCTAACAAGACTTACGTTGCATTAGGACGTAAGAAGACACCGCTTTATGTATACTGGACTAACAAACGTGGAGTATACGTAAATACTCACTTCACTCGTAAAAATGCTGTTAAGTACTTCGCCAAGAGACCAAGAAACAAGGCAAATGCATACAAGGTATTAAGAATCGTTAATACCAAGAACGGCACTAAGTACCGTATCAAGAAGGGATTCATTAATGCTAAGGGCACAATCCATGCATACTATGTACGTCCAACTAAACAAGTTCTCGTAATTAGAAACCATGGAATCTTGGTTCACAAGGCTAAGAAATTTACTAATCGCAATGCTGTAAATCACATCCGCAAGAACACATTAGTGCGAGTAAGAAAAGTAATGAAATTCTATGGAATTACCAGATTCTACATTGGCCACGGTGAATACATCACTGCTAATAAGACTTGGGTAAATAGAATTAAATAAAAAAAGACTCGTTAGGAATTGATCCTAACGGGTCTTTTTTATACATGATGTCAAGGCCTTAGGTTAATAAATAATAAAGAAAATTTATAAATTATTAAGAAGATATTTATTTTTTTAAGTTTCATTAAAAACGGCTTTTTTTAGAAGTTTTGTCCATTCTAATGAGATATTATATTCGTTGTATAAGAACCATTTGATGAGATTATTACATATGTTATTAAAGGAGGTGCCCTTTCAATGAAATACAATAAGCAAAAAATTAGAAAAATTAATGACAAGAAAATGATGAAAAAAGTAAAGAAGAATTGGGTCGTAGTATCCGTTTCCTCCTTTGCTCTTTTTGGTGCGGCCAGCTTTACCTTGATGACTAATCAAGTAAACGCGAGCGCTGCTTCTAAAAACGGGGGACAAGCTGCGGTGGTGAAAAGCAGCAGTGCAAAAGCAACTGCACAATCTGCTAGCTCAAGCAACGTTTCATCAAATACGCAAGCAAGTAGCTTTTCATCAGAAACAAATAGTTCATCTGCGAACGTAACTAGTGTTTCAAGTAATAACACTAGCGTAAACCAAAGTAGTTCAAGCAGTAATACCCAAAACTCACTAAGTGGACTTAGCTTATCTGAAGCCCAAGATGCAATTGATCAAATGGCTTCATCCGCACAAAGTGATATCGATAGTAATGCGGCTGTGTATCGTGCTAATTTAGCACAAGGTCTAGGCTACCGCGATAGCTATAGTTCTCCTGTCACCGTTTATTTCTATGATGCTAATGGTAACCCTCAATTTGCTGGATCTGGTGCCTCTGGTGGATTAGTACCTAATAATACAAATCCAAATAATTTCCAAATCTTAAGTTCAGCTCCTTATCAATCTGTAAACCAATTAAATAACCCTAACAACTCAACCGTATATGTTCTAACTGTCAATTCAACACCTACCGTTAGTGCATATAGTGCAAACGCTACCGTTGAAGCTAAGGGAACGCATCCAACATTTTTGACTCCGGTTGTTTTCTATGATGTCAACGGTAAATCACTTACCGGAACCGATGGTACCACAGCAATGGGGATGGCGGTACTAAACAGTTCCAATAATACTTTGAACAGTGTCACTAACTACTACAATATTAATTCAACTAACTATGTAGCTAATGTTGGTTCACAACTAAAAATGGATGGTAACTACAACTATATTGTTACATTGAAGGTTGCAGCGACACCACAACCACTAAACTTCTACAGCACGACTGGTAAAAAGGTTGGGACAGGGACTGTTAACGTCAATAACGACGGAAGTATTACAAACACTTACACATTGGGTAACTTACAAACTCAATATTACTATGTGCCAAATGCAAGTAACCCAAGCATTTCAGCCGATAGTCGTAACAGTGGTCAATATGCGGTAGTGGTTAATCAACAAAGTGCAACATTAAACTTTGTGACACCTAATAACCAAGTTTTGACTGATAGCAACAATAATCCACTTACTGGAACTGTCTACTTGAATGATGACGGAACTACTACATTGGGTGATACCACTAGTTTGAACGCCAGTGGTTATCATGTTGGTTACAATACATCTGCCCAACAATCATCAAATGGTGTCTACACAATCGGTGTATTAAAGAACGCGAGAACATCAACAGTAACTTTTACCAACAACGGAGTTGCCGTTCTTGATGGCAACGGTAATCCATACACTGGTCAAGTTAACGTTAGTGGAAGCAACGTGCCTCAATTAGTTGATTATGGAAATTTAGGTAGCAGTAACTACCACATCAGTCCAAACGCCCAACTAATTAAGGATACTAACGACGATAACTTCACAATGGAAGTTCTTCCAAATAACATTGGAAAGACAATGAGTGCTACCTTCGTTGATAGCAAAGGAAATACTCATGGAACCGGAACCATCGTCTTTGATAACAATAACAATCCAAGACTAGTCGATCTAGGAAATCTTGATTCCAACAGCTACCACTTAGTTGATGGAACTGTCATTAATAATGGTGGTCAATATCAAGTTGCTGTTAATGGTAACTATGTTTACGGAACAACAACTGTTGATTTTATTGACTCTCAAGGAAATGCGTATGGAACAGGGACTGTTGCATATTCATACGATCCAACAAAGGTTTCTTCTTATGACGCTGCTAGTCCTCAACAACTTAATGCATCATTATTGAATGCCAATAACTTGAATCCAAACTACTACCTTACAGGTTCTTTGTTAAAGGATAAGTATGGTTTCTTAATGTATGTAAAACCAAAGCCAGAAAGTGCCGATTCAATCGCAGCTGCCAATGATTCATCAGCTGCTGCATACATTGCCAATTCAAAGGCTGCACTAGCTCAATCAATTGCTAATGCAATTAATCAAGCTTCTAGCACCGCTAATTCAATTGCCAACAGTATTGCAGCAAGTAATTCAGCAATTGCTAGTGCTAATTACCAAAATTCAATTAATGCTTTGCAAAGCCAAGTTTCTGATGCATCACAACGTGCTGATAATATTTCACAACAAGCAGCCTTGGCATCACAACAAGCATCAATTAATGCGGCTAACAGCCAACAAGCATTGATTGATTCAGCTGCAATTCAAGTGCAAAACATTATTAACTCAGCCGCAATCGATAAAAATAATGCGGTGGCTCAAGCTATTAGCTCATTGCAATCATCTGCAAAAGCTATCCAAGATCAAATAAGCACCCAAAATTCTCTACAATTATCACAAATTCAAAATCAATTTAACGACAGTCTATCTGCTGCATCCAGTCAAGCAGCGATTGACAAGGCTGCTGCAATTCAATCAGCAACAGACTCAATGCAAGAAATTAATCGTCAAAGGACAGCACAAATTAATGCGCAAATCCAACAAATGATTAATGACTTTGCTCAAAAATCAATTGCTGATTCAAAGGCGGCTCAATCACTAGCTGACTCATTGCGTTCGAGCACAATTACCAGCGTCCAAAATTCGGCTGTGACAGCAATGGCTAATTTAACTAGTGCCAACCAAAGCTTAACTGATAGTCTAACAACTAGCTATCAAACAGCGGTTCAAAATTTGAACAACTCAGCTAATGCAGCTGTCACAAGTGCCCAAAGTTCTACTGCGACTGCAGTAAGTTCTTCAGCACAATTTATCTTAGACAGCACAATTGCATCATTGAGACAAGAATTCGCGCAAAGCAGTTCTGCTCAACAAGCTCAATACATTGCTGACTCAACTGCAGCTTCTAATGCTGCATCTACAGCATTGAGTAGTGCAATTACAAGCATTACTAATTCAGCTAACGATACTTTTGCTAAACAAAGTATGGAAAATGCTAATGCAATTGAAGTTCTTAAGAACAAAAGTTTAGCCGATTCCAAGGCAGCTGCTGACCAAGCGGCTAAAGCTTTGTCAAATGCTGTATCATCAGCGAGTGCTGCCGCTAAACAAAGTGCTGATAGCATAATTCAATCAATTACTGAAGCTAATAATTCAGCTATTAGTTCACTACAACAAAAGAGTGAATCGAATTCTTTGGCTGCTGCTCAAAGTGCAAATTCAGCAATTAACAGCGCAATTAAGTCTGCAATCGATTCTGCTGCAGAACAATCAACTGCAACATCAATCAGCAACTCAAAAGCTGTTAAGAGTTTGCAAGATCAATCTAGAGAAGATTCAATTAATGCATCTAGCAACGCTCAATCAACAGTGCAAAGTGCGATTAAGTCAGCCCAAGATTCAGCAAGTTCAGTGGCTAAATCAATCGCTGATGATAATGCAAATGCAATTAGTAGTCTTCAAGCTAAAAGCCAACAAGATTCAATCAATGCATCAAACAGTGCTCAAATAGCTATTTCATTAGCAGCATCAAGTGCTCAATCTGTAGCAGTAAGCAACGCTAAGGTGCAATCAATTGAAGCTTCATTGGCTAATGAAAAACAAATTAATAATCTTCAAACACAATACAATATTAGTTTAGTAAATGCTTCTAATGCAGCTGCTAAGGCAATGAGTGATGCCGTTAAGTCGGCACAAGATTCAGCAAGTTCAGTGGCTAAATCAGTTGCCGATGATAATGCGAATGTAATTAATAGTCTTCAAGCAAAGGGTCAACAAGACTCAATCAATGCATCAAACAGTGCTCAATCTGCAATTGCAGAAGCAGTTGCTAAGGCCCAACAAGAAGCTCAAGCAAAGGCTACTGCAGATTCAATTGCTGTTGCACAATCTAATGCAGCCGCAATCGATAGTTTGAAGAGTCAAGCAGCACTTGATTCAACAAACGCATCCAGTCAAGCTGAAGAAACAATGAAGAGTGCAATTAAATCTGCCCAAGATAGCGCAAGCACTGAAGCATACAATACTTCTATTGCTAATTCAAAGGCGATTGATGATTTAACTGCCAAATCCAAAGCTGACTCAGAAGCTGCAGCTAAAAATGCTCAAGCTAGCATTAAATCAGCAGTCGATTCTGCTGTATCATCAGCACAAACAGAAGCTGATTCTAAGCTATCATCATTGGCTGAAGCTAATTCAAAGGCCATTGCCGCAATTAATGCCCAAAAGGCACAACAATTAGAACAAGACCAAAGTAGTGCCAATACAGCAATTAGCGACGCTGCCGCAAAGGCAACCAGTGAAGCATCAAGTCAAGCTTCCGTTGAATTTGCTGCTCAAAGTAGCGCTAACTCGGTTGCAGTTGATGCTTTGAACAAGAAGAATGAACAAGATTTAACTAGTGCATCAAACAGTGCGCAAACTGCTATTGCTGCAGCTGTTAAGTCCGCTCAAGATATTGCTTCTAAGCAAGCTTCCGATCAAATTCAACAAATGTCAGCTGCCAACTCGAAAGCCATCGATGATTTGAAGGCAAAGGCAATTAGTGACTCCAATGCCGCTCAATCATTGATGTCATCAGCAGTAAACGACGCAATTGCAAAGGCTAAGAGCCAAGCCGAAGAAGCTGCGAGTGCACAATCACTTGCAACATCTATTGAGAACGATAAGAAGATTGGTAGTCTAACTAAGCAATCAATTGCGGATGCTAAATCAGCTGCGTCTGCTGCAAGTAATGATAAGAGTATTGCGGTTTCTTCCGCTCAACAAGTATTGAACGATTCATATCAAGCACAAATTAATAGTTTGAATAAAGACTATGACAAGGTTATTAAACAACTAAAAGAAGAAATTACCGATGCCAACAAGTCATTGGCTGATTTACAATCTAGCGCAAATTACCAAAAAAGTATCAATGCTGATGCAATTAGTAGTATCACTGCTGAAAGTATCGCTTCATCCAGTGAAGCTAGCGCAGCTAGCTCAGCTGCTTCAAGTGCTTATAGCTCAGTAGTTGCTTCATACGAAGCAGTAATTGATAGTCTAGAAGCCGAACAAGTTCAAGCTTCTAACCAAGTTACTCAATACGAAAGTCAATTGAGTAGTTTGCAAGGTAGCTTTAACGCCACAATTTCAAAGGCACAAAGCGAAGCTCAGCAAGCAGCATTGCAATCATCAGCTGCTATTGCAAATGCTGCATCAAAGGCGGCATCAATTGCATCCGAACAATCAAAGAACTCATATGAACAAAGTGTTGCTGCTGATAGCGCTAGAAGTTCAGTTGCCGCTGAAAGACAATCTTTAGCTAATTCATACAGCAGTTACATTGAAGGACTGCAAAAGGACTCAGAAGCTAGTTCGTTGGCTGCCCAATCTAAGATTGATAGTGCTACTTCTCAAATGAATAGCTACTCCACAAAGATTAGTAGTTTGATGGCTGATAGTTTGGCAGCTGTTCTTAAGAATAGTTTAGCAATGTCAGCTGCTAACAGTAGGGCCGACAGTATCGCCGACTCATATTCAGATCAACTAAGCAGTTTGACTGACGCTTACCGCAAGGATTCGCTAAACGCGGCTAATAGCATTAGCTCACTACAAAGCTATGCTAGCCAATTGGCATTGAATAATTCAAACGCAATTAATTCATTGAACAGTTCATATGCTGACAAGCAAACCCAAATGGCTCAATCATACGAAGCTGCCCAAACTAAAGCGGTAGAAAGTGCTGTTAGTGCTGCAAATAGTTTGGCACAACAACAAGCAAATTCTGTAGCATCATCCAATGCAGCAGTATTAGAAGCTGCTAAGAATAAGGCGATTGCTGACAGTGAAAACGCATCATCATCAGCTCAAGCAGCAATGCAAAAAGCTGTTAACGATGCGATTGCATCTGCCCAATCATTAGCCTCAGCTCAATCCACAGCAACATCATTGGCTAATTCAGCGGCATTATCATCAGCCGTTACAAAGGCTAGAACAGATAGTTTGGCAGCATCTTCAATTGCTCAATCAATCTTGAACTCAGCGGTTGCTTCCGCTACCCAATCTGTTCAAAATTCAGCAAACTCTGTCTTTGCAAGTCAATCTTCTGCCAACGCTCAATCATTGGCTGATGCCCAATCTAAGTCATCATCTGACAGTGAAGCTGCTTCAAGCTATGCAAAATCATTGATTGATGATGCGGTATCATCTGCTAAGTCAGCCGCTAAGACTGTTACAGATGCGCAAATTCAAACAATTGAAAACTCATATGCACAAGCATTAAATGATCAAGCATCAAGTTATCAAGCAAGTATCATTAAAGCGAGTCAAGCTGCCGAATCAGAAAAGACAGATGCTGTTTCTTCTGCTCAATCAGTAGCACAAAGCATTGCAATTGAACAATCTAAAGAAGTTTCATCTGCAAACTCAAAGGCTTTAGCCGATGCTCAAAGAAAGGCATTAGAAGATAGCATGATGGCACAAAGTCTATATGATATTAAACTAAGTGCTGCTAGTTCTTTTGCTCAACAATCAATTACAGCTGCATTAGACAGTCAATCAGCTGCTAATTCACAAGCATTAAGCTCAGCCCAACAAAAGGCTCAAGATGATAGTGTTTCTGCATCAAGCCGTGCCGAATCTGTTAAGAACTCAGCATTAGATTCAGCTCGCCAATCAGCTCAAGACTCAGCCAACTCTTTGATTTCATCACTAAATAGTGCCAACCAAGCTGCAATTTCAGCTGCTCAATTAAAGGCTCAACAAGACAGTTTAGCTGCTGTTCAAAGCGCAGAAAATGACGTTGAATTAGCACAAAGCATGGAAAGAAGCGTTGCTGCTGCAAACATTGCTTCATTGCAAGCTCAATTCCAAAGTGCATTGAGTTCAGCCAACGCTCAATCATTGGCAGATAGTAGGGCTGCTCAACAAAAGGCTGAAGCAGACATTGCTAGTGCGGTTGAATCAGCTAGAAGCCTATCATCAGCACAAGCCAAGGCTGCAATTGATTCAATGAATGCTTCTAACTCATCAGCACAAAGTGCAGCTGAAGCTAAATCAATTGCTGATAGTCAATCAGTAGCACAAAGTGTTCAAGCAGCAATGCAATCAGCTCAATCAACAGCGCAAAGTATTGCTCAATCAAACATGGATTCATTATCAGTTGCAAACTCACAAGCATTGAGTTTGGCTCAACAAAAAGCCTACAACGATAGCGTTTTTGCTTCACAAAACGCTCAATCAATCCAAAATTCAGTTGTCGCTTCTGCCAGATCAACTGCACAAAGCATTGCTACTCAACAATCAATTGCGACTTCAAAAGCCAATGAAGCTGCATTGAACCAAGCAATGTCCAAGGCTAGTGCAGACAGTGAAGCTGCTTCATCAGTTGCCCAATCAATCATTGATTCAACTGTTAATTCCGCATCAAGTTCAGCTACTAGCTATGCTAAGTCAATTGCAGATTCATATGCTCAATCATTCGGCGACCAAGTTAAGTCATTAAACGATAAGAATGACCAACAATCTAGAGCCGCAAGTCAAGCAATTGAAGACGTTAGAAACGCAATGAATAGCTCAGCTCAAGCCCAATTTGATAGTCTTGCTAAATCTAATGCAGATGCAGCCAAAGCTATTAAAGACAAGTACGACAGTTTGATGGCAAATCAAAGAAGTTCTGCCCAAGCAGAAATTGATAGTGCTACATCAAGTGCAGCTAGCGTTGCAAGAAGTGTTGCTGATAGCGAAATTGCTTCTAAGCAAGCTGCTCTTGAAAGCCAATACTTTGCCTCATCAAATTCAGCTAACTCTGAATTTGCTAGTCAAATTGCATCATTGAGTTCACAAGTTGATAGAGACAAACAAGCTGCAGTTAGTGCTGCTAACTCCAAGGCTGATAGCTTAATCGCTGCAATGAGCACTGACTACTCAAGTGCAATTGCTTCACTAAATGCACAAAGAGATGCTCAACTAAGCTCACAAGCGATTGAAAATGAAGCTGCTTTAAGTGCAGCCAAGAGCCAAGCTGCTAGTCAAGCTGACGTCCAAGCTAAGTTAATTAAGCAAACAGTGACTTCAGAATACGAAACAGCAATTGCATTTATTAAAGCTAAATCAGAAGCTGCTTCAAACGAAGCATATGCTCTTCAACAATCACAATTAGCAAGTCAAGCTCAATCATTGCAAGCTCAATACAAGGATGAGTTAGCCAAGGCAACTCAATCATTCAATGATAGGGATGCTCAAAGTGCTAAGACAATTAAGCAAGACCAATCCGATATTAATGATCTTCAAGAACAATTGAATGATATTAAGAAGAAAAATGGAAAGTACTACTCAATCAATGAACCTACCAACGATTACATTGTTTCAGCTCATAAAGGTGTATGGGTATATGAAGGAACCAGTTTCGAAAAACGCAATCGTAAACGTTTCATGGCATACGGTTCTCAATTCCATGTTGAAAAGGTTGTGGAATCAAATGGAATTACCAGACTATCATTAGGTAATGGCGAATACGTTTCCGCTAATAAACATTATGTAAGTCTAAAGAATGACTTTGATAGTGTTCCTAAGTATGTATTTAGTCTAAACGCAACCAGAAACCACACTTCAGTTCATAAGGTAACCGGATACAAGTATTCTGCAGGTCACCTATTATTGAAGGTCCGTGGCAAGTATGTAGACAGTTATGACTATGCCGATGGTTATTATGCAGTTAATAAGCAAAATAACAAGAAATCTTACCGTGTAATTAGACGTCAAGGTATTGTTATCTATAACAGTCCAAGCTTCACTAAGAAGCACGCTGTTGGACGTATTAAGGCTGGCGCTAAGATCAAGGTATTGAAGGCCGTTGAATACAAGAACATTACAAGACTATACATTGGTCATGGTAAGTACATTACCGCCAATAAGACTTGGATTAATAAAGAGTAATAAAAAAGCTCCTATCGAATAGATAGGGGCTTTTTTGTTAGATTGTTTTGAAGAATTCATTCCATTGTTTCATAACGTTGTCAGCGCTGAACTTATCAGCTTGGACAATCGCAAAATCGCTTTGCGTCTTGTGGAGATTATTATCATTTAAGACGGAAAGAACTTTACCAGCGAATGTTCCAAGGTCTCCGGCAGGAACTAGGAAACCATTTCTTTGATCATCGATGATTTGGTTAGGACCGTAATTAACGTCGTAGGCAACTTCGGGAATCCCGTAAGCTAATCCTTCGATTAAAGCCATACTTAATCCTTCACCCTTAGATGATTGTACTAACACGCGGGTATCTCTTAGGATTTTATCCTTATCTTTACCGGTCTTGTAATCAACCATTGAAACATTATCTTTGATGTCTAACTGTTTAATGATTTCATCTAATTCATTCTTGAATTGAGCTGATTCAAAGTATCCCATCATAGTTAAATGAACGTCTGGGACGGATTGCTTAATTGCTGGAATGATTGATAGCAACTCTGTGACATTCTTATCCCGAAAGACTCTTCCCATGTATGTAATTTCATGGTTGGTAACTTCAGTTTCAGGTTGATGCATTTCCAAAATGGCGGTGTCAAAAATGGTGTAGAAGTTCATCTTATGGAAACGCTTAGCCAAGTCATTTCGTTGTTCATCGGTTGGAACGATGACACCGCTATAAGAATCGCTGTTGCTTTCAAATAGGGGAATTAAGTTGTTAAATAACTTTGCCTTTTTATTGCCAGCTTCAGCAGGATTTTCGGTGTGTTCGTTATGCATCACCTGGTATTTGTGGTTGGTGGATTTCATTTCACTGACGACAACAGTTAATGATGGACGATCGTTGATAACGACGGTTTCTTCATCAGAAATCTCATCTAAGAAGAATGTGTATAGTTCATCTTCGGTGTTAAAACGATAAGTCTTACCATGATAGTTTAGCAGTTTGAACATGGTTGGCATTAACTGTTCACCGACGTTCATGTGGGTGATTTCCATTACCGGAACTCCATTAGTGTTGAAGATTAATTCATGACCAATGTTGCCATCCGGATGCATGTAAATTTCTTTTGATTTGAAACCACGGTAGTCAAAGACGTCACGACTGGCGACGTTACCGAAGTTGTCGTAGTAATCGACATTACCAATTTCACCAACGGTTAGTGGGAAGATTGATACTTTGGCAACACGTTGACCCAAACGTTCGATGTAGGACTTGTTATTATCAACACCGTTGATTTTAAATTCATGTTTATCAACTAGATTAGAGTATCGAAGGTATTCGTGATGAGTTTTGCCACCCATCTCACCTTGAAAATAGTCGTACATGTTGATGACGTCGCTATCGTCTAGACCGTACTTTTTGATTTCTTGATGCAAACTAGGGTTGAAGTTTCTGGTAACAATTTTGGCATCAATGTGATTTTGTTTGAACAGTTTGATTCGGTTCATGGCTGAAAATTCAGTTCCAGAATTGAAAGTAAAAATGTTTTCATTCACGAATAAAAATTTCTTGGTCATGATTAAGCCTCCTCTGTGTGTTCCATATCACTTAGACCATCTTTGGTATCGAAGTGATATGTTTTTAGTTTGTCGTGCCAAGTACTCTTAGCCGCATTAATTAGTTCTTGCCAATCAGCCCAGACACTGTCTTCTGAGAAACGATTGGATAGTTCGTAAGATTGATCGGACATTTGTTGTAGTAACTCATCGTTAGTGAATAGTTCTACCATCTTGTCTGAAAGGGCTTTGGTGTCGTTGTATTCCACGACATAACCATTTTCATTGTTAACGATTAATTCGTTTGGTCCGTAGTTAGTATCGAAGGTAATACCGACATCACCTTGAGCTTGGGCTTCCATTAAGGCAAGGTTGAAACCTTCCATCACGGATGCTAAAGCATAGATTTGAGCATTTCTTTGCACGCCAGCAACGTCGTTGGTGTAGCTGTGTAAATGAACGGCATCCTTCAAATCATACTCGTCTAGAGCCGCATTAATGCGTTTCATGGCGATGTCATCGTTAGAATGGTCTACATATCCATAAACGTCTAAGTTGATGTCTGGAACCTGTTTTTTTGCCATTCCCATGGCATCGATGATTTTGTTGATTTGTTTTTCTGGAGCCACACGAGCGGTCACCACAATACTGTGTTTTTTACGGTCGCTCATAGGGACACGTTTGCGTTTTAGGTCTTCGTTTTTAATCACACCAACAGGGATGGTAAACATATCGATTGATGGGTTAAAACGACGCTTAACATCTACTGTTTGCTTTTCGGTCGCAGAGACTAGTGCATCATATCTGTTAACATCAGTTAATGAATATTCGTAGTTATTATTCATGATGGATGTATCAGGTTTTTGCGCGTCTCCGGCATGTGAGTTATGTAGATGTAAGACAGTGTAGGTAGGGGAATTTAATGTTTCTAGAATTTCTTCAAAGTAATCTGAACGATCCATTACGTAAATATTGGGGTGGTTTTCATCCATGAATTGGACGTTGACATGTTCAAGGAATTCTTTAATGATTCCAACAATATTATTGTAAGTGCGCACACTACCTTTCTTATCGATGGTTTTAAAACCAGATTTTTTTAGTTTGCCTTGGGCATTTAATCTGAAGTAATCTTCAACGGCTGGACGGCCACTAGGGGTGTACCAAGTTTCAGTGGCGATTTTGTTATCAGGAGTATACCATTGTGCCATTGATAGGAAACCACGGTAGTCGTAAAAGTCGACACGATATAGGTTAGAAAAACCATCGAATAATTCGACAGACTTAACGATTTGATCATCGGTAACTTCCTTATCAAATAGATTGATTCTAGCCACGATTTGTTTGTTGTGGTAGACAATCAGTCTGTCCTGGTCTTTTTCTTCTTCATACTTTAGGTCATCTACCCCAAAATCAATATCTTTGGGATGAACGATTTGTCTTTTGACGTCAGTTGCTTCTTGAAAGTAGTCAAAAATACTTAGAATGTATTTGTCTTCGATGCCATTGTTGTTCAAATGAAAGTGTAATAATGGATTCCATTCGCGAAATACTAAGCGGTAGTCTTCATTAAATTTTTCAAATAATTTAGCACGCTTTAGTTGGGCATGTTCAATCCCCGAATTTTTAGCGTTAAAGCTAGAGTTTAAGAAGAAATTCATATTAGATACTCCTTTTTATGTAATCACAATTATTATAACGCAGTGAGAGTAAAATTTGAGTAAAGAAAATCTAAAGAAAAGTTTTTTCAATCATTTTTAACAAATATAAAAATTAGTTTTACAATAAAGGGTGAAGTATTATTGGGAGGATAATTATGACAGAAAGACAATTAATTCAACAAATTTTAAACACAGTCGATGTGGAATATAACTTTGTAAATGTGGACTCAGATAATTCCACATATGACATTAAGGCGTTTCAACAAAAAGAAGATCGCCGTCCACTAAAAAATGTGAATGATGAATTAAAGAAATACTTCAAAGAAGCTGGCTTTAATTACACCGAACATATTGGTGACGATTTAGATTTAAAGATTAGCAAATAATACTAATAAAAAAATCGCAAATAAAAAAGACTCAAGATATATTCTTGAGTCTTTTCTTTTATAATGTTGGTCCTTGATTGTTAATTTCGTCTGGAGTCATGTCGGTTAGTTCACAGTTAATGCGATGGTCTTTCAAAACATTTTGAGAATCGACATCAATTGGCTTAAAGCCTTTGTTAACTAAGCGTCTGATGTACATGCTGTTGTATCCTAGTCCCCAGATAACGGCACCTACAAAGTAGGTAATGTTTGCTGAACTGCTAGGGTCGACGTTCAATACTAGTTGTAAGAACATATGAACAGCCATGTAGATACAAGTATCAACACCGATGATACAAGCAGTGTTGTAATAATCAGAACGCAAGATTGAAGGAATCCAGTGTAACAAGAATGATAGAATTGAAAATCCAAAACGACCAAACTTGATGCGATCGTCACGTTTAATCATAAAAACGAAATTTTGCTTAAAATCTGGTGGTTTAGGGAAGTTATTCATGTGAATACCTACTTTCTATCGATTATTTTCTAGTGAATTTAACAACTGCTTCACAGCGTGGTGTTTGTGGCATCATGTCAATTGGTTGAATGAAGTCAACTTTGTACTTGCGAGTTAGTTGAACTAAATCGGAAGCCATGGTTGAAGGGTTACATGATACATATACGAATTTTTCTGGCGCACTCTTTAAGATCGCATCGATTAATTTATCGTCTAGTCCAGTACGTGGTGGGTCAACAATGATGGCATCCGGCTTGAAGCCTTCTTCTAACCACTCTGGTAGTAAGTCTTCGGCTTTACCTACTTCGTAGTAGGCGTTTCTGATCTTGTTGATGATGGCATTGTGATTGGCATCTTCAACGGCTTCGGGGATGATATCCATTCCACGAATTTCTTCAGCGTGTTTTGCTAAAGGTAAACCGATGGTACCAACACCTGAATATGCATCGACAATCTTTTCGTTTCCAGTAAGTTCAAGTGCTGAAATTGCAACTTCATAAAGCCTTGGCAACATGATTGAGTTTAATTGTAGGAAAGCACGAGCTGATAGTTCGAAGCTAAGCCCCTTAATCTTTTCAACGATGGTATCCTTACCAGCAAGGTGAACTGTTTTGTCACCCCAGATAAGAGGGGAGTCACCGGGGTTGATGTTTTGCATAACGGATGTTACTTCAGGTAGTTCCATCATGATTTTCTTTAGCATAAATCCTTTTTTAACGAACTTAGGAGTGTTGGTTACGAATACAACTTGAACGTCGTCGGTGTTTAACGCAGCACGGACAATCACGGTCTTGATGATTCCAGAATTGTTTGATTCATCAAAAACGGGAATTTCAAGTTCTTGAATGAATTCAACAATCTTTCTCATTACCTTCATGGTTGCTGGATATTGAACTGAACATTCTGGAAGGTCAACTAATTCGTGAGTACCTTCCTTGAATAGGCCGGCAATTACCTTGCCGTCTTTTATTCTAACGGGGAATTGAGCCTTGTTACGGTATTCGTAAGGATCTTCCATTCCCATAGTAGAACGGATTTTAAAGTTCTTGTAACCTTGTGGTTGGAACTTTTCTAATGCCTGTTTGATTAAATCACGTTTGAAACGAAGTTGAGCAGGATATGAAAGGGATTCAAGTTCAAATCCACCAACATTACCAGCATAGCTATCGCGAGGTTCAACACGATCTGGTGAGACACGATTAATCTTTACAGCTTTGGCCTTGATATAGTTAGGATAAACCTTAGTTACTTCAGCGACCACTTTTTCATCGGTGAAAGCACCGGTAACAAAGACAAGCTTGTGTTCGTAAAAACCAATTCCTTCACCGTTAATGCCCATTCTTTTGATGGTCATTTTAAATTGTTGTCCAACTTCAACATTTACGTCGTCATAGTTGGAACGATTGTTGCGATTTTTGTATGCCATTAAAAACGTCCTTTTCATTTATACAATATTATTTAACATTATATCATGTTAAAAATGTTTTTAAATTATCAGCGCATTATTTAGCAATTATTTTATTGCAAAACGTTGAGTAAAGGGTTATAAATAAAAACAGTGATTAAATTTGAGAGGGGCAAGTTTTAACATGAAAAAAATAAGAAATGCATTCTTACTTTTGACAATCATTTCAATGTTAATGTCATTGCCTTCAATTGACTTTGGGATAAAGGCATCAGCAGATGCCCATAGCGCTTCAAACATCATTGATGACAAAGATCCGGAATCAATCGATGGAGATACAAAGCCGAACGAGGGCACACAAAAGACTGGTGATAAATTTAACGATAATAAGACCATCAGTGATTCTATCGATACCAATGGGATTCCAACCACTACCACTGAGAATGCCTATGTCGATAACAATAACGCCAATTACCACGTAATTGACACCAAGATACCAAAGATTAATGCAACATGGGGGAATTACACACGTGTACGCAACATGGCCGTACCAAGTAATTACACATCAATTGATTCAGTGAATACCGGATCGACTACATTTAAGACTAAGTGGTTCCTACCAGAGGGTTTTCACGTTAGTCCAGGTGAACACGGTAACTACCAAGGTGGCATTATTGCAAACGATAGTATCTACTTTGTTGAATCAGCTGGAACTAATACCAACAAGGGTGCCATAGTAAAAATTAAATTGGATGCACTTGATAAGTTAGGTATTGATACCAGCACACAACAAAATATTATGGCAAAGGTCTTTAACTTCTTTAATCGTAATTCTACATACGGTAAGGATAATAACAAGAAACTATCTAGTTTCATTGTTAATACCGATATATACAGAAGAGATAACAATAACTTACAAGCAAAAATTATTAAGATGAGAAAGGCAGTTAATACATCTAATGTTAAAGCTAAAAATAACGAAAAGACTTTCACTAATGCGATTAAGCAAGTAAGAAACAAAATTAATAAATCGATTAAGGCTAACAGAAAAACCTTTAAAAAGTTAAGTAAGATTCACAAGACAAGAGCGATTAAAAAACGTATTGCCAAGTTGAATAAGGCTTATAAGAATTTAAACAACAAGAAGAAAAAGAATAATATTGTTAAACTGGTACCTAAGGCGTTCAAGAAGTACAACCGTGTTAAAAAGGCGCAAGGTAAGTTGATTAACAATGGCAAGAACAAGATAAAGGAATGGAACGCTAAGATTAATCATAATAAACGTGAGATTAACCGAATTGGTCAACGCAACGATTTGTTTAAAAAATACTTTGACTTATCCAAAATATTAACAATTAGTCCGGTTACCAATATCGGTCATGGTCAAACATTGTCATACAACCCAAGTAACAACCATGTCTACTTGGCACAAGACGACAAGCTAGGTACTGTGAAGGGTGACTTCTACAATCAAGTGACTGAAATGGACGCCGAAAATATGAAGCCGGTTCATGTTTACCGTTTCAAACTAAACAATAAGGGGCACTACTATGCATTGCATACATTAACCTTTGATATTGAAGGAAATGCGTACTTTGGAATCAAGGGTGGGCCTAAAGGAATGCAAAACACTTACACACTATTTCATGGGAAGATGGAGGATAGTGAAATCCAATTCTCACCAGTCAAAGGATTGATTAAGTGGCCAGGTAGTTTCAATCAAGGGGTTACTTACAACCGTAATAATAACCGTTTATACCTACTATCAAACGATATGATTATTTCTATTCCGGTGGATGAAGTTAGAAACGACAACATTCAACCACAAGATGTGCACTACACAACTTTTGGTACCAACCGCGAATTCGAAAGTCTATCATTCGATAACAATGGTTATGGTTATTTAGTCGTACTTTGGAGATCCGAAGTATTGAAATCAACCACACCAATTAATTAACAATCAAAAAAGCAACCACAAAGTGTGGTTGCTTTTTTATTTTTGCTGATTGTAAAAAATGTTATGATTTATTTAGCGAAAAACAACTAAGTAGATATTAGAAGGGGGATGTTTAAATGCACTTAGAACCACTAAGCTGGAATGATATTTTTGAATTAGCCAGTGCGATTGGAACTTTTATTACCGCATATATTGCGTTGTATTTGAATAGACGTCAACCCCCAATGAGAATTAGAGTGGATCGGTCATCCGTTAATGGGCAGGGAGTTTTCATTTACTTCCTAGATGAAAAGTTGAATACCAGTGGGTTTATTAAATTAAACCGGATTTACATGACGCTTCACGGTGAGGAGTTAGCACACAGTGTTAACCTCGATTTGTTTCGAGAAGGGTTAACCAGGTGGCGACCAATTTCTAACGACTACATTGTAACGATTTCAATCAAACGAAGTAGTGACGACGAACAACTGAACCGCATCATTGCAGAGGCGTTTTCGATTGCTAAACATGAACACGATGATGTTTCTCATAATGATATTTCAAAGAAGGATTTTCAATTGGGCTTTGAGTTCATGGTTAATGATCCAAGGGTTCATTTGAATCCCGTCGAGTTTAACTTGAAGAAACTAGAGGAATCCAGCGTGATTAATATGAACAAAATTAAGGAATATATGCACTAAAAAATGCATGTAGATATAAATTATCTGCATGCATTTTTTTATTTGTTTAAAATCATTTTAATGTGTGGAGTTTGGTGGAACTCGTAAACATCACCGACTGATTTAAAACCAAACTTGGCATAAAAACCTTCTTTATCATCTTGTGAATCAATTTCAACTCTTGGATGATCGAAGTGTTCGTCGATTTCTTTTAATACGCGTTCAATTAATTTTTTGCCCAATCCTTTTCCGCGAGCCGCAGGTGTGGTAAGCACTCTGCCAAATGAAGTGTGGTCTTCTCCATGAAAGACTCTTGCGTAGGCTAGTAGTTGCCCATCTTCTTCAGCCCAGATATGTAGTGCTTTTTTGTCGACGTCATCGACTTCTTGGTAAGGACGTTTTTGTTCGACCACAAAGGTTTGAACACGAGCGAAGTAGATGGCCCATAGTTCATCTCTTGTGATTTCATCAAAAGTTTTTACTTTCCATTCCATGACACAACCTCCCAGATTGATTATTCTCATTCTACTATTTTTTAAATTGAAAGTGTAAGATTTTGCAGTTTAAAGTGAAAAAAGGCGCGGTGTTATTTTTACTGATTGTTGTTATCTTTTTAGATGTTCAAGGGCCCTTGATCAATACGATAAAGGATTGATTAAGATGAACGATTTAGACAATGGTTTTACTTTTTTAATGAATGAAAACCATATTGGAATTGTATACGGAGTGTTGAAACGATTAAACATCAGAATGGATAATCCACAGTTTGAGGACTTAAAACAAGAGGGATTTATCCACTTGGCAATTAAGTATAGTCAATATAATGAAGAAATAGATGACGACAGGGTGTGTGGATATTTGTTTCAAGCGGTTTATTGGCACCTGTTAGATATCCTAAGAAAACAACAACGTATAAATAACCACGTGATGGAGATGAAGGGCAACGATGACGAATGCGTGGATGATAGTTTTAGCCCTCAAGAAGAGATTGATGGAATTGATCTATTGAATCAGTTGTGGCTGAGATGTACTGGTAATCAACGCAAATTTTTGTGTTGTGCCTATAATGAATCGATGACGATTACACAGATTGCCAGAAAGTATCATGTCAGTCGAAAGACGGTCTATCAGTGGAAAAAAGGCGTTCAAGAAGAATTTTATAAATTAAAGTAACACTTTTTAGTCCCGACACGTTATTAATAGTGTAAGGGTTAGCGCTAATCACTTATGAAGATTTGAAAAGAGGTAAATCACAATGCAAAAGCAATGGAATAAGTCAAAAGTTACAGTTAACACAGTAGGAAGCGACCAAGTTATCAGAAAACGTAACATGGCCAATGCAATTCAAGAAGTGTCACCTGAACAAATGGCAGAACTAACTGCAATTATCACTGAATTAACCGGTAGTACTTCAAGAGGTGCCACATTAGTGCAAGAAAATGGCTACTTTGCCTAATCTTAATTGGAGGATAAATTAATGAAAAAACTGGAACTAACATTCAAGAGCGAAAACGGTAAAAACAAGAACTTAGGATTTAACTACGTTGAAGGGGATTTGACCGCAGACAAGGTGATGCCAGCAATGCAACGCCTATCTGAACTAAACATCTTCAGAGATGAATACGGTAACCTATACAAAGAACCAGTGGCAGCTAAGATTATTGATACCAATGATCAAGTGTTGTTTGATAACCGAATTAAGACTGTAAAGTCAGCTAAGTAATAAAAAAGGCGTGTTGCATTAAGCAACACGTCTTTTTTATTTTAAGTATCCATCAGGATAGTTGGATTCGATGAATTCACGAATACATGAAACCATTTTTTGTGCGGCTGGTGTTTTCATTTGAACAGAGTTCATTACCATAAAAATGGAACGGTAGAAGTCATCGTCAAATGGGTATAGGGAAACATCACCATTGATTCTTTGGAAAGCTAACTTAGGTAAGATTCCCATTCCTAGACCGGATTCAACCATCGCAATGATTGATTGGTCATCGATACTGAATTGAATTGAGTTTGGTGCAACATTGTATTGATCCAAGACAGCCTTGGTATCACCATCGTAATCTGATTTTTGAAGTATGAAGTGTTGGTTTTCAACATCTTTCTTGGTGATTGACTTTCCGTTTGCGGGAACGAAGTCTTTAGGGGTAATACAATAGATTTTATCTTTTACTAATAGGGCTTTTACTAATCTTTCATTGATGGGTTGACAGGTGAAACCTAGGTCAATTTTACCTTGACGAGCCTGCAAAGTGATGTCGTTAAAGTCACTTTGAATTAGTTCAACTTTAACGTTTGGAAATTGACTATGAAAGTTATGTATAATTGTTGGTAACCAATTAATGCAGACACTACTAAAGGCACCTAGTCTAACGGTTCCAGAAGTTAGTCCTTTGATTTTATTGGCTTCTTGTTGAAGGCGTTCTTCGTTGTTTAAGATGTCTTGAATGATTGGAAGCACATCTTTACCATCTTCGGTTAATTTAACTCCGGATCTATCACGAATAAGTAGTGAAAAACCAAGTTGTTTTTCTAGTTTATCAATTGAATGAGAAATTGCAGAAGGTGTTACTTCTAGCTTTTGAGCAGCGTGGTGAAAGCTCTCTTCGCTAACTACGGTTACAAAAGCTTGGTATGAAAAAGAAATCATGTACATCAATCCTCTCGTCTACAATAAAAACTTATTGTTTTAGATTATATATGTTTTTGTAAAAATATGTAACAACCATTTGAAAAAAATTATGTAAACTATCGAAATAAATTCTGCCAGTAAAAAAGACGCTATCAAAATGATGGCGTCTTTTTGCATTAAGGATACCAAAAACCAAAGGCTTCTTCTGACCAACGTTGGTATCTGCGTTCATCCATATTGTTTACACATTTGATAATATACTCCAGCGGTTTCGGTCGTGTGCTAGTGATGATGGCAAGCATGTAGTGCATATCATTAGCACAATAAATTTTATCTAGTGCCTTATTGCATGGGTAATAGTGTTTATCTCCGACATATTTTTGAAGTCTATTTTGAATTTGTTGACGTAGTTTACGACGAAGATGTAGATTGGCTTGCTCAAATTTAGCATCTAATTTAAGTCCTCTATATAATTTACGCAAAGAATCCCTCCCTTCAAATATCTATATTAGATAGTAGAAGAGTTCGCGAATAAAATGGCGAATGAGACGTTATCAGTCTCTTTGCATGATTTCAATCAACGTATTTAATAGCTTTTCTTCGTTACGATATCTATCTGTCATAATCAGTAGGTAGTTAACAATTTCAAAATTATTTTGTTTATTTAGTAGTTTTTCGAATAAAGGGTATTTTTCATCGTCACCAAATCGATTAGATACAATTTTCTTTAAGTAGCCAGCAAAGTAGTTACGTAGTCTTAGTTGTGCTAATAAGTGCATGCTTGGATTACTTGAGTTTAATGTATCTGCCATTGACGTTCCCTCCATTCGATAATCTTTTCACCTTCACTTTAATATTTTTCCGACTAAATGTCTAAAGTATGGCATTGCTTTTTAAAATTATTTAATGAAAACACTGTTTTTACTAATGGAATAGTTAAAAAAACAAAATGTGTTATAATCTAGATTATAAAATAATTGGAGGAATCAAAATGCAATCATTTTTGAAGAAGACAGTCTATGCTGGACTAACTCTTTTTGCATTAGGTTCATTAACTGTAGCTAACTCAACTACAGCTAATGCCAAGAAACACGTTACTACTAAGCGTGTTGCCAAAAAGGTAAAAACAACTAAGCACACAAAAAAACACATTAAAGTTACCGCAACATATTACAAAGTACATTTCGCAGAAAACGCTGCATACGCCAAGTCAAACGGTGTAGTTAGTATCATGAATAAACCTGGTAAACTAGGTAATGCTAAGGTTGTTGCCAACAAAGCAACAATGCGTCGTTTAGCTAAGTCTAAGTTACCAGAAAATATTTTCCATGTATATGGAATGGCCAAGACTAATACTGGCCTATACTATGCCCATGTTGTTACATTAGGTGGTAAGTACAGAGGTTGGATCTACGTCGGTAAAAACGATTTCCAATACAATTTGGAAAACATCACTAAAAAAACTGGTATTTCAGCTACTAGAACTCTAAGATACGGTGCTAAGCCAAGCAATGTTAACGTTAAAATTCTAGACAAGCTTTGGACTTACCCTAAGTTTAGTCGTTACAACGCTCGTGTTATCAGCCACAAGAAGGCCTCATACATCAATGACGACTTCGTTGTTGAATCAGCTGTTTATAACACTCGTGGTTGGTTATACTACTACGTTCAAGATACCAAGAAGAAGAGTGTTAATGGTTGGATTTACGGTGGTAGCACTGTTGCTCGTTCTACTAAGAAGGAAACAAAGAAGGACGACAAGAAGAAAGATACTACTAAGACACCAACTAATAACCAACAAACTCAAACTACTCCTACAACAACTACTCCAAAACAAAGTACTTACAACCTAGTATTCAAGTACAACGGTAACTTTGTAAGCACTAAGATTGTGAACTTATCAGACTTATCAGTAAACAACGCTAAACCAGTGGTAACTGCTGATTCAATTGCTAAGTTCATTCCAAGTAATTACCAAGTAACTACTGATGCAAATGCCATTAATACTGATGGACCAATCGTTAACGGTGGAACTGCTATCATTAACTTAGCTCCAGTTCCAGCAACTCGTTTGACCATTACAATTAAGCAAAAAGATACTGGTGCAGTCTTGAACCCATCATCTGATTTAGTAACAACACTAAACCAAGCTGGTCAAGATTTATTAAACCAAAAGGTTGTATTAAACGATCAAAGTGTTGATGCTAACGTTGTTAAGTCAATCTTAACTAACCGTGACCTATTAAGTATCGATCAAACCAAGCTATCAACTACTGGTGCAGGATCACTTCAATTCGTAGGTGTTGATACAACTGCTATTGATCCAAGTAACCCAACAGTTACTCTTTACTACAAATAATAAAAAATAAAAAAGTCTTCTCAATTCGGGAAGGCTTTTTTACTTTTCTTTAATTTTCAGTGAATATTATATAGATATGTATTATTATTAATGTATAAGATTAAAACGGAGTGATAAAAGTTGAAAAAATTCTTAGTTTTCTTATCATTGATAGCTGCATTTTTAATGTGTTTTTCAGCATCAGAAATTTCGGTAAACGCACAAACTTATGTGTACGTTACCAGAACTGGTAAGAGATATTACTATAACCGAAATGATTGGGGCCTAAAGAGAGCACGCAAGGTTTATCGTGTCTCACTGAGTCAAGCTCAATCAAGGGGACTAACCTTAGCTAGGGATGAAAGTAGTCACAGGACAGTTGTGGCTAAAGTATCAGCTAAAAAGGCGAAAAAGATACATAAACAAGCAGTTAGTCATAGTGGAAAGACTAAGATTGCCAAGAATCAAATTGTGATTTTAAACGGCAATAATCCGGCTTTTAGCAAAGCAGAAATGTCACTCAAACATGGGGCATGGGCTAGATACGGTAGCTTGGATAAGCTTAATCGTTCAACCACTGCAAATGCAATGTTAAACTATTCACTGATGCCAAAGGTTAAAAGAGAACCTTTATATGTCGATCCAACCGGTTGGCATAATAAAAAAGATGGCGGTACATGGTTGTACAATCGTAGCCACCTAATTGGCTATCAGTTTACGGGTCAAAATAATAATTTACGTAATCTGATGACAGGAACGCGTTCATTAAATGATCCTGCAATGAGTACGTTTGAAAACAAGGTTGCATATTACCTACGCAGTAATCACCACCACTATGTAAGATATCAGGTCAAGCCGGTCTTTAAGAAGAAAAATCTACTAGCTTCCGGTGTGATTATGCGTGCTAAGTCAGTTGGTAGCAATGCAATTTCGTTTAATATTTACATTAAAAATATTCAAAATGGATTCAAACTTAACTACGCTAATGGGACCAGCGTAGTTGAATGATGAGGAGAATTAATGATGGAAAAAGCAAAACAATTTTTAAAATGGTTAATGCCATTTATTATCTTTTTAGTTCTAGCGTTATTAGTCGTTGCGATTCCGCTAATTAAGAAACAAACTTTCTTAGGATCAGATTCGCTCTTTCACTTTAACCGTTTTTACGATGCAGCAATGCAACTAAAGACGCATAAAATTAGCTACTTCCAAACTAACTATGGTTTCCTAGGTACTGGAAGAATGTTAAGTACCTTGTATGGACCTGTCGCTGCTTATGTCGGTGGCTTTCTTCTATTAGTAGCAGGAACTTGGTTTAAGTTTGAAATTTTAACCGATTTGATTGTTCTAGTGGTATCAGCACTTGGAATGTACAAGCTATGTCGTGTTAATAGTGTTGATAAGTACCCAGCTATTTTCATGGGCTTTATTTACATGTATTCTTCAATGGTAATGCAATGGGTTACTGCCCAACAATTTACCGGAGTAGGGGCAATGATTGTTCCATTCGTAATGATTTATGCTACCCAAATGGTCAGAAAAAATGACGTCTCCGTATTCGGTTTCGCCTTTGTCATGAGCATATTGATTCAAACTCATTTGATGAGTGCCATGATTACAATGATTGGGATTCTTCCGTTCTTTGTAGTTGGAATGATCAAGGCTGTTGATAAAAAACAACGTGTTTCAATGTTATTACATACAGTGTATGCGGCCTTGATAACATTGGTTCTAACCATCAATGTTTGGTACAACTTAATTTACATTTCAGCAACCAATCACTTGCTTCCGGTATACCCGGTGCCAGAAGTTCGTACCTACGGATATAATTTCAATGTTCAATCATTAATGAACATTATGAAACCGACCGAGTTTATTTTATTTATTTTTGTATTATACTTTGTTATAAGAAGATTCAAACAAGTTGATATCTTAACTAAAACAACTGCACTAACTGGATTTTTCTTCCTAGTTATTTCTTGGAGTCACTTCCCATGGGGAGTTATTCAATATCTTATTCCACAGTTATCATACACACTCCAATTTCCAAAGCGTTTCTTGGTAATTGCGTTTGTATGCTTATTGGTAACTTTCGGTCGAATTTTAACTTATGAAATTAAAAACAATACGCATAAGAGTAACTATGCCGTTGTAGTAACAATCTTATTGTTAATTATTGGTAGTGCTGGATTGGATTTCTATGCCATCCACCAACGTAGTGTTAACTATGTTTCATTAAATACTAAGCACCACAAGAATAATAAAAACGATAACTCTATTTATTACTACATGAAAAAACATCATAGAACGATTCAAAAGGACACTCAAAGTCACAAATTATCTAATTTGCTAGAAGATATTATCAAGGCAACTCCTGACTACGTTCCTTCATACAAACAAATTAAGGGACACAGTGAATACGATAAGTTCGATCCATATAAGTTGTATTACCAACAATATATTGCAAAGAATCATGATAAGAAGATTCATTTTAAACATATTGTGAAAAATGATGGATCGTTGACTGTTAAGTTTAAACTAAAGAAGGCACAAAAGATTCAAGTTCCATTAGTTAAGTATTCCCAGACACAAGTAACGGTTAATGGAACCGTTAAGAATGTTAAAACAACTAAACTTGGTGCAATTATCGTCTCAGCCAAGAAAGGGAATAATCGGGTTAACATTAAATATGTAACTTCATTTATTACTCGTTTGATGATGGTAATCACATGGATTAGTTGGATTTTGTTTGGTATTTTTGCAATAACAAAAATTAAGCGTAACAAATAAGTCCCAGTGGGGGCTTTTATCGCTTTAAAGGAAACTAATGGTTTCCGATTACTGGAGGGATAGTTTTGGAACAACTGAGGAATGCGGCTAAGAAAATACATGAAAGTCGTTTTTTCCCGCTGCTCGTATTTGGATTATTGGGGCTGATTGCGCTTAGCGGTTTGATTTTAAACAATACGTTAATTTTAAGCTATGATACGCTCTTTCACTTTAATCGTTTCTATGACACTGCTGAGCAAATCAGAAATGGAAGTTTTAACTACTTCCAAATGAACTATGGTTTCTTGCAAACAGGTAGAATTGTTAATGCATTATACGGACCAATATTTGCTTATTTGGCTGGTTTTATATTGTTACTTTGCTACAACTGGATTGTTTTTGAAATAACTATTTCATTGATCATCATGTTGATATCCGCATTTTCAATGTATTGGCTATGTAAAGTTAACGGCGTTAGTCGTGACTACTCGATTTTAATCGGGTGTCTTTACATGATTGGTTCATCCGTATTCGTATGGGTGATTAACCAACAATTTACCGGAGTGGGTGCGGCAGTAATGCCAATCTTTTTTATCGGGATTACTTTGATGCTACAAAAATTAAGGATTCCGGTATTAGGCGTTTCAGTTGGAATGGCAGTATTGATTCAAACCCATGTGGTTTCAAGTTTGATTGCCTTTGGTGCGGCACTTCCAATCATCATCGTTTCTTTAGTGCTTACTAAAGAAAAATGGAAGATGATTAAGGACGGTTTGATTGCAATTGCATTAACGCTTGCGTTGACCTTCAACGTCTGGGGAGTTATGATTTCAATCTTTAAGCATAACTTCTTGATACCAACATTCCCTGAAACTAGCATGCAACTATTTACGGTTTCACTTCATGGCGAATCAATCCAAAGTGTTGTGAAACCAATGGAATTATTAATATTCTTGTATGTGATTTACTACATCATCACTAGATGGAAGAAGCTAAACTATGTTGTTAAAACATTAGGATGTGTGGCTTTTGGTTTCTTGGTACTATCGACTAACATCGTGCCATGGACCCGTTTGCAAGTTGAATTTCCAAAACTAACAACTCTAGTTCAATTCCCTAAACGTTTTGCGGTTGTTCCATTTATCTTATTCTTCTTGTTACTAGGAATGATTTTGACAAATGACAAGCATGCTTTAACATTAAAGCCATTGCAATACCCAAGTCGTTTATTTACCTATGCAATGTTGTTCTTTGTTTTTGCGTTGAATATGGAAGCCAACTTCCAAGCAATGAATATTGGAATCTCCCAAACGATTGCAATGAAAGAAAACAATAACGCACAAATTCCAATAACACATGCATTTAGCTACAACCAAAAATATAATCGTACTTTCATTCAAGATTTTGAAAGTCATAATAAATCATATTTAGTTAACGATATTCTAAAGACGACGCCTGATTACTTACCAACCACTCAGGCGGTTAACGAGGATAATTACGCTGATCTTCATCCTTATCTAAATAATCACCGTCAATTGATTAAACACAACTTTAAGATCAAGGGTGGTTATACCAAGAAGGTTAACAAGGATGGTTCATTGACAGTCACATGGCATAACCATCATGCTAAGACCACTCGTTATCGCGTCACAGTGGTGAAGTACTCAGCTACTAAGTTAGTCTTAAATGGTAAAAGAATTAAACCAGCCCGCTTAAGTCAAGTTGGTGCTGTTACCGTGAAGGCTAAACCAGGTAAGAACATTTTGACGATTTCTTACCGTACTGGGATTGGGATGGATATTATCTTCTTGGTTACCACACTTAGTTGGGTGGGTGTCTTCGGATACGTTATCGTGAGAAAATTTAAAAACAAAAAGGATAACCAATAGTGGTTACCCTTTTTTATTTGCTAAATAATCCTCATACATGTACTTAGCTGTCTTTAAATAGATGTCGTGATATATTTGGTCATCAAACAAAATAGAGTTCGTATTTGGCAAATTGGGATTATTAAATCGACTTTGTTTGACGAAGTTGATACAACTAAGGCTTCTTTGCGTGTAATAGAGGATGAAGTTATGAATCATCATTAAGTCCTTGAACTTGTTTTGGAGATAATAGCCACTGGCGTTCACCTTTAGGTGCGTTTCTTTACCGTGCAAATACAAATAGGCGAACTTATCATTTGAATAGGGAATACAATAACTTAATAGATTCGCATTGAACCATGAATATGAGCGGCTGCGATGACCAGTGGGGAGTGGAATGAGGGATGCTTCCGTAGTTAAGATGGGAAACTTATTTTTGATATTTAATTCTTCACAAACGCTGCGATTAAAATGCTTATGCAGCACACATTCCATACTTAATTTACGGTTAATTAAAGCGGTTGTAGACGATTTTAGTAAGTAAAAATTGAAGCCATTTTCAATCACCATGGTGGAATAACGTTTACTGCGATCGGCGACGTCGACTAACATCAATAGGTTATGCCAGTTGACTGGTTTGAAGTTAAAACGATGGTTAACCATACTGATTGGGAGCGCATCGATGTCGACGAAGGTGGTACCATCCTTGTTGCTAATCGCTTCGTTTTTCAAATTTGTTTCATTCATAAAAAAAAGTCCTCTCGTATGTTTTGCTTTTTTAAGCTAGCACGGGAGGATTTTTTAGGCGAATTATTTTGGCCAATTTAACAAAATCTTAATTATTTTTGATGAAGTCACCGATGTAAAAGGCGAGTTTACGATAGGTATAGGCGTTTGGGTGGACGTGTTGATCCTGATACATTTCCTTATAGTTAAAGTCGGTAATGAACTCTGGATTATATTCGCGCCAGTCGATGAATGGCAACTGGAAGGCAGAGTAAACGTCTGCGATACCATTTAATAAGTCGTTAAAGGTATAGTCCGCGTAACGAACAACATTAGCTGCATTTTGATCGTTATCATAACGAGTTAGTGGTAAGACGGTGTAAATCTTAGCTTTACTATGTTGACTTATTAGCTTACGAACCAGGGTGGTTAGTTTCGACAATATTCTTACTAAAGGAACGTCTAGATGACCGTAATCGTTAGTACCAATCATTAGGATGATAACGTCGTATTGTTTGTCTTTGATTTTTTCGATTTCTTTTTCTAGTGTTTCATATATAGTTGCGCCGTTAATGCCCTTATTGAAAACATGGCAATTGTAGTATTTGGCTAAGTATCGTGGGTAGTTGTATCGTAGATTAGCGGTGCCGTCAAAACCTTTGGTAACAGAATCACCTAAAACCGCGATTGTTTTATCTTTTAAATCCATTTCATCAACTCCGATTGGTATGTATATAACACCCACTATTGTATCAAAAAAATATGAAACAATTAAATTTATATAATTGTAAAAATATTTGTTATAATGAGGGTCCTTGGCAGGGGCGAATTAGCCGAAAAAGACGCATTGATTTGCGCCTTTTTTTATTGACACGAATGCCATTTATGATATACTCATTTGTTAATAAATAAAATTAGGAGGGCACACAATGACACACAAAAGAATGATTGTTTTGGATATTGCTTCACTTGGTTTAGGCGAAGCTCCCGATGCCAATCGCTTTGATTCTGTTGGTGCCGACACATTAGGCCACATCGCTGATAACGGGCTAAGTGTTTCTAATTTAATTAACCTAGGTCTTGGCAATGTTCGCTGGGACAACGAGATCGAATCAATTCCACAGGTTGATGCTCCTCGTGGCTTCTTTGGAAAAATGGTTACCACTGTTGACAGCAACAGGGGTAGTGCCTCATTTCGTGAGATGTTTGACTACACTGCCGGTGTCCGTACCGCTTCTGTTATGGACTTATTGTCAGAAAAACAACATAGCGTTTCAATTATTTCAAGCTTTGCTTATTATTGGGAAAAGCAGGACGATATTTCAATGGTCCAAGTTCCCGATGATAGCAAGGCTTTTATTGAATTGTCAGCTAAAATGAGAACCCAAAAAAGCGGGTTAATTTACTGTCAGTTACCAGAACTAAGACACTTCGCTAGAATGAACGATGGTGTAGGTTATGCTAAGCAATTAAATGTGTTAGATGAAACGATTGGGAAAGTCTTAGAGCGACTAAGGGATAACGATCTACTAATCATCACATCTTCATATGCAATTGATCCAACAAGGGATAATCGAATTACGCGTGAATATCTGCCACTAATTGTTTTCAATCCAAATAAGGATGAAGGAAAATCATTAGGCATTAAACGTTCACTAGGCGCGGTTGCAAATGCAATCGTTGCGTTCTTCGATTTAGATGATGGGGAAATTACTAAACCAAACTTTATCAACGAAGTTAAGTAGTTAAATTATATTGAAAGGGGTGTTGCGCAACTAAAATAAGCTATTTGTCACTATATTTTTTTGTCGCAGAGAAAGGATTAGAAATTTTATGTATTTGTTAGTTAATATTTTAGGAATTATTGTATTCTTAGGGATTGCATTTATTTTTTCAAAGAACAAGAAAGAAATTAAATGGCGTTCAGTAATTACTGTTTTAGTGTTAAACCTAGTAATCGCTTACTGTTTAACACAATTTTCATGGGGTCGTGCTGCTGTTGAAGCTGCTGCCAATGGTTTCTCAGCATTAGTTGAAGTAGCCTACCAAGGAATTGCTTTTGCATTACCAAGTTGGGTTCACGTTAAGTCAATGGACTTCGTAACTTCAGCACTTCTACCAATTTTATTAATCGTTCCAGTGTTTGATATCTTAACTTACATTGGAATCCTACCTTGGATTATCAAGTGGGTAGGTAAAGGTTTGGCATACATAACTGGCCAACCTAAGTTTGAATCATTCTTCGCTGTTGAAATGATGTTTTTAGGTAACACTGAAGCACTAGCTGTTTCAACTCTACAATTAAAACAAATTTCAGCCGTGAGAAATGTTGTCATTGCCATGATGTCAATGTCATGTGTGACTGCCTCAATTCTTGGCGCATACACTCAAATGGTTCCAGGTCAATACGTATTGACTGCCGTTCCATTGAACATCTTAAATGCTGTTATTGTAACTAGTATTTTAATGCCAACTTCAGTTACCCCAGAAGAAGACACTATCGCTAAGTTAGGTAGTTCTTCACAAACTGCTGAAGTTGCCGTTGGTGAACATCCTGAAAACGCAGAAGAAGCTAAGAAAGAACCATTCTTCTCATTCTTGGGGGACTCAATCCTAGGTGCCGGTAAATTAATCTTAATCATTACTGCTAACGTTATTGCATTCGTTGCTTTAGCCGCATTGATTGATAAGATCTTGGGTGCAATCAACCCTAGTTTATCCCTAGAACACATCTTAGGAATCATCATGTTCCCATTCGCTTGGTTAATGGGTTCAAACGTGCATACTGCATTTGACTTTGCACAAAACATGGGTACTAAGCTGGTAACTAACGAATTCGTTGTTATGGGTAAAGTATCACCACATATTGCTTCATACGCTCCTCACTACCGTGCACAATTAACCGTCTTCCTAACTTCATTTGCTAACCTTTCTACAGTAGGAATGATCATCGGTGCATTCAAGGGTATCGTTAACCGTGAAGTAAACAACGCTATTTCAAAGAGTGTAGGTTACATGATTCTATCAGGAATTTTAGTTTCTCTACTATCTGCAGGAATCGTTGGTCTATTTGTATGGTAAAATAGAATCATAATATATATAGATTAAGGATTTTGTTTAATGAGTAATAAGTTGAACAAAACGTCAAAAAAAGAGACAGCCTCGCTGTCTCTTTTAGACGTTTTAAGGGATAAAGAAATTTTTAAGACAGAGGTCTTAGGAGGCATCACCGGATTCTTTGCCATCTCCTATATCTTGGTGGTTAATCCAATGATATTGGCTGATGCAGGAATGGATGTTCACCAGACCGTCTTTGCGACAATTATTAGTTCAGTAATTGGTTGTTTCATCATGGGATTTTATGCTAATTCTCCGGTAGTGATTACCCCGGGGATGGGTGTGAATGCTTTTTTCACCTACACGATGGTGTTGAATATGGGATTGTCATACAAGGAAGCGTTGACTGTTTCTCTGGTATCGACAATCGCGTTTGCATTAATCGCATTTAGTCGGTTTACCGACATTTTACAGGGTGGAATACCTGATTCATTGAAGTCGGCGATTACCGCCGGCATTGGCTTATTTTTAGTTGAAATTGGTCTTCAAAAGGCTGGATTAATCCAACAAGGGAAAAACTCTTTGTTAACCATTGGATCATTTAAGAATCCATCCTTGTTATTAGCAATCTTTGGCCTAATCCTAACGATTGTTCTATACATTAAGAATGTGAAGGGAAACTTCTTCATTGGAATTGTGATTACCACAATCGTTGGAATTATCTTTCATATTCATGATAGTGGCGTAAAGACCACGCACTTAATTGATATCTTGCAATACCACAAGTCACTATTTGATTTTAGTTTTGCAAACGTCTGGACGACACCATTTATCATGGCATCATTTTCAATGACGATGATTCTAGTGTTTGAATCGATGGGATTAAACGCCGGCATCTTGCCTGATATGAAGAAATTCAAGAAGACGTTTAGAAGTGTATCGATTACTGGAATTATTTCTAGTATCTTGGGCACTAGTCCGACCGTATCTGCTGCCGAAAGTGTGGCAGGTTTTCAATTAGGGGCTAGAACTGGAATTATGTCGATTACTGCTGGAGTTATGTTTTTACTTTCCACATTTTTCATTAGCTTCTTGGACTTAGTACCACAAGCAGCGATTGCACCGGTCATCATTATTACGGGTGCGTTGATGTTATCCAATTTAAAGACAATTAACATGGACGACTTTGCTGAATGGTTCCCGGCATTTCTAATCGTGGTATTGATACCATTGACCGGGAGTATTTCAATTGGATTGGCATTCGGTTTCGTTGCTTACCCAATCGTTAAAATCTTCAATGGCCAAATCAAATCAATTAGTACCATTAACTATATTTTAAGCGCATTGTTTTTAATCAACTTGATAATGACAGCAATGCTATAAAAGAGGCGATCAAACGATCGTCTTTTTATATGTATTTTTTTGATAATCTAGTGACGAATTAGCCTAATTTTGGTTATAATGGAGAAGTATATGTTTCATGATTGTAAAAAAGATTAATATCAGTTAAAGTATAGATAGATGTGAAACAATCATGTTTCACAATAGGAGGATTTGCATGAATCCAGAAGAATTTAAGAGTCAATTAGCAAAACACAATATAGAATTGACTGACCATCAAATGCAACAATTTGCCGATTACTATGAATTGTTAGTTGCTACTAACGAACATGTTAACCTGACAACAATTGTTGATAGGGATGAGGTATATTTAAAGCATTTCTTTGACTCAATTACTCCAGCGTTCTTTGCGGAAGACTTGAGAACAGAAGAATTAACCTTATGTGATGTTGGAGCTGGAGCTGGTTTCCCATCCATTCCGTTAAAAATTGTTTTTCCTAATTTAAAGGTCACAATTATTGATTCATTGAACAAACGAATCAACTTCTTGGACGAACTAGTTAACAAGTTAGGACTAACTAATGTTGAATTACACCATGCCAGAGCAGAAGAATTTGGTGGTAAAAAATCTAAATACCGTGAATCATTCGATGTGGCAACCGCCCGTGCAGTTGCGCGTATGAGTGTACTTGCAGAATTCTGTTTGCCACTAGTTAAGGTAGGCGGAAAAATGATTGCACTAAAAGCATCTAAGGCGAAAGATGAACTATCTGATGGAAAAAGCGCGATTACTACTTTAGGTGGTAAGATGATTTCAGATGATGAGTTCAATCTTCCAGTCTCAAATGATCCACGTAACATGGTCGTGTTGGAAAAAGTAAAGAACACACCAAAACAATACCCACGAAAAGCGGGTACACCAAACAAGAAACCAATCGGTTCAAGTAATAAGTAGACTAGAGGAGGGGTTTTAATGGGACACGTTATATCATTAGCTAATCAAAAGGGTGGAGTCGGTAAGACTACCACATCCGTTAACCTAGGTGCAGATCTTGCAACAATGGGTAAAAAAGTTCTATTAATTGATGCTGATGCCCAAGGAAATGCAACTTCAGGAGTGGGGATTCAAAAATCCGACATCCAAAAAGATATTTACGATATCTTGGTTAATGAAGAACCAATCTCAGAAGCCATTATTCCTTCAAAGCACGAAGGATTAGATATTGTACCAGCAACAATTCAACTATCAGGGGCGGACATTGAATTGACTCCTCAAATGGCGAGAGAAACACGTTTATTAAATGCCCTAAAATCAGTCTCAGATCAATACGATTACGTGCTAGTTGACTGCCCACCTTCATTAGGACTAATCACTGTGAACGCATTTACAGCCAGTGATTCAATCTTAATTCCAGTGCAAACTGAATATTATGCACTAGAAGGTTTAAGTCAATTATTAAACACTGTTCAATTAGTGAAAAAACACTTTAACCCAGACTTAGACGTTGAAGGAGTACTTCTAACCATGTATGACTCACGTACTAAGCTAGGTCAACAAGTTAATGATGAAGTTCGTAAGTACTTTGGTGACAAAGTTTACGACACTATTATCACCAGAAATGTTCGTTTATCAGAAGCCCCAAGTTACGGATTACCAATTATTGATTACGATCCAAATTCAAAGGGTTCAGAATTATACATGCAATTTGCAAAGGAAGTGTTAGCTGCTCATGGTGAATAACAAAGGACTAGGTCGAGGCATTCAAGCATTGTTTGCTGATAATGACATCGACGCCAACTCAGAAGACGTATTGGAATTAGAGCTAACCAAGTTATCTCCAAATCCTTTCCAACCAAGAACGCATTTCGATACAAATGCACTTAAAGATTTGACCCGTTCGATTGAAAAATCTGGGGTATTCCAACCAATCATTGTAAGAAAGACCAGCGGCAGCAAGGACGCATACGAAATTCTTGCTGGTGAAAGACGTTATCGTGCTTCACGCATGGCAGGTAAGGAAAAGATTCCAGCAATTGTTCGTGATGCTTCTGATGAACAAATGATGGAAATTGCCGTGATGGAAAACCTTCAAAGAGAGGATTTAAACCCAATCGAAGAAGCAGAAGCTTACAACACTTTGATGACTAAGCTAGATATTACTCAAGCTGAAGTTTCAAAACGTTTAGGTAAATCACGTCCATACATCGCTAACTACTTACGTCTATTAGGTTTACCAACTGAAGTAAAGGACATGTTAACCAAGAATCAACTTTCAATGGGTCAAGCCAGAACTTTACTATCAGTTAAGAAGAAAGATGAACTAATCAAGCTTGCCAAGAAGGCATATGAACAAACAATGACTGTTCGCCAACTTGAAAAAGAAATTGAAAACCTAAGTTCATCACCTAAGAAGAAAAAGAAGCCACGTCGTTCAACTAAGAAGTCACCATTCTTGCGTGCTTCTGAAAATGAACTACAAGATAAATTCCAAACATCCGTTTCAATCTCAAATAACCGTTCTAAGAAGGGAACTGGTAAGATTGAAATCAGTTACGCATCAGATGATGATTTAAACCGCATTTTGCAAATTTTAGATATTAATTTAGACTAAAAGGAGTGCTCAATATGTATTCATTAAATGATGTTGTTATGATGAAGAAAGCCCACCCATGTGGAGAGAATAGTTGGAAGATTATTCGAATGGGTGCAGACATTAAGATTGAATGTCAAAAGTGCGGCCATGTGGTTATGCTTCCACGTCGTGAATTTGAAAAGAAAATGAAAAAAGTAATTCAAAGTACACAAGAAGATTAAATCTAAAGAAAAGAGTGAATTATTAATATGTCATTAACAGCAGGAATTGTTGGTTTACCAAACGTTGGTAAATCTACACTATTTAATGCGATTACTAAAGCTGGTGCGGAAATGGCTAACTACCCATTTGCCACAATTGATCCAAACGTAGGGATGGTGGAAGTACCAGATGACAGACTTGATCGAATTCAAGAACTAATTCCAGCTAAGAAGATTGTTCCTACTACCTTTGAATTTACCGATATTGCCGGTATTGTTAAGGGTGCAAGTAAGGGTGAAGGTCTTGGTAACAAGTTCCTAGAAAACATCAGACAAGTGGACGCAATTGTTCACGTTGTTCGTTCTTTTGATGATGACAACATTACCCACGTTACTGGTAAGGTTGATCCAATTGCTGATATTGAAACAATTAACTTAGAACTAGGTATCTCTGATTTAGATGCAGTTACTAAGCGTTTAGGTCGTGTTCAAAAGGCGGCTAAGGGTAAGGACGAAGATGCTCTTGCTGAATTAGCTGTATTGGAAAAGATTAAGCCAGTTCTAGAAGCTGGTAAACCAGTTCGTTCAATTGACTTTGACGAAGATGAACAAAAGATTGTTAAGGGATTATTCCTATTAACTTCAAAACCAGTTCTATACGTAGCGAACATCTCTGAAGATGACATGGCTGATCCAGAAGGCTCAAAGTACTTCCAATTAGTTAAGGAATACGCTGCAAACGAAAATGCTCAAGCAATCGGTATTGCTGCTGAAACTGAAGAAGAAATCGCTGAATTAGATGACGAAGATAAGGCTACTTTCCTAGAAGCTGAAGGGGTTACTGAACCAGGTCTAAACAAGCTAATTCGTGCTTCATACAACCTATTGGGTCTAGAA
Organism: uncultured Lactobacillus sp.; assembly: GCA_946481335.1. Classification (GTDB taxonomy): domain Bacteria; phylum Bacillota; class Bacilli; order Lactobacillales; family Lactobacillaceae; genus Apilactobacillus. The sequence goes on along the minus strand of CAMLMR010000001.1, from coordinate 20,198 downwards.
ACCTTCTTCACTGCTGGTGGTAAGGAAACTAAGGCTTGGACTTACCTAAAGGGTACTAAGGCTCCTCAAGCTGCCGGAATTATTCACTCAGACTTCGAACGTGGTTTCATCAGAGCTGAAGTAATGGCTTTTGACGACCTAGACAAGCTAGGTAGCGAACAAGCTGTTAAGGAAGCAGGTAAACTACGTGTTGAAGGTAAAGATTATGTTATGCAAGATGGTGACATTGTAAACTTCAGATTCAACGTTTAATCGGAAAGGACGACATCAATGACTGAAAAGAGAAATGCTCATGTACAACAAAACAGACATGAAGCAGAACAAAAGACTCGTCAACAATTTGATGGGATTGGTTTGACTAAACGTAATTCAGATTACATGTTTAGATTTAACAAAGAGTTAAAGAAGACTAAGCTATCAGACGAACGTAAGGTTGAAATTGTTAACCAAATGAAGGACGAATTGCTAGTTGAACAAAAGCACGGTGCAACTGCGCGTAATTTATATGGTATTGTTGAAGATCGTATTAACTTCATTATGAATCCACCAAAGAAAAAGATTTCAATGATGGATAACTTTGCTCCTAACGCAATCTTCAACGCATTGTTCTTCTTTGTGATTTTTAACTTGTTATACGGAATTACTTTGTTAATTCAAACTAACGCCAAAGAAAAACAATCAGTAGGGATTTTATCTCTAGTATTGATTTCTCTAGTATTTGGTATCTTTATGCCAATTATGACTAGGTTATTGGACGGAAACGTAAAACATAAGTACAGTGGATTAGTGCGTTTTGGTTTATTGATCCTATCAGTAATTGTGTGGATTGGTGCGTTCATGGTTATTGTTCAAATTCCACAAGCAGGAATTAACATGGCCGTATCACCAATTGTTAACTTTATTTTAGCTGCAATCTCAGCATTCGCAGCGTTCTGGATTCACAAAAACTACGAAATTACAGTTAATGTGATGACACCTAGAACACCAAATAGAAGATAAAAATAATGTCAGTGAAAATTAAATTTGATTTTCTCTGGCATTTTTTGTATATTAGACATTAAAAAATAAATAGATAGGGGTTTTATGATTATGGATAATTGGAACACAAAGTTTGCCAAAAAGGGATTAACATTTGATGACGTATTGCTTATTCCAGCAGAAAGTCATGTATTACCTAATGATGTGGATACTTCAGTTCGTTTATCAGATGATGTTAAGCTAAACGTACCATTTTTAAGTGCAAGTATGGATACAGTTACAACCTCAGATATGGCTATTGCTATGGCTGAAGTTGGTGGATTAGGTGTAATTCACAAGAACATGATTATCGATGATCAAGCCGCAGAAGTTAAGAAGGTCAAAGCAGTAGAAAAGACCGACAAAACCCCTAACGCAGCAGTTGATGCAAATAACCATTTATTATGTGCCGCTGCTGTTGGTGTTACATCAGATACATTCAAGCGTGTGGAAGCTTTGTTTGCAGCTGGTGCTGACGCAATTATTATTGATACTGCTCATGGTCATTCAGCTGGTGTTATTAGAAAAGTAAAAGAAATCAAATCTAAGTATGCTGACAAGACTATAATTGCAGGTAACGTAGCTACTGGACAAGCAACTAACGATTTATTCGAAGCTGGTGTTGATGTAGTTAAAGTCGGAATTGGACCTGGTTCAATCTGTACTACTAGAATTATCGCTGGTGTTGGTGTTCCACAACTAACTGCTGTATATGATGCCGCTGAAGTTGCTAGAAAATGGGGCAAGCCAATCATCGCCGATGGTGGTATCAAGTACTCAGGTGACGCTGCTAAAGCTATCGCAGCTGGTGGTAACGCCGTAATGCTAGGAAGCATGTTATCAGGTACTGATGAAGCTCCTGGTGAAGTTTTCGAAGAAAACGGAATTAAGTACAAAGCATACCGTGGAATGGGAAGTGTTGGAGCTATGCAACATGGTTCAGCTGACCGTTACTTCCAAGGTGAAGTTAACGAAGCTAACAAGTTAGTTCCTGAAGGTATCGAAGCTCGTGTTGAATACAAAGGTTCAGCAAAGGACGTTGTATTCCAAATGGTTGGTGGATTAAGAGCTGCCATGGGTTACACTGGATCAAAAGATATCCAAGCTATGAACGACGATGCTCAATTTGTTCAAATTACTAGTGCCGGATTAATTGAATCACATCCACATGATGTGCAAATTACTAAGGACGCTCCAAACTATAAGTAAGATATACATTAAAACCATTAAAAAGATGCTAATTTTAGCGTCTTTTTTCTTTTGTTTTATATAACAAATCCTTATGTTGTGTTAATATAAAAATATATTAATTAAAGAAAGAAGGCGTCTCAATGAAAGTTTTAGTAGTAGACGATGATCAAGAAATTGCTGAATTATTAAAGATTTACATACGAAACGAAGGATACGAAACTGTCATTGTAAATGACGGAGAAGCCGCCCTAACAGAATTAAGAAAAAATAGTGAAATTGGACTTATGATTCTAGACATTATGATGCCAAAATTGTCTGGTTTCGAAGTATTAAAACGTGTCAGAAGAGAAATTAGTTTACCAATCATGATTCTATCTGCCAAGACAGAAGACATTGATAAGATTGAAGGACTCGTTGGTGGTGCTGATGACTACATAACAAAACCATTTAATCCGCTAGAAGTAATGGCTCGAATGCACTCAATTCTAAGAAGATACACCGACAAGGTTGTTGTAGGTGAACCAGAAGTGCTTAACGTTGCGACTTTAACCATTAATCGTGAATCTCACGAAGTTAAGACTAGCGAAGGCAAATCCATTCAATTAACTGCCATTGAATTTGGTATTTTATACTTACTAGCAAGTCATCCTGGTCGTGTTTACTCAGCAAATGAAATTTTTGAACGAGTATGGCGCCAAGAAAGCATTATTTCTGCTAAGACCGTTATGGTTCACGTGAGTCACTTACGTGATAAGTTAGAAGATGCTACAGATGGTAAGAAGATTATTGAAACTGTCTGGGGAGTAGGATACAGAATCAATGAAGAGTAATAGTAAATCAATTAAGTTAACACATAAAGAACGAATTGGATTAGTAACTGATGCTATTCTAACTAGTTTATTTATATTGATAGTTAATTTCTTGGTTTTCTTTGCAACAGAGGTGTATTACACAACCCATCCGGATTGGCGTAATCAGTTAATTCGTTTTGGTAATTCTCTAATTGCAGGAAATCATATCCAACTATGGAGTTGGAGCAACGGGTTTGTAGTTATGATTGCCGCATTGGATATGTTTGTGTTGTATATTCGTTTGTTCATGCATTATAAACGTATTCAAGAGCAACATATTATTAACGATTTGCATTATATTGCGGATGGTAATTTCGATTACACAATTCCATATAAACTAATCGGTGATGATCAAAGAATCGTCGAAAGTATTAATGTATTGGTAAATAATGTTATTCATTCGATGTCTGAAGAATTAAAGACGGAAAAATCGAAGGATGAATTAATTTCTAACGTTTCTCATGATATTAGAACTCCATTGACTTCAATCATTGGGTATTTAGGATTAATTGAGAATAAACAATATACTAGTGAAGAAGATTTAGCTAAGTATGTTCATATTGCCTATTCAAAGGCTAGACAAATGAAGACTTTAGCTGATGATTTATTTGAATACACAAAAATTACTGATAAAGATTACAGTAAGTTAAACACTAGAAAGATTGAAATGAAGGCAATGATTGACCAAATTGCTGCTGGATTTGATTTAGAAATGGCCGAAAAGGATATGCAAATGCATAGCAAGACCAACTTTGATAATTTAGTTATTGATGGTAGTCCGACCGACTTGGCTCGTGCGGTTAACAATCTAATTAACAATGCTTTGAAGTACGGTCATGATGGTCATAACATTTATGTTGAAGGTTTTCGTGTCAATGAAAAAGAATTAGAAATCAAGGTTTCAAATGACGGTGAAAAGATTCCAGAAGACTCAATTAAACACGTTTTCGATCGTTTCTACCGCGTTGAAAATTCACGTAATAAGTCAACTGGGGGAACTGGACTTGGTTTAGCAATCGTATACGAAGTTGTTAATATCCATGGTGGTTACTGTTCAGTTGCATCTAACGATGAATTGACTACGTTTACACTCCATCTACCAATTAAACACGGTGACAAGTTAACACCAACCAAAAAAGAAGAAGGGCAACAGGAGGTTATCGATAATGCAAAGTAAGCTTGTTCACAAGCTTAGTATTGCTTTAATTGCATTAGTTATATTCATTACAATGCCTTTAACAGCAAGTGCTCAAACAACGACTACATCGTCTAATTCAAATACATCAAAGGCTGTTGAAATGCAGCGTAGTAAAGAATTGGATGCTCAGGTTAAAACGTTATTAAAGACGAACCAACCACTAACACTAACTGCTAAATCAGCAATTGCAATTGATTATCAAACAGGACAATTGTTGTACGCAAAAAACATTAATGAATCACTACCAACAGCTTCAATGAGTAAGCTACTAACTTTATATGTCACTTTGAAGTACATTAAAGAAGGCAAGATTCATTGGGATGATAAAGTAAAAATTAATAAGGCACTTCATGATTTAAGTGTTAATCATAATTATGCCAACGTAAAATTACGTTTAGGTCATTCTTATACGATTAGACAACTTTATCAAACCGCCATCTATTCAGAAAATGCCGCTACCATGGCATTAGGATATGGAGTGGCGGGAAGTACTCAAAAGTTTGCTTTATTAATGCGTAAAGAGGCCAAAAAAATTGGTATCACTGATGCCAAGATTTATACCGCCTGTGGTCTAACAAATGGTGAAGTTGGTTCACTTGGCTTTAAGGGCGTTTCTTCTGATGCCGAAAACAAGTTATCCGCAAGAGACATGGCTTTATTGGCAATGAAGATTTTAAAATATTACCCAAATATCTTAAAGACAACTTCAGCTAATACCACTAAGTTTGATGGTCAAACAATGCTGAACTGGAATTGGATGATTAAGGGACGTAGCCAAGAACTACCTGATATCAAAGTCGATGGTCTAAAAACCGGAACCTCTGATACCGCCAAGGCATGTTTTACAGGGACCGCGGTTAAGAATGGCCACAGAATCATCACGGTTGTGATGGGTGTTCCTAATTCTGGCCAATACGATCCAGCTAGATTTATCCAAACTAGAAAGCTAATGAAGTTCGTATACGCTAAATACCACTACGTTAAACTTTCACATGGTCAAACCGTTAAGAGTGCTACTAATGGTAGAAATAACGGCAAGATTAAGGTAAAGGGTGGTAAGAGCAATACTTCTGATTTAGCAATTTCTAACACTCAAGGTGTATGGCTAACAAAGAAACAAAAATTAAATATTAAAGACATCAAGTCAACAGGTGAATATGCTGACGGATCAAGCGTTGATGCTGGTTTTGATAAGGGCGATAAAATTGCCACCGCCAAAGTCGCCCACGTTAAGTATATGAAGGGCGTATCCCACAGATTTGATTTAATCGCTAATCATGATGGTGATAAACCTAACATTTTCGTTAGAGCCTGGAGATGGATTGTTAATCTATTTTAAAAAAGAGTTATTAAAATGATAACTCTTTTTTTATTGGAAACGTTGTTTACTCAATATATTTACTGTGTTTATAATAATAAAACAATGATGTTTTATTAAAATTATGTAAATAAGTTAGATAAAACAAACTATTTTGCGTTATAATAATAGATAAAGTTTGATTTTTATCTGACTGTTTACAAATCGTTGAAAATTAAGACCTATTGTTTTTAAACGGGGGAATATTATTTGACAAAGCAAGTACCAAATCCAAATGAACCGCGTTGGCTAACCAACTTGAAGACGGCAATGCCCTTGAATATTAGCTACGTTCCCATTGGAATTGCATGTGGGATTTTACTTCATGCAGCTGGATTTAATACTTTATTAACAGCTTTAGTATCATTAATGGTTTTCTCTGGTGGTGCGCAATTTTTAATTGCCTCCATGTTAACCATTAACTCACCATTATTATCGATTGTAATTATGATGTTTTTCCTAGAGTTAAGATACGCATTATTAGGATCCAGTATTTCTAAATATTTACAAGGTAAGTCATTTTGGTTTACTGTGTTATTTGCAGTTTCATTGAACGATGAAACATATGCTGTAAATTATTTGAAACTATCAACTGATAAGAAGTTTACTGCTCAAGATGCTTTGCAAATTGAACACTACGCTTTAGTTGTTTGGACAATTAGTACCATTATTGGTAGTCTAGTGGGTTCATCACTTTCAATTAATTTAACAGTCGTTCACTTTGCGCTAACTGCACTATTTATTTATATGATCGTTATGCAAATGAAGTCATTACTAAAGGTGTTAATCATTCTATTAACAATTGTATTGGCAATTGCATTCATGTTATTGATGAAATCCACTTTAGGATTAGTCGTTTCAACTCTGTTAGCTTCATTCGTTGGATTCTTTATTGAATCATGGATTAGAAGCCACTATGAAAAGTACAAGAAGAATCGCTTGCTTCGCTTATTTAAGAACCCTGCGGGTACCCCTGAAGATAAGTTTGATGAAGAAGAAGAGACTGAATAACTTTAAAAACGGATTAGGAGATATTCTATGGAATGGAATTCAACTCAACATTTTTGGTTGATTATATTATGTTTTGTGGTTGCTTTTATCCCTAGATTCGTCCCACTAGCATTCTTTCGAACTAGAAAGATTCCTAAGTGGTTTAACGAATGGATGGGTTACATACCTATAGCCTTATTTACCTCATTGGTTGTTAAGGATTTATGTATTACATCATCATATACTTTATCGGTATCAGGAAAAGCACCTGAACTAGTAGCTGCCTTAATCGTGTTTATTATTGCTTATTGGACAAGATCAATGGCGCTATCTGTTATTTTGGGATTAGCTGCTGTACTAGTATTAGCAGTATTTATTTAAATTAGATAATAATAAAAGCACTGGTCAATCGACCAGTGCTTTTTAATTTGTTTTTATACGATGTGCATCTTCATATCATCGTCTTTTACCTTATGACACGCCTTTAATATCTTTAAGACAGTTAATGAGATAATCGATGGCATGACGATGCCTAGAGCAATGTAAATTGCTAGTTTGGATAGGCTTTGACTAGCGAAGGTAAGAGGAACGATTAATGAATTAGTTCCTAATCCTGCTAGTTTATATGTCGTGGAGAAATGGAATAATAATGTTCCAATTGGTGCTACAATTGCGGAAGATACCATACCAGGAATTAAGATATATGGATTCTTGGTAATGTTGCCGAATTGCACCTTAGGGGTAATTAACCCTTGGGCGATGTTGGCACCAGGTCGATTTACTCTAAATGACATTACCGTGTATGAAACGTATTGAGCGGTAGTGCCAAGCAATGCAGCTCCAGAAGATAGAGGATCGAGCATCACCGCAATCGCCAGTGCCGCCGATGATGCTGGTGTCATTAAAAATACTGACCAGACTAACGCAACGGTAATTGAACCCACGATGGGGTTTACAATCATGCTTTTAGCAATTACTTTTGATACCCATACTAAAGCAGGGGTTGTGATTGCTGCTAATCCTAACGCAATTATTGATCCCAGCATTGTTGCACAAAAGGGTACTAAGAACATATCCAATGGTGTCTTTCCTGATAGATACTTTCCGATAAGTGTTGCGATAATAGCACCACCTAAAGCACTAATTGGTTGTCCAATCATAAATACTGATGACCCGGTAGGCTGGGATAGCAAGTGACCTGTTGCTGTGACGGCGTTGATGGTTTTTTCTGTGAAAAAGACATTGTTGGCACCAACCGTTGCGGCAATCATCGAGCTAAACATAACCAAAGTATTGGTTTTTAGCTGATGAGCAACGGCAGCACCGATGGCGGGGGCCATTAGTACCTGGTCAATGATACCGATCTGGTATAGTGCAGACCAGTGTATCAAGTTGGCGATGGCAACTATCAACATTCCGATACCTAGCGTAACAAAAATCGCGTTTGAGACTCCAGTAACAACCAAAAAGATATTTTCTTTGACGGAAGACAAAGGCTTTACCATATCAATTTGTGGGGCGTCTTTTTTTGCTACATCAATCATTTGAATCCACTCCCTTATATAGAAAACTAAGTTCTACCGGGCCGCAAATATACTAAAAAGCACCAGCGATAACCGCCAGTACTTTTTGAAGATTAGACAATATCGATTTTCATATCGTCCTTTTTGATTTTATGAGCAGCCTTTAGAACTCTAACAAGTACCACTGAAATTACAGCTGGTACAACTACACCCAAAACTACGTAGACAGCTAGTTTTGGTATACTTTCTGAAGCAAGGGTAATTGGAGCGATTAGTGAGTTTAGTCCCAAACCAGCAATCTTGTAAGATACTGAGAAGTGGAATACTAAAGTTCCAATTGGTCCGATAATTGCAGCAGAGACAATTCCAGGAAGTGCGATGTAAGGGTTCTTAGTAATGTTACCGAATTGAACCTTAGGAGTAATTAGACCTTGAGCAATGTTTGCACCTGATTTGTTTTCTCTAAATGACATCACTGTGTATGAAATGAATTGCGCAGTAGTTCCAAGTAGTGCAGCTCCTGAAGATAATGGATCCAGCATAACAGCGATTGATAATGCTGCTGATGAAGCTGGAGTTAATAGGAAAATTGCCCATACTACTGAGATTACCAGTCCACCAATGAATGGGTTGATAGCCATTGTTTTGGCAATTACACCTGATAACCATACAAGAGCAGGGGTAGTAACGGTTGCGAAACCTAAAGCGGCAACGGTTCCTACGAATGTAGCTGCAAATGGTACTAAGAACATATCCAAAGGAGTTTTACCGGTTAAGTATTTACCAACGATTGTGGCGACAACAGCGCCACCTAATGCACTAACAGGTTGACCAATCATGAAGACAGCTGATCCTACAGGTTGAGGTAATACGTGTCCGGTTGCAGTAACTGCATTAGTCACAGCTGATGTGAAGAATACGTTATTTGCTCCGACCGTTGCGGCAATCATTGAACTAAATAATACCAAAGTATTAGTTTTTAATTGAGAAGCAACGGCAGCACCTATGGCTGGGGCCATTAAGTATTGGCAAATTAATCCAATTTCGGCTAAAGCCGTCCAGTGGACAAAGTTGGCAATAGCACCTAATAATAAACCAACACCTAATGTGACTAAAATCGCATTAGACACCCCATTGAACACTAAATATGCACTTTCCTTAAACCCAGATTTAACTTTGACTTGTGCGAAATTCGCAGCATTCATCTGAGGTGAATCATCTTTTGTTGCATTTATCATATTGAATCAACTCCCTTACTTAAAAAGTAATTATATTTTAAATTAAAATTAGATTAGAAACTAATTAAAATTTTTATAATTAAACCATAAGTTAGAAATGAATGTCAAGACAAAATGTATAAAAAAACATCGGTGAAATTTTTTCACCGATGTTTTTTTAATGGTTTTTATATTTATTTGTACATGTAATCTCTAGTAATTGGTAGTTCTTGTCCTGAAGGACCCTTTGAGATTAAGTATTGCATAACGTCAATGTTACCAGCCTTGAATGAACCAGCACATGTCTTTAGGTATAAGTCCCACATTCTTAAGAAGCGTTCGTCATCACCCATAACTTCTTTAACTTCATCAATATGTTCGTTAAAGTTTTTGTCCCAGTGTTCCAATGTGTATTGGTAGTGTCTTCTTAATGATTCTAAATCATAAATTTGAAGACCATTGTTAACTATGTGATCTAAGTTTTCAGTCATACCTGGAACATATCCACCAGGGAAGATGTACTTGTTAATCCAACCGTTGTAAGCACCACCTTGTTGTCTTGTAATTCCATGAATCAAAGCAACACCATGATCCTTTAGGTATTTGTTAATGCATGAGAAGTATTCGTTTAAGTTTTCTTTACCAACGTGTTCGAACATACCAACAGAAGTGATGTAATCAAAATGTTCATCACCTAGTTGACGGTAGTCTTGTAAACGAACTTCTGCTTGGTCTTGTAAACCAAATTTTTCAATTTGTGCATTTACGTAATCACATTGTTCTTGACTTAAAGTAACACCGACTACGTTTAGTCCGTATTCTTTAGCAGCAGTTAGCATTAATGTACCCCAACCACAACCGATGTCTAGTAGGGTACGACCTGGCTTAGGATTTAATTTCTTGATAATGTGGTGTACTTTTTGCATTTGAGCATCGTACAAGTCATCGTCAGGATTTTCAAAGTAAGCACATGAATAGGTCATTGTCTTATCTAACCAAATCTTGTAGAAGTCATTACCGATATCGTAGTGACTTTGAATGTCCTTTTTACTAGTGGACTCGTTATGATTTTGCTTAGGTAGGAAATTAATGTATTTATGGTCACGAATAAAACTAGTTGATTTTTGGTAAGCTGAAACGATTAAGTCTTCAATGCTTCCGTCAACATCGATTTTTCCGTCCATATAAGCTTCTCCCAATGCGATAGAAGCGTTCTTTCTAATATCCTTGATCGGAATTGGTTCTTTCATAGTGATGGTAGCCTTAGGTTCACCTTCACCATATTTTTCAGATTTGCCGTCCCAATAATTTACTTGGATTGGTTCATTAAATCCGTGTTTAAAAAATGTTTTAAAAAAAGTTTTTTCAAACATGAGAACAGTCCTTTCTTTATTAATAAAACCACGAACCTATTATACTCTTATGAGGGTACTTTATGTAAGTAAAGACACCGACTAATTTGATTATTTTTTATTCTGTAAAATGTTATAATTAAAGCATAACTAAATAGCGGGGTGAATTATGAAACTGTGGGACAAATTTTTAGCCAACGTTAAATTAAGACGCTGGTGTGTATTAATTTTTATAATCTTTGTTTTATATCTAATGCGTTCAATGATGAGTATGTTACTACTAACATTTATCTTCTCATTGCTAGTCACCAAATGGGTTGGCTTCATCAGAAGGTATATTAAGATTCCAGCACCTATATTAGTCATTTTGACTTATCTACTATTTATTGCTGGAGTTGTCAGTGCGGTTGCCATTTACTCACCGGTAATTTACGACCAAGCTGTTACGGCATCAAAACACATTATTGATTTCTATGAAGATCCAAATAACCTTCATGGTACTACCCAAATTAAAGAAATGATTGTTCAGTTCATCCACCGTTCTAATTTCTTAAGTGAAGTGAAGGGCAGCTTTTCAATTATTCTTCAATATGTATCAAGTGTAGGCCAAATGGGGGTAACATTCTTCTTATCTCTAATTTTGAGTTTCTTCTTTACATTAGAAGAAAAATCAATGGGTGAGTTTAGCAAACGATTCTTGGATGCAGAATTTTCATGGTTCTTCCAAGATGTCTACTACTTTGCTAAGACATTTACCAAGACATTTGGGGTAGTGCTAGAAGCACAATTCTTAATTGCACTATTTAACACTATCTTTACTACTTTAATCATGGCATTCATGGGAATTCCACAATTGGTAATTCTATCGATTATGATTTTCTTCCTAAGTCTAGTGCCAGTTGCTGGGGTAATCATTTCATTGGTACCTTTATCAATTGTGGGGTATTCTGTAGGTGGATTGAAGTACATCATATACTTAATCATTATGATTGCTGTGGTCCACTTCCTAGAAGCATACATTTTGAATCCAAAATTAATGTCTTCTAGAACAGAACTACCAATTTTCTATACATTTTGTGCCTTACTAATTGGTGAAGAAATATTTGGAACATGGGGCTTGATTGTCTCTGTACCAATCCTAGCTTTCTTCCTAGAAATTTTAGGAGTTAAGGGTGAAAACAAAAAGACAATAAATATAAAGAGAATTGTTAAATAGGATGTAAATTTTTTCATTTTGGTGTAAAATTGTATTGTTGATTTAAGAAATAGAAAGGGGTTTTCGACCTATGTCAAAACTTGTATTAATCCGTCACGGACAAAGTCAATGGAACCTTTCAAACCAATTCACTGGTTGGGAAGATGTTGACCTAAGCGACAAGGGTGTAGAAGAAGCTAAAGAAGCTGGTAAATTAGTTAAGAAGGCAGGACTAGAATTTGATTACGCATACACTTCAGTTCTAACTCGTGCTATTAAGACTTTACACTACGCCTTAGAAGAATCAGACCAACTATGGGTACCTGAAACTAAGACTTGGAGACTTAACGAACGTCACTACGGTCGTCTACAAGGTCTAAACAAGAAAGAAACTGCTGAAAAGTACGGAGACGAACAAGTTCACATTTGGCGTCGTTCATACGACACTCTACCTCCACTATTGAGTGCAGATGACGAAGGTTCAGCTGTAAATGACCGTCGTTACAAGGACTTAGATCCTAACTTAATCCCTGGTGGTGAAAACCTAAAGGTTACTCTAGAACGTGTTATGCCTCTATGGGCTGACGAAATTGCTCCTAAGTTATTAGACGGCAAGAACGTTATTATCGCTGCACACGGTAACTCACTACGTGCATTAAGCAAGTACATTGAAAGAATCTCTGATGATGATATTATGGATCTTGAAATGAAGACTGGTGAACCTGTAGTTTACGAATTCAACGATAAACTAGAAGTTCAAAACAAGACTAAATTAGACAAGTAATAATAAGAAAAAGTCCTCGTAAGAGGGCTTTTTTATTTGATAAAAAAGGATATAAAAAAGACATACGATAAATTCGTATGTCTTTTTTATTTTAGCTAGCTTTTCTTTAAGAACCATTCTCTAATACTTGGCCAACTGTTTGTATTAATGATCATTCTAGGTGTGTAAATTGGATCAGTGTGATTTCCGTTACCGTTGTTGTAAACAGTGCCTGAATCAAGAGTTCCAACCCATCCTAAGTGAGGTTGTCTTGCCAAGAATTGTGAAATTCTAGGAGTACCACCACCGTAAGGGTAGGCGAATGAATCAGCGTAAATACCAGTGTGTGCTTTTAGAACTTGTCGTGACTTAACAAAGTCCTTTGTGAATCGGTCGTAGTTCTTAGGTAGGTTAAACACTGGAATTAGGTTTGAAGTTAAGTAATGCATGTTATTAGTGTGAACACCAATAGTCATTAATTTACCAGCTTCTTTTCTAGCTTCATGGATTTGTGACCATGTAGCTAATTGAGTACCTTCACGATATCTACCGGTGTTACCAGTAATAATGAAAGTAGTGAATGGGTAGTTGTACTTCTTCATGATTGGAATAGCGTTATCGATAGTAGTTCTATCAATGTCATCGAAACTTAGTACAGCATACTTACCTTTGATAGTTTTTTTTGAATTGGTCATCTTAACCATTTCTGAACCAGAGATAACTTTGATGTGGTGTTTGTGTAGGAATTCCATTTGTTCTTTGAATTCATTTGCAGGAACGTCAAAGTCATGAAGTTGTGAGTTTGTTGATAGGGTTCTTGAAACGTTAACACCGAAGTTATTCTTTAAGATACGGTGGTAACAAAATACCAAGATACCGTTTTTAGCTTTTTCTTCTTGTTTAGTTAATCCGTAGTATTCGCTACTACCTTTATCGTATTCAACAGATCTGTGAATAGTGAATGACATAATTACAAATAGAATGATTGCTAGAATAATAACAATAATCTTACGTTGTTTTCTTGTCATTTTTTGATTCTTATTTGACATTTTTGTTTAACCTCCGTAAGTGAACTAATCTAAATGTTGAGTATATTGCAGTGATAATTATTAATCCAGCAATTGCAATTAGCAATTTGATGTATAGAACATAGTTTAGGTTTAATAATAGGTAAAAACTAACAAAATCATCACTGTAGAAACCAAATAGAAAAGCGAAATTTACGACTAAAACGAAGGCAACATAAATCCATAAGGCTGTAAACAAGATAAAGTGAGTTAGACGTCTTAACGGACTGATGCTTTTTCTAATTACGAATGTTTCGTAATCTTTTCTCAAATCTTTCTTCATAATTATTTTACCCCCCGGTCTGGACTGCTCCAGGTACCTACATTTTCAGGATCTAGGAAGAATGAAACTAGTGCTAAGATACATGAGATTAAGTTAACCATCCAGTAGTAAACAATGTAAGCTGGAATTAGTAGTAAATCTACAAAGCTTAGTAGGGCAGTTTCATGTGAGCCATAGAAACCAATGAAGAATTGTAAGATACTGACGATGATTAATACTAATAAAACGTCACCATCTAATTGAACTTCATGAATTAATAGTAGGTTAAAGAAGTAAGAGATAGTACTTAATGCAGTTAATACAGCCCAAGTGCTACTAATGATTGTCTCATACATTAAAGCTTTTTGAGTGATTGAGCCTTTTAGTAGAAGGTCTTTGTTTTTAGCAATAACTTCCATACCACCACGAGCCCAACGTCGACGTTGTTTGATTAAGTTTCTGGTGTTTTCAGGAACCAGAATCCAACAAATAGCAGTAGGTTGGTAGCTTACGCTCCAGCCCTTACGGTACATTCTCCAAGTAATATCAATATCTTCGGTGATAACATCAGTATGCCATCCACCAACATCTTCTAGTGCTTCACGTCTAAAACCAACGATAACACCGGAAACAGTATTGATACGTCCGTATAGGTATGATTGAGCTTTCTTGATAATATCGATAACACCGATGTATTCAAGGAGTTGCAAACGACCTAATACAGTAGTTCTATTTCTAACAACTGGCTTACCAGCAACGGCACCAAGTTTTGGATTAGTCTTTAGTGTCTTAACTAATTCTGTTACTGAATTAGTTGCCAATAATGAATCGGAATCAATACCGATAACGTATTCACCTTCAGCAACTTTGAAACCTTGGTTCATGGCGTTGGCCTTACCTTGGTTTACATCGATTGGAACGACTTTGATTCTAAATTGATCAGCATAATGCTTTTGCAACTTGTACATAATTTCTAATGTATCATCATCACTTTTATCATCAATTAGAACAACTTCAAAGTTCTTGTATTCAATGTTTGAAATTGCAGAAATCGCTTCATTCAATGTATCGCTTTCATTATGAGCTGGAACTAGAATTGATACTAGTTCAGAACCATCCACTTTGGTGAACTTTTCAGAACGATGGTAGATGTTGCAGTATAGAGCACCAACAATCCAAATTGCTGACACAACAATTGGGTACCCGATAATGAAATCGTTAATAATATCTAAAAACCACATTATAAATGAATTCCTCCTTTAAGGACCACTAAATAAGATATTAGAATACAATAAGATATTTTAGTTTTTGTTCATATGTATGATTATAAAACCACATATTTATCATACTTTAATTATAAATTAAAATTCCTAATATATCAAAGCTATGAGTCTCAATTGTTTCAATATTATTACAAATAAAAAATGAATTCCATAATTGGAATTCATTTTTAGTTTTTCTTAATAATTTCAGCCTGTAAATCGCCGTCATAATCAACAAAGTAGACATGTTTTTCTGGATCGTCTTTTAGTGGACCCATGTCAATTGCTGGTCTTTCATCGACCATGTCGATGCAATTGAATCGTTGCTTAGCAATTCTATGAAGTAGACTGCCAGTCTTATCAAAGACTTCTGCTTTTTCAGCAGCTTTGGCTAGAGTGTATCCAGAGTTCAAAAAAGATTTAATTAGTTCAACTTTAATGATTGATGAATAAGGATAACGGTGATTCTTATTTTTATCGCCCTTTTGGCAATGGATATAACCTTTTTGTTCCCAATATCTAATCTTGCTTTGTGGTACGTTACAAGTTCTAGACAATCCACCGATACCAATCGATAGGTCAAGGCCTTGCATTAGTTTATGAATTCGATCTGAGTAGTCTTGAATGTCTTCCATACTATATTTTTCTTCCACTGTGTCACATCCTTTTCTTCTTAAATTTTTTAAGCGATGTTACATAATCAATAATTATTATATATTTTTTAATATCATTGTCAAATTTGTTGACAAAGAAAAACGCGAGTTGTATATTAGTTATTGTCGAAATTTATAGAGAAAACAAAAATATTAATGAAAAGGGGTTAGATTATGAATGTAGATGCAAACGGTAAATCATACAACAAGATTATGCTTGTTTTGATTTTATTGGTTGGTACTTTCTGTACTATTTTAAATCAAACAATTTTAGCAACTGCGTTTCCTACATTAATGAAGGACTTTGACATTAACACTTCAACTGTTCAATGGTTAACTTCTGGATTTATGTTGGTTAACGGGATTGCAATCCCAGTTAGTGCATGGTTATCAAACCGTGTTAACACTAAATGGTTATACTTAGGAGCTATGACAATTTTTGAAGCTGGAACTGTTCTTGCTTTCTTTGCTCCTAACTTCGGTACTTTGTTAGCAGCTCGTTTAATTCAAGCGCTTGGTGTTGGGGTTACAATGCCATTGCTACAAACTATCATGCTTAGAATTTTCCCACCTGAAAAACGTGGTGCTGCCATGGGACTATCTGGTGTTGTTATCGGATTAGCTCCTGCAATTGGACCTACTTTATCTGGTTGGATTCTAATTAACTACTCATGGCGTGATTTATTTGGAATTATTATTCCAATCGTCGCAATCGTGATCTTATTAGGTCTATACTACATGCGTCCAATCCTACCTACTAAGAAGGAAAAGATTGATGTATTATCATTAATTCTTTCAACTATTGGTTTTGGTAGTGCACTATACGGTTTCTCAGAAGTTGGTACTGATGGATGGGGCAGCGCAACAGTTATCTCTACATTAATTATTGGTGCAATCTTCATCGCATTATTCATATGGCGTCAATTAGTAATGGACAAACCATTCCTAGATGTTAAGGTATTCAAGTCAGCTAAGTTCTCAATTGCAACTATCCTATCATCAATTACCATGATGGCTTTAGTTGGTTTTGAAATGGTTCTACCACTATACCTACAAATTGTTCGTGGTATGAACGCTTTCCATTCAGGACTAAGTTTATTACTTGGTGCTTTAATGATGGGGATTGTTTCACCATTTGCTGGTCAAATTTTTGACAAGCACGGAGCTAAAAAACTAATCACAACTGGTCTAATCCTATTGTTCTTCGGTACTTTGCCATTCGCATACATTACTGAAAGCACTGGAATTGCCTACATTATTATCCTATACGCTGTAAGAACATTCGGTATGGCTCTTGTAATGATGCCTTCAACTACTTATGGTATGAACGCATTACCTGATGACAAGATTAACCACGGTACTGCAGTTAACAATACTGTAAGACAAGTTGGTGCTGCCATTGCCACAGCCGTATTGGTTTCAATCCTATCAAACGTAACTACAAGCAACATGCCTGCTAAGTCATTATTAAAACTAGATCCATTGGCTTACAAGAACTCAGCAATTGATGCCACTTTAAGTGGTTACCATGCTGCATTCTGGGTAGCTGCAATCTTCATCATAGTTGGATTCATCGCAAGCTTCTGGCTACATGACAACAAAAAGGGGGTAAATAAATAATGATTTTATTTGTACTATGCATTTCTGCATTCCTATTCTTTATTTGTTTTAACCTATTAACTAACAACAAAGTGTTGCACGTTAGTACCTCAATCGTGTTTGCGGTACTATTTATTCTTTCAACTTTCTTCATTACTATTAATTTCCATAATCACTATGGTATGCACAAAGTAAGTCATGAAACATCAACTAAGCTGGTTTCAAGTGCTGATAAGGGCATGGATATGCTACTTTATCAACCAATTGGTACATCCGGAAAAGATAAAGTTGTTATTTATCGTACAGATGAAAAGGCAACTAAGCCCTCACACACTGGGACTAATAAGGTAACTAACGAAATTATCACTACTAACGACAGTAAGGCTAAGCTTGTCACAAAGACTGTTAAGTACGAATACAATTCAAGCTCAAACAGACTATGGTTTGGTTTAGCACAAAAACCAACTCTTGTTAGAACATACAACTACTTCTATGTTCCAAAGAGCTGGATGGTATTAACTGTTAACCAAGCAAAACAATTGCCAACTATTATTAAAGAAATTAGTGGATCAAATACTGCTGCTCAATCACAAATGAAGATGGCGGCTGAACAATACGTTCAAGTTCAAGTTAAGGCAGCAATGATGAAGAACCCTAAGATGACAAGTGCACAACAAAAAGCACTTATTAAGAAGGCAACTGCTGAATTTACACAAAAGGCTCAAGCTGAAGCACTTCAAAAGATGATGCCTGAAATTAAGCAAAAATTAAGTCAAGTTAAATAGTGTTGACTTTTATTTCTTTGCTGATTATTATGATAGTAACTATTAAATATAAAGCTAAGAAGTAGTTACCAGTATTTAATGCGATTTGTGTATTCAGAAACCTAGTGGGAATGCGAACTAGGCAAACGCGTTAAAGAATTACACCTACAGAGCTTTCCATTTTTGGACGCGTCATTTCGTTATAAATGATTGAAAGAGATCGTATTTTATACGATAACTTGGGTGGTAACGCGGATTAACAAAAAACATTTCGTCCCTGACAATTTATTTGTCAGGGACTTTTTTATTAGGAGGAAGAAACATGGACATTATCGATGATTTACAATGGCGTGGCGCTATTAATCAACAAACTGATGCTGAAGGCCTAAAGAAAGAAGTAAACGAAAAGAAGATTGGTCTATACGCAGGAATTGATCCAACTGGTGACAGTATGCACGTTGGTCACTTAATTCCATTTATGATTTTGAAGAGATTCCAATTAGCAGGATACAAGCCAGTTATTCTAATTGGTGGTGCTACTGGTTCAATTGGGGATCCATCAGGTAAGAAGGCTGAAAGAAAACTACAAAGTATGGAACAAGTTAAGCACAATGAAGAATGCTTAACTAACCAAATGAAGAGTTTATTCGGTGAAGATGGTAAGTTCCAAATCGTTAATAACTACGATTGGACTTCAAAACTATCATTATTAGACTTCCTTCGTATTTACGGTAAACGTTTCAACGTTAACACTATGTTAAACAAGGAAATCGTATCAAGTCGTCTAGAAACAGGTATCTCATACACAGAATTTACTTACCAAATTCTACAAGCGATGGATTTCGAACACCTATACAAGAACAATGGTGTTGAATTACAAATTGGTGGTGCGGACCAATGGGGTAACATCACGGGTGGTATCGAATTAATTCATAAAACCCAAGGCGCAGATGCTAAGGCATTTGGTTTAACCATTCCATTAATGCTTAAGGCCGATGGAACTAAGTTTGGTAAGACTGAAGGTGGAGCAGTATGGTTAGATCCAGAAAAGACCACACCTTACGAATTCTACCAATTCTGGATTAACACCGATGATAGGGATGTAATCAAGTACTTAAAGTACTTTACTTTCCTAAATAAGGAAGAAATCGAAGAATTAGAAGAACAAGTTAAGAACGAACCATGGAAGAGAGTTGCTCAACGTCGTTTAGCTGAAGAAGTAACCGAATTCGTTCATGGTAAAGATGCTGTAGTGGAAGCACAAAACATCACTCAAGCATTATTCTCTGGAAATGTTCAAGACTTAACTACTGCTGAAGTAGAAACTGGGTTTAAGAACATGCCTTCAGTTGAAGTTAGTGCAGACAAGAAGAACATTGTTGAATGGTTAGCTGATGATACATCCATCGAACCATCAAGAAGACAAGCTAGAGAAGATGTAAGCAACGGTGCTATCCGTATTAATGGAGAAAAAGTTGATGACGTTAACTTCGAAATTGATCCAAGTACTTCATTTGACGGTAAGTTTGTCGTTGTTAGAAGAGGTAAGAAGAAGTACTTCTTAGCGAGAATTAAATAGTTAAATTAATATTGAAAAGTAGGTTGAATTATTCGACCTACTTTTTTTATTTAATTTACAAAGAAGTGTTGACTTTACTGGATTTACCTGGCATAATATTATTTGTTGTCGCGAGGGGTAATCAAAAATGATTACAAAGCGGTAACGATTAATTTTTCAAAACATGTTGACACGATGTCATTAATTTGATATTATAAATGAGTTGCGTTATTGATATGACGCAAACGTCATAAAAAAAGTTGTTGACACGGCTTTGATAAGATGATATGATTAACAAGTTGTCAATTGAGGCAGCAAGTTAATTAAATGGTAGATCTTTGAAAACTGAACAAGATTGATAATCGATGATGTGTAAGGA